>JBFXKH010000100.1:0-14069 GCA_050173995.1 Lysobacterales bacterium | reverse complement strand
AGGTTTTAGGTTTTAGGTTTTAGGTTTTCAGTTTTCGGTTTTCAGGGCACAGCGGAGAGCACCGTCGCATCATAAGTCCGAACGGGAACACTGGACGGGGCTAGGGGCTAGGGGCTACCGACATCACCCGAGCGACGCGGGCGCAACAGGACAGTGGCAAGCCGGAGACGGGAAAGCGGTGCAGACGCCGCACCGACACCTAAAACCTAAAACCTAACACTGCTCTATCAAAATAAACCCCTGGCAGCGGGGAAGAGCGCTGCCAGGGGTGAACGGGATTCGGAGGAAACCCGATCGATCAGAACTTGTAGGAGGCGCCGAACAGGAAGTTGACGCCGAACTTCTGCCGGTCAATAACGAAACGGCCATCGCCTTGCTCGAAGGTGGTGAACGCCGCGTCGGTCAGGTTGTTGGCTTGGGCGAGCAGGGTCAGGCCATGAAGCGTGCCTTGCTGAAACTCGTAGCTAACCTGGGCGTCGAGCTGGGCCTCGCTCTTGGCCGAGCGGGTGACCCGGGTCGCGCTCAGACCGAAAATCTCGGACAGGAAGTCGTCGCGGTAGCGGTGGCCAAGGCGAGCTGAAAAGCCGCTCCGTTCGAAGTACAGGGTGGTGTTGACCACGTACTCGGACAAACCAGGAAAGGGGATTTTGCTTTCGCCCGGGGCCAGATGCACGCTGCTGTCGGTATAGGTCAGGTTGGTAATCACACCGAAACCATCGAGCGCCGGAAGCAACAAGTCGAGCGGTACTGAGGCAGTCAGTTCGCCACCGGCAATCCAACCGCTACCGCTGTTGGTCGGACCGGAGGCGGTGCCGAACGGCGTACCGAGCATCTGCTGTTCTTCCGGGCTCAGGAACTCATCGACGAACTGCGAGAAGTCGACCAGGCGCGCGGAGTTCGGGTTGACGAAGTCTTCGAGGTCCTTGTAGTAGCCGGCCAGGGCGATATAGCCCTTGCCATCGGCGAAGTATTTTTCCAGCGACAGGTCGAGGTTGGTCGACATGAACGGCTTCAGATTGGCATTGCCGCCGCTGGAGCTGAATGCCGAGCGGTTCGGGTCGGTCGAGGTGAGCTGGGTGCGGTTGACGTTCAGGCTGAGGCCAGCGTTAAGCTGGTCCATACGCGCCCGCGCCATGGTCCGGCCGGCGCCGAGGCGCGCCTTCATATCGTCGCCGAAGTCGAAGACCAGGTTGAGGCTGGGCAGCAGCCGCCAGTACTTGTCGCCGTCGCGCGACGCGACGAAGTTCGGATTTTCCACCCCCGGGCTGCCCGGCGGTGGCGCTGCGGCGCGGAAGCCGCCCGAGCTCTGGTCGGTATAGATCGCCTGCACGCCGATATTGCCACTGACCAGGGTGTCGCCCCACTGGGTGTCGATATCGGCCTTGATAAAGCCGAGCGCGATGTCTTCGCGCACCTTCCAGTCCTGCGGGATGTTGAACGAGGACAGCGCGGTATCGATCGGGATCAGGAAACCCTGCTCAATCAGTTCGAGCGGGCGCAGCGACAGGTGGCCGGGGATACCGATGAAGCCCAGATTGACCGGGTTGGCGAACAGGAGTTGGGTCGGGATCGGGGTGAAGCCATTGGTATTGTCGGTGCCGTTTTCCGGGGTCAGGAACTGCTGACGGATCTGCCGGTCCTTGTCGCGGCGGCTGAAGTCGGCGCCGACGGTGAGCTTGCTGATCGCGCCGCTGGAGAATGCGCGGTCGACACTGAGCTTGAGGTGGGCGAGCTGATCCTCGGTATCCGGGGAGTTGATGAAACCGGCCTGGGTGAGACCGGCGCCGCCGCCCCAGCCCTGCGGGTCGGTGATGCCGAACAGGGCCGGGTTGCCGTAGTCGATGGTCGGGCTGAAGCGGAACTGGCCGCCGCTGCCGACACTGAAACCGAGCGAATCGGCCAGGCCGTTGTTGGAGCCGGGGCCGGTGCCCAGGTAGGTCTCAACCAAATCGTCGCTGCGTTCCGAACGCGAGTAGCTGAGGTCGGTTTCCGCACCCCAACTGTCGTTGAACTGGAAGCGGTTGTTCCAGCCGAAGCTGAACAACTGCGCGTTGCGCTCATTGCGGTCGTTACGCATCACCCCGCGGACATTGTCGAAGGTGCCCTGGGTTACTAGGCCATCGACCGCGGTAAAGTCGGGGCGAAGCTGGGCGTTCGACCAGAACAACGGGAACTCGATGCCGCGGATCAACTGGGTCTCGTTGAAGTCGTAGTAGCTGAGATCGAGCGTGGTGTGATAGGTATCGCTCGGCCGGTATTCGATGGTGCCGATCAGGCCGGTGCGGTTCAGATCGTTGGAACCAACGAACGGCTTGGCACCGCCGATCACGCGCGGGCCGCCGTCGCTCACGGTCGGGAAGCCCCAGGCGTTGAAGCGCTCCTGCTGGAACGGCGTCGACTGCACCGCCACACCCAAGGTGATACCCAGGGTATCGTCCAGGAACTGGTCGATGAACATGCCGGTAATGCGGTGGCCGGTGTCCGGCGCGTCCGGGTTGAAAGTGCTGTCGTTGGTAGCTTCGTAACGGGCGTTGACCACCCGGGTCTGACGGCCGTGCTCCAGCGGGCGAATGGTGCGCAGGTCCACGGTACCGGCCAGACCCTGGCCGACCAGGTTGGCGTCCGGGGTCTTGTAGACCACCACACCACCGAGCAGTTCGGCCGGGTACTGGTCGAACTCAATGCCGCGGTTATCGCCGGTGGTGACCTGTTCGCGGCCGTTCAACAGGGCGGTGCTGAAGTCCTGGCTAAGACCACGAATACTGATCACCTGGGCGCGGCCATCAACGCGCTGGGTGGTCACGCCGGGCAGTCGCGCCAGCGCCTCGCCGATGCTCACGTCCGGCAGCTTGCCGATGTCTTCGGCCGAGATCACCTCGACAATCGAGGAGTTGTCGCGTTTGACCGCGATCGCGGTTTCGACCGACTGACGGAAGCCGCGCACCTCGACCACGTCCATCTTGGCCGCCGAGTCTTCGGTCTTGGCCTTGCGCGCTGCGGCGTCCTTGGCGTCCTGATCGCTGTCGTCGGCGGCGTCCTGGGTGGTCGGGTCGGTGACTGCGGTGGCCGCGGCCTCCTGCGCGTTGACCGCGGAAACCATACAGAAACCGGTTGCCGCCAGCGCCAGAAACAACGCATTACGCTTCAATTCCAACATGATTCCCTCCCGGGGGTGAGCTGCCGATGGGTTGCCAGCCGAGCCGCGGGAAGCGGAGATCGTGCCGGTGTTTTAGAGCGATGACTCCAGGGTCATCCGTGCTGCGCATCCTATGGCCGGGCCGGTAGCGCGACCAGATGCCTGCATACGTATTCATTACTTTTTCGTTACCCCGCATGCTTCACCATCGCCACGAAATGGCGGGATTGCCGGGCTTTGCCCAACGCTGCGGCACGATGAATACGTATGCAGCAGCGGGGCGCTTGCAAGGCGCTTGCCCGTACACTCCGCCGACCGCCAGCCGATGGAATCGATCCTGTGTCGCACCCTGCCCCACAGCCTGCCGCCGTGACGCTGGCCGTGCCCGAGCCCGCGCCTTGGTGGCGCGGCGCGGTCATTTACCAGATCTATCCGCGCAGCTTCCTCGACACCGACGGCAACGGCGTCGGTGATCTGCCCGGCATCATTGACCGGCTCGACTACGTCGCCAGTCTCGGCGTAGACGGCATCTGGATCGCGCCGTTCTTTCAATCGCCGATGGCCGACTTCGGCTACGACGTCGCCGACTACCGCGCGGTCGATCCGCTGTTCGGTACGCTAGCCGACTTCGACCGGCTGCTGGAGCGCGCCCACGCGCTTGGTCTGAAGGTGATGATCGACCAGGTGCTCAGCCACAATTCGATCGAGCACGAGTGGTTCAAGGAAAGCCGCAGCAGCCGCGACAACCCCAAGGCCGACTGGTACGTATGGGCCGACGCGCGCGCCGACGGCACGCCGCCGAACAACTGGATGTCGATCTTCGGCGGTGTCGCCTGGCGCTGGGAGCCGCGCCGCGGCCAGTATTTCCTGCATAACTTCCTGTCATCGCAGCCGGACTTGAACTTCCACAACCCCGAAGTGCGTGCGGCCGTGCTCGATGTGCTGCGCTTCTGGTTGGACCGCGGGGTGGACGGGCTCCGGCTGGACGCGGTCAACTTCTATTTTCACGACCTACTGCTGCGCGACAACCCGCCCAAACCGGTCGAGCACCGGGTTGGGCGCGGTTTCAGCCCGGACAACCCCTACGCCTTCCAGTATCACCACTACAACAATACCCAGCCGGAGAATCTGGCGTTTCTGGCCGACCTGCGCGCCCTACTCGATCAGTATCCCGGCGTGGTCAGCTTGGGTGAGATTTCGTCTGAAGATTCGCTGGCGACCATGGCCGAGTACACCCACGCACGCGGTCTGCACATGGCTTACAGCTTTGAACTGCTGACCGATGATTTCAGCGCCGCTTATTTCCGCGCTACGGTCAGCCGGCTGGATCGGGTGATGGCCGCGGGCTGGCCGTGCTGGGCGATTTCCAACCACGACGTGGTGCGCGCCTGCACGCGCTGGGGTGGCGGCCAAGCCAGTCCGGAGATGGCGGCCATGCTGGTTGGTCTGCTGTGCAGTCTGCGCGGCTCGGCCTGCGTCTACCAGGGCGAAGAGCTTGGGCTAAGCGAAGCCGAGGTGCCCTACGAATCGGTGCAGGACCCGTATGGCAAGGCGTTCTGGCCGAACTTCAAGGGCCGCGACGGCTGCCGCACGCCGATGCCCTGGGATGCGCAACAGACCCACAACGGCTTCTCCAGCGCCGAGCCCTGGCTACCGATCCCGGAACAGCATCGGGCGCTGGCGGTGGCGGTGCAGGAGAACGGCGTGCATTCGCCACTACGGCGCTTCCGCCAGTTCATGCACTGGCGGCGCTTGCAGCCCTGCCTGCGCTGGGGCGACATTGCCTTCCTCGACACCCCCGAGCCGATCCTCGCCTTCACCCGCAGTTTCGCCGGCGAGACCTTGTTGCTCGCCTTCAACCTCAGTGCTGACGAGGTGTGCTGCCCACTGCCGCTGCCCGGCCGGGCCAGCCCGATCAGCGAACACGGTCTGCCGCTGGCGCACCTCGACGGCGACCTGTTCCGCGCCCCGGCCTGGGGCTGCCTGATAGCGAGCGTCGGGCCGCCGGCTTCGGCCTGAGCGGGCATGTCGGTTCCGCCGCTCTGCGGCTTGAACCGACCTACGGTTACGGCCGGTCCCGGCGATGGACAGCAGGGTTCCCGGCGACTAAAGTAGCGCAGGGTGTTACCTCTCGCTATGGGTGCCCGCATGGCAACGTCAACTTCGATCAAGCTCGACCAAGCCTTGAAGCAACGCGTGCAGGAACTGGCCGATGCCCGCCGTCGCAGTTCGCACTGGATCATGCGCGAAGCAATCGCGCAATATGTCGAGCGCGAAGAAAAGCAAGAGACCTTTCGGCAGGACACGCTGAAGGCATGGACGTCGTTTCAGTCTAATGGCCTGCATGCCAGCGCCGAGGAAGTCGACCAGTGGCTTGCCAGTTGGGGCTCAGAGGATGAATTGCCCACGCCGCAATGCCACGGGTGATCTTTGCACCGGCCGCCATCGGCGACATCCAACGCTTGCGTGAGTTTCTGCGCCCGCATCATCCCGACGCTGCGCAACGGGCTGGTGCGGCCATTCGGCAGAGCCTGCGGCGGCTCGCAACGCAGCCGCGCATGGGCCGCCCGATCGACGAATTGCCGGATGGCTTCCGCGAATGGCCGATCGCCTTCGGCGACAGCGGCTATGTCGCCCGCTACCGTGTGGATGGCGATCAGGTCACGATTCTGGCGATTCGCCACCAGAAGGAGCTGGACTAGGCGGCCATGTCGGTTCCGCCGCTCTGCGGCTTGAACCGACCTACGGCTATACGTTATGGCGTGCGGCGCGGTTCAATACCGCCGCGCGCTCGCGGCCAGGGCGTGGGCGGCGGCGGCGCTGGCTGCGATCAGGTCGAAGCGCTCTGCGGCCAGCCAGTCGGCTTGCAGCATCCACGATCCACCGATGCACAGCACGTTCGGCTGGGCCAGATAGGCTGCCGCCTCGGCCTCGGCGATGCCGCCAGTCGGGCATAGCGCCAGCTCGGGGAACGGCCCGGCCAGGGCCTTGATGCGAGCGATACCGCCCAGCGCCGCGGCCGGGAAAAGTTTCACGCAATCAAATCCGAGTTCCAGCAGCGCCATGATTTCGGACGGGGTGGCCGCGCCGGGAATGCTTGGTAGCGGGCAGTCGGCGAGCACTCCGGCCAGGGCCGGGCTGGTGCCGGGGCTGACCAGAAAATCGGCGCCGGCTTCCAGCGCGCGATCGACCTGGGCCGCGTTCAATACGGTACCGACGCCGACCGCGAGCGCGGGCAGCTCGGCCTTGATCGCGCGCACCGCGCCCAGCGCGGCGGCCGAGCGCAGAGTGATTTCGATCGCGCTGAGCCCGCCCGCGGCCAGGGCACGGGCAATACGCAGGCCTTGTTCGACGCTGGCCACGGTGACCACCGGCATCACGCCAGCACGGATCAGCAGCTCTCGGGTGGCGGTCTGTTTCGACATCGATGTTCTACCTGGCAGGAAGGGAAGCGTGCAACGCGGCTCAGGACGGAAACAAACTGGAGCCGCCCTGCTCGGCGCCACCGACCACGGCGCGGCGGGCGGCAAACAAACTGCGGCCCAGGCTCCAGTCTTCGCGCGCCGGCAATGCGGCCGGAACACGGGCCGCCCATTCGGCCGCATCGACCAGGGCATCGAGCGTGCCGGCCTCGCCATCGAGACGGATCGGATCGCCCTCGCGCACTTTGGCGATCGGGCCTGCGGCCAGGGCTTCCGGGCTGACATGGATCGCCGCCGGAATCTTGCCGGAGGCGCCGGACAGGCGGCCATCGGTGACCAGGGCGACACGTCGGCCCTGGTTTTGCAGCATGCCGAGCAGCGGCGTCAGGCTGTGCAGTTCCGGCATGCCGTTGGCGCGTGGACCCTGGAAGCGCAGCACCACGACGAAATCCTGCGGCAACGCCCGGGCCTTGTGCAGCCGGGCCAGTTGCGCGGGATCGTCGAGCACCACCGCCGGGGCTTCGATGCGGCGCAGTTCCGGCTTGAGTGCCGAGACCTTGATCAGCGAACGGCCCAGGTTGCCGGTCAGCAGGCGCAGGCCGCCGTGGGCATCGAACGGATCGTCTCGGCGACGCAGAATGCTGGCGTCGCCGCTCGCTTCCGGCAGTTCGTCCCAACGCAACCGGCCCTGATCGAGCACGGCAGTTTTGGTCCAGGCGCTTAGTCCACGCTGGTCGGCAATACCGATGATATCGGCGTGCAGCAAGCCAGCGGCGATCAATTCGCGGGTGACGAAGGGCAGTCCGCCGGCGGCATCGAACTGGTTCACGTCGGCCTGGCCGTTCGGGTAGATGCGCGCCAGCAGCGGGGTGATCGCCGCCAACTGATCGAAATCGTCCCAGTCGATCAGGATGCCGGCGGCGCGGGCCACCGCCACCCAGTGGATACTGTGGTTGGTCGAACCACCGGTCGCGAGCAGCATCACGATCGCATTGACGATGGCGCGCTCATCGACCAACTCGCCAAGCGGGCGATAGTCGCCGCCGAGCGCGGTGATCGCGCCGGCACGTTCGACCGCGGCCAGTGTCAGTGCGTCGCGCAGCGGCGAATCCGGCGCCACGAACGAGGCGCCGGGCAGTTGCAGACCCATCGCTTCGAGCAGGGCCTGGTTGGAATTGGCGGTGCCGTAGAAAGTGCAGGTGCCGGCGGCGTGATAAGAAGCGGCCTCGGCTTCCAGCAGTTCGGCGCGGCTGACCAGGCCCTCGGCATAGCGTTCGCGCACCGCCGCCTTGGCGGTGTTGCTGATCCCGCTCGGCATCGGTCCGGACGGTACGAACACGGTCGGCAGGTGGCCGAAGGCGAGCGCGCCGATCAGCAGGCCGGGCACGATCTTGTCGCAGATGCCGAGGCACAGCACGGCGTCGAACATATCGTGGCTGAGCGCGATCGCGGTCGCCTCGGCGATCACGTCGCGGCTGAACAGGGACAGCTCCATGCCCGGCCGGCCCTGGGTGACGCCGTCGCACATCGCCGGCACGCCACCGGCGACCTGGGCGCTGAGCCCAAGCGCACGCGCATGATCGCGGATCAAGTCCGGATAGCGCGCATACGGCTGGTGCGCCGAAAGCATATCGTTGTAGGCGCTGACGATGGCGATATTGGCCGCCTGCCCGGTTTTCAGATTGGCCTTGTCGTCCGGCCCGCAGGCAGCGAAGCCGTGGGCCAGATTGCCGCAACCGAGCACACCGCGGGCCGGTCCCTGGCGACGGGCCGCGGCGATTCGGGCCAGATAGTCGGCGCGGCTGCCGCGGCTGCGCTCGGCGATGCGTGCGGTGATTCGGGCGAGTTCGGGATGGAGAGGCACGATTCAGGGACTCCAGTGCACGACCAGCGCGCGCTGGCCTAGGGCGATCGCGGCTTGGATCGGAAAGCGCTGCACCGCGCCGGCGGCGCTGGCCTTCTCGAAAACCCGGCGCTTGCGCGTGCCGCCGATCAACAGAAAACGCTCGCGCGCGTCTTGCCAGCCGTGCGGCGTCAGGGTGATGCGCCGCGGGTACTCGCCGGCGACCGGGCAGCCGCTGGCATCGAAACGAACGTAGGCCTGGTCGCTGGCCAGCGCCGCCGCCAGATCGACGGCGCCGGGAAACAGCGAGGCGGTATGGCCGTCCTCGCCCATACCGAATACCACCGCCGCGGCCGGCCGGGCGAAATCGGCCAGGCGCTGATTGGCGAGCGCCACGCACTCGTCGATGCCGAGTCCCGATTCGACCAGCGGCCAGATCGTCGCGGCGCTGGCGCCATCGCCGAATACCGCCGCGATCAGGCGGCCATTGCTGGCCGGATGATCGGCCGCGACGAAACGTTCATCGACCAGGGAAACGATCACCCGCGACCAGTCCAGTGCCGCCGCCACCAGCCGCCGGTAGACCGGCTCCGGGGTGCTGCCGCCTGACAGCAGCAGCAGCGCCTGCGCTTGTTCGTTCAGTGCGGCGCGGAGCACCGCGGCGATCTCGGCCGCGGCCGCGTCCGCCCAGGATCCGGCGTCGGCATGGCCATGCCAGACCGGCGCCAGCGCCGCGCGCGCGACCAAGGCCGCGCTCATGCCCGCACCCCGGCGTCGCGGGCGGCGACTGCGGCGGCGCCGAGCAGCCCCGGCTGCGGATGCAGGATCGCCAGGGTCGGCACCCGCTGCATCGAATCCTGGAAGCGGCCCTTGTCCTCGAAGCGCTGGCGGAATGCGCCGGTTTGCAACCACGGCAGGATATGCGGAATCAGGCCGCCGGCCAGATACACGCCGTCCCAGGCGCCGAAGCCGAGCACGGCGTCGCCGGCCACCGCGCCGAACACGCGCACGAAAGTCTCCATCGCCTGCACGCACAGGGCGTCGCTGCCCTCGCCGGCGCGTTGGCTGATCTGTTCCGGGCGCAGGTCCTCGGCCGGTTCCTGGGCCAGCGCCGCCAGTGCCTGGTGGATATTGCGCAGGCCGGCGCCGCAGATCAGGCGTTCGTTCGAGACCCGCACGAACGAGCGATGCAACTGCGCGAGCAAGGCCGATTCCTCGGCGCTGCGCGGCGCGAAGCCGATATGGCCGCCCTCGGTTTCGAGCACGTGGTAATGGTCGCCGAAACGCATCAGCGCCGCCCAGCCGAGGCCGGTGCCGGGGCCCAGCACCGCCCAGACCTTGGCGCTGCGGGTCGAACCCTGGCGATCGGCGTCCGGACCGATCGCGACCAGATGCCCGGCATCGATCAGCGGCACGCCCCGTGCCAGCGCATAGAAATCGTTGATGACTTGCAGATGATCGAGCGCCAGCGCCGCCTGGGTTTCGCGCAATCCGACATGCCAGTGGTGGTTGGTCATGCGCACGCTGTCGCCATCGACCCGACCGGCCACCGCGAAGCAGGCGCGCCCGGCGCGCACCCCGATGTCGGCCTGATAGCGCGCCGCGGCCGCGGCCAGCGAGTCGAAGTCACGCACCCGGTAATCGCGGATGGTCTCGGCCAGCAACGGCATGGCGGCGCGGGTATCGGCCAGCGCGAAGCGCGCGTTGGTGCCGCCGATATCGGCCAGCAGGGCGCGATCGCGAGCCTTGCGCGGCATCGCCTCAGCCGCCCTTGCGATGCGCGCGACGGGCACCGCCCGAACAACACTCCGGCATCAGCGCTTCGACCGCCTCCGGGCCCCAGGAGCCGGCCATGTACGGCTGGATCGCAGTACCGGCTTCGCGCCAGGCGTCGGCGATACTGTCGATCCAGGTCCAGGCGGCTTCGACCTCGTCGTTGCGCACGAACAGCGCCGGGTTGCCGTGGAAAGCATCGAGCAGCAGGCGCTCGTAGGCGATGCGTCGGCGCAGGTTGATCGGCATCGACAGGTCGAGCGGCAGCGGTTGCAGCTCCAGCGCGCCCCACTCGGGGGCGGCCAGGCTGCTCATCAGGGTGAGTTCGATGTTTTCCTCGGGCTGCAAGCGAAACACCATGCGGTTCGGCGTCGAGCGTTCGCGGCCGGGTTTCTCGAACAGCCAGTGCGACACCTCGCGGAAGGTGATCACCACTTCCGAACAACGCTCGGCCATGCGCTTGCCGGTGCGCAGCCGGAACGGCACCCCGGCCCAGCGCCAGTTGTCGATGTATGCGATCAGCGCGACATAGGTCTCGGTGTCCTGCGCGGACGGCGTCGGCGGTTGGAAACCGGCCACCGGTTTGCCGCCGACCACGCCGGCCTGATAGGCGCCGCGCACGCTGTGTTGATCGACCTGGTCGGCACGCATCGGGCGCAGCGCGCGCAGCACCTTGAGTTTTTCGTCGCGCACCGAATCGGCATCCAGTGCCGACGGCGGCTCCATCGCGATCAGGCACAGCAATTGCAGGATATGGTTTTGCACCATATCGCGCAGCGCGCCGTAGTTGGCGTAATAGCCCTCGCGGCCATCGACGCCATCGGTCTCGGCGACCAGGATATCCACCGAGGCGATCCAGCGGTGGTGCCAGACCGCTTCCAGCAGCGCGTTGCCGAAACGCAGCGCGAGCAGGTTCTGCACCGGCGCCTTGCCCAGATAATGATCGATGCGAAACACCCGGTCTTCGCTGACGCAGGCGCTGACCGCGTCCATGATCGTGCGCGCGCTGGCCAGATCGCGGCCGATCGGCTTCTCCAGCACCAATCGCGAGGGCGCATCGAGCAGCCCGGCCGCCTTCAGACCCTGGGTGATCGGCACATACAGACTGGGCGGGGTGGACAGATAGCTCACGCAATCGCGGCCGGCGAGCGGCGCCAGGCGTTCGACCAGTTGCGCTGGATCGGCCAGATCGACGCTCAGATACTCGGTGCGCGCCAGCAGATCGATCACCTCTGGTGCCTTCGGATCGACATCGCCGAGCCGCTTCAACAGCAGCGCATGGAAACCGGCATTGCCGAGCTCCTGGCGGGCGATCGCGTAGACCTTGAAACCCGGCGGCAGCAAGCGATCGCGCAGCAGGTTCAGCAGGGAAGCAAACAGATAGCGCTGGGCGAGATCGCCGGTCGCGCCAAACAGCAGCAGGGTCTCGTGCACAGAATCGCCTTGGTCAGCAGGGTGGTGGCGCCGGAAGCGCGGGCAGCAGCGCAATTATGGCGCATGCACAGCCACACCGACCGCCACTGCATTCGTATGCGCTGCCATCCTGGAAGCGCCGGGCACCAGCGGCAAGACCTGGGAGCGCCGTGGGCCAATCACCGTCCGCCGTCGCCTTTCGCTCGCCGCAATAGCTCCGGAATGGCCTTGTACATGTCGTAAATCGAGTCTTCACCGCCGTTGTCCACTTGTTTGGCGACTTTTTCGATCGGAAACAACACCGACTCGGGGGGACAACGCAGAGCGACTGCACCGCCGCCCAGGTCGATCCAGTCGCATTGGTAGCGAACACGTATGGTTTCGCCGAAATAGGCGCCGAATGCCAGCACCAGATCATCGCCCAAGTGCTTGCGGTTGCGCTGGATGAAGCCATCCAGCCACTTGATGGACGCATCGGAAAAATTGAAGTCAATCTTGGCCGCCGCACCCAACTCGCGCTGGACGATGCTGACTCTGCGTTCGATTTCAGCGATCTGTTCGGGCGTCGCTGGAACACTGTTTTCGATCAGCGAGGACAGGTCAACCACTGCCGCCGATGGCGCTGCCGAGGATTGCTCGATTGCCTCCGGCATTTGCCCCGCAGCCTCGCTGCTTTCGTCGGCAAGCACTGGCAGCGACGCCATCAGCAATCCTGCCCACAATGCGCTATTTCTCATTGTTGTTGTTCTCCGAGCTGGCTGATCTGGCCCGCGATTTAAACATAGTTGGGGCACAGTAGAACGATTCGGCGTGCGGTCAGCCGACCGCCGGCAGCAAGCCGGCGTTGACCAACGGCGCATTGCGCCGCGGCCAACAGACCTGCCGAGGAACCGTCCGCTGGCCTGGCACGGCGGTAAACCACACTGCGGCGATCTGCCGCATCGGCAAATGCGCCGGCATTCCTTAGGCTGGCACCACTTCTCTTGCCTGGAACGAACCATGCGACTGCGCAAACACCTTCACCTGATGCTCTGCTTGCTCGCACTCAGCGCCGGCCCGACCACAGCCTGCGATCTTTGTGCGATCTACACCGCTGAGTTTGCCGAAGGCGCCAGCGGTGCCGGTTTTTACGCCGGCGTTTCCGAACAGTACACCGCATTCAACGATGTGTTTGAAGATGGCCACCGGATCGACAACCCGGAAGGTCAGTCCCTCGACTCCTACTTCACCCAGCTCGCCTTCGGCTATCGCAGCGGTCATTCCTGGTCGCTGCAAGTCAACCTGCCCTACATCGACCGCAACTTTCGGCGCATTGAGGGAGAACACCTGGAGCGCGGCTCGGAATCCGGGATCGGTGATATTTCGCTGCTGGGCAGCTACCAACTGTTCGGTCGCAAAACCGAGTCCGGCGGGATTTCCTGGCAGGTTCTGGCTGGGCTTGAATTCGGCAGCGGCGACAGCGACCGGATCGCCGAAGAATTGGACGAAGAACACCACGACGAAGGCGGCGCGGTCGCCAAAAGCGGCGGCGACGAGCACGGGACAGCGAGCGCGGTCCACGGCCATGATCTGGCGCTCGGCAATGGCGCCACCGACATCATCCTCGGCAGCAGTCTGCGCTGGCATCACCGGCGCTGGCTGGGCGACGCCTGGTTTCAACACGCCATCCGCGCCCGCGGCGACTTCGGCTACGACTATGCCAACGATACCCACTGGGGGATCAGCGCTGGTCGTTACCTGCACCTTGGCCACCGCAACAGCGTCGCGCTGCTGCTCGACCTCAGTGGCGAGACCAAGGGCGAAGACGATCTGGCCGGAAGCGTACTCGACGACACCGCCGCACGCTCGGTGCTGCTCGGCCCCAGCCTGCGCGTCAATTTGGGCGAGCGCAGCGCGTTCGAGATTGGCGCCGCCTGGCGCAGCAGCGGCGGTAACTCCGGCGTGCAGATGCTGCCCGATTACCGACTGCGGGCCAGCGTCAACCTGCGCTTTTGAACCGATGACGCTACGCTGCCGGGTCGGCGGGCGTAGTTCTGCCCAACCGCGTAGGCGAACCGACCTCACTGGCGTAGCCGTGATTCGATGTCGGTTGCGGGCCGGTAGACAAATTTCTTGCCGCTGCGGGCGCTGCGCAGCAGTCCATATTCGGTGAGCCGCATGAGATCGCTGCGTGCGGTTACGATCGTGATCCGATGCGACAGTGCATGGGATTCATGCGTATAGATCGCGTTCGGCTTGCGCAGGGCATGCTGGAGCAACGCCGATTGCCGCAGATTCAGAGGGAAACGGTCGAGAACCAACCGGCGCATTCGCTGCTGTTGTTCGCTCTTGCGCTTGAGATAGGCATTCAGTTCACCGACTGCCTGCTCGATCGTATCGAGTTGTTGCAGAACGAAATAGGTCGCGTCCGGCGGGGCACTTTCGGCGTACAGGTAGGCGAGCAGGTAGGCGCTGCGTTCACGGTAGATACTGCGGGCGATCG
>JBFXKH010000099.1:0-14089 GCA_050173995.1 Lysobacterales bacterium | reverse complement strand
CTGCCGGAAGATACCGCTCCGGACCGTTGCGCTTCGCTGCGCTCAGCACAACCTATTTCCCCGTTCCCCATTCCCCGTTCCCCGCCTCCCACCTCCCGCCTCAGGCAAGCTCCCGCACCCGCCGCCAATGCGCGCGCTGGGCGGCGACTTCGGCCGGGTCGCGGGCTGGGTGGAAACGCCGCTGCAGGGGATAGACGCGGCTGAGCTCGTCGAGCCCGGACCACAGCCCGACCCCGAGCCCGGCCAACATCGCCGCGCCCAGCGCGGTGGTTTCGAGCATATCCGGGCGGCTGAGATCGAGCCCGGACAGATCGGCCTGCATCTGCATTAACAGGTCATTGGCGGCGGCGCCGCCGTCGACGCGCAGTTCGGCGAGCGGACGGCCAAGATCGGCGGCCATCGCTTCGAGGATGTCGCACTGGCTGTGGGCGATGCCTTCGAGCGCGGCGCGGGCGATCTGCGCGCGGCTGCTGGCGCGGCTCAGGCCGTGGATCAGGCCGCGCGCCTCCGGCCGCCAGTGCGGGGCCCCGAGGCCGGCGTGGGCCGGGACGATGCTCACCCCGCCGCTGTCGGCGACGCTCGCCGCGAGCGGCTCCAGTTCGTCCAGATCGCCGATGATACCGAGGCCGTCGCGCAGCCAGGCGGCCAGTGCGCCGGCCATGAAGGCGCCGCCCTCCAATGCATGGCAGGTGTCCGCGCCGATCTTCCAGGCGATCGAACTCAGCAGTCCATGCCGGCTCGGGATCGGCACCGCCCCGGTATTGACCAGCACGAAGCTGCCGGTGCCATAGGTGATCTTGGCCTGGCCGACCGCGAAGCAGCCCTGACCGAACAAGGCCGCCGGCTGGTCGCCGACGATGCCGGCGATCGGCAGTCCATCGGGCAATTCCGCCACGCCCCGCACCTTCGCGCAGACCCCGGAACTGGCCACCAGCCGCGGCAGCGCCACGCCTTCCACGCCGAAGCGCTGGATCAGCGTCTCGCTCCACTCGGCGCTGGCCAGATCCAGCAACAGGGTGCGGCTGGCATTGCTCGGATCGGTCAGCGACTCACCGCTCAAGCGGCGCAACACATGCGTATCGGCAGTACCGAAGGCAAGCCGGCGGCCGGGATGACGTTGCTTGATCCAGGCCAGTTTGCCGGCCGAAAAATACGGGTCGATCGGTAGCCCGGTACGGGCACGGGTATCGGCTTCGAGCGCCTTGAAGCCGGCGCACCAGGCGCTGCTGCGGCGGTCCTGCCAGACAATCGCTGGCGCCACCGCCTGGCCGCTGTCCTGGTCCCAGACGAAGGTGGTCTCGCGCTGATTGGTCACCCCGATCGCCGCCAACCGGCGCGGATCGATATCGGCCAGCGCGATCTTCAACGCGGCGCGCAGCGAATCCCAGATCTGCTCGGGGTCGTGTTCGACCCAGCCCGGCTCGGGATAGTGCTGCTCGAAGCCGACATTGGCCCGGCCCAGCACCTTGAGATCGCGATCGACCACCAGCACGGTATTGCCGGAAGTGCCCTGGTCGAGCCCGATCAGCAGGTCCGGCGTCGGAGCTTTGCGGGCGTGCGATCGGTCGGTAGCAATGGGCATGCTCATGGTCTGGCCTCCTCTCGCTTCAGCGAACCGCTGGAACATTCTCGCAGCATCGGCACGGCGGGGACAGGCAACCCGCGTCGTCCCGGCGAACGCCGGTTCAGAGGACAGATGACAGAAAACAGAAGACAGAAAGAGCCGTCGCCCCGGCGGAAGCCGGGGCCCAGTCCTGACCTTGCCGGGCTCTCTCGGCACTGGGTCCCGGCGTTCGCCGGGACGACGCTCTGCTGTCGTCTGTCGTCTGTCCTCTGACCTCGGTCTTCTGTCTTCTGTCTTCTGTCCCCTGAACACCCCACCCGCCGCCAGATTCTGCTACAGTGCGCCGCGCCCGCATCCAGCCAATCGCCGCGGGCCATCTCTTTCATCTGATCTCACGATCACTTTTCGTCTGCCTCGATTGGCGTTGCGGTTACTGCAACGGGCCGTCGCAGGAAACCACATGTCTACTGAAATCACGTTTGCCAGCCTGGCGCTGGCCGAACCCATTTTGCGTGCGATCGCCGCGGCCGGTTACAGCGTGCCGACCCCGATCCAAGCGCAGGCCATTCCCCAGGTACTGGCCGGTGGCGATCTGCTCGCCGCTGCCCAGACCGGCACCGGCAAGACCGCCGGCTTTACCCTGCCGATCCTGCATCATCTGAGCAGCCGGCCGATACCTTCCCGGCCCGGACGGCCACGCTGTCTGATCCTGGTGCCGACCCGCGAACTCGCCGCCCAGGTCGAGCAATCGGTGCAGACCTACGGCAAGTTTCTGCCGGTCACCTCGATGGTGATGTTCGGCGGGGTCGGCATCAACCCGCAGTTCAAGGCCTTGCGCAGCCGCGTCGATATCCTGGTGGCGACGCCGGGCCGGCTGCTCGATCATCTTGGCCAACGCACCGTCGATCTGTCGGCGGTGGAGATCCTGGTGCTGGACGAAGCCGATCGCATGCTCGACATGGGCTTCATCCGCGACATCAAGAAAGTGCTGGCAGTGCTGCCCAAGCAACGCCAGAACCTGCTGTTCTCGGCGACCTTCTCGGACGAGATCAAGGCGCTTGCGCACGGCCTGCTGCACAACCCGAAAAGCGTTTCGGTGGCGCGCCAGAACACCGCCTCGGAACTGGTCGAGCAATCGATGGTGCGGGTGCCGCAGGGCCATAAACGCGACCTGCTCGCGCACCTGATCCGCCAGCACGACTGGCAGCAGGTACTGGTGTTCACCCGCACCAAGCACGGCGCCAACAAACTCGCCGAGAAGCTGGTCAAGGACGGTATCAACGCCGCCGCCATCCACGGCAACAAGAGTCAGTCGGCGCGCACCCAGGCACTGGCCGGATTCAAGGCTGGCAAGGTGCGGGTGCTGGTCGCCACCGACATCGCCGCGCGCGGCATCGACATCGACCAGTTGCCGCAAGTGGTCAATTTCGAACTGCCGAATGTGCCCGAGGACTACGTACACCGCATCGGCCGCACCGGCCGCGCCGGCAGCGTCGGCTCGGCGTTGTCTCTGGTCGATCACGAGGAAGTCGGTTATCTGCGCGATATCGAACGCCTGATCAAGCGCCCGATCGCGCCGATCGAAATCGTCGGCTTCACCCCGCCGCCGCGCTCGGAGCAGACCAGCGACGAGCGTCCGCCGCGTCAGCAACAACGCCGCAGCGGCAGCCAGCGCCAAGGCGCCAAGCCCGGCCAGCGCCAGGGCCAGAACCCCGGCGGCCGAAGCAGCACATCGGGCCAACGCCATGTGCCCGGACGCAGCGCCGCACCGCAACGCCACAGCGCACGTCCGAGCACCACCGGCAGCACCGGCATGCGCAGTCGTTGAAGAGGCCAGAAAGTAGCCCGGATGAAGCGCAGCGCAATCCGGGATGCCCAGCCGATTGCGCACTGCCCGGCGAGACGTAGGTCGGCTCAAGCCGCGCAGCGGTGGAGCCGACATCTTCACCGGTCGCGGCAATCTTCAAGCTGTCGGGTCCACGCCTACGGCGCTTGACCCGACCTACGGCTTGCCCGGCTAGACGTAGACGTAGGTCGGCTCAAGCCGCGCAGCGGTGGAGCCGACATCTTCGCCGGTCACGGCAATCTTCAAGCTGTCGGGTCCACGCCTGCGGCGCTTGACCCGACCTACGGCTTGCATGACCCGACCGGATAGGGTGGGATCGTGGCCAGCACGCGCTGGTCGGCGTGGTGGAGATCGAGTTGTTCCGGGTGCTCGATGCCGGCGCTCAATTCCGCGAGCAAGGCCGCCTGCAGTTTGCCGCGGGCACGCGCGTCGGCGTAACCGATGCGCCGGAAACTGACCATGCTATAGCGCGGCACGAAGCGCTCCGGGTGACGTTCGGCCAACAACTGTTCGATGGCTTTCTGCAACTGGAAGCGATCATCGGCGACCGCGTCGCGCATTTCCGCGTAATTCTCGATCGCCATGGCGGCGATGGCATCGGCATGGGGCTTGCGCCGCGCGCTGAATTCGGCGAACACCGCAGCCAGATCGTCCGACCCGGCCAGCAACTGGTCGAGTTCGACGCAGTCCTCGAACGCGCAATTCATGCCCTGACCAAGGAACGGCACCAGCGCGTGCGCGGCATCGCCGAGCAGCACGGCACGTCCGTCCAGATGCCAGCGTTCGAGCCGGAGCGTGGCCAGCATCCCGATCGGGTTTTCGGCAAACGCGCGCCGGGCATCCGGCATCAGGTCCAGAGCCGAAGCGAATTCCTCCCGAAAAAACCTGGTGACTGTGTCCGTGTCGGTAAGGCTGGCGAAGCTCGGCACGCCCTGATTGGGCAGGAACAGGGTGACGGTGAACGAAGCATCGACATTCGGCAGCGCGATCAGCATGTAGCCTCCACGCGGCCAGATATGCAGGGCGTGCGGCTCGATACGAAAGCCGCCGCCGGGCGCGGCCGGGATCGACAGTTCCTTGTAGCCATGCCCGAGCGGCTCGATGCTTTCGCCGAGCGCCGCCTCGCGTTGCATTTCGCCGCGCAAAGCCGAACCGGCGCCATCGGCACCGATCAGGGCGGTGAACTCATGGGTCTGGCGCCGACCGACGGCATCCGCGACGGTTAGGCGCTGCTGCTGCCAATCGACCGCGGCCAACCCGGCGTCGAAACAGAAGCGCGCCCCGGCCGCCTCGGCGGCATCGATCAGGCTGAGATTCAACTGGCCGCGTCCGACCGACCAGATCACCTCGCTATCGTCGCGGCCATAACGCTGCAGATACGGTTCGGCGCCGATTTCGTGGATCATGCGGCCGCGCATCATCACCGCCTGTGCCATCAGCTCGGCTTCCAGCCCGGCCCGGCGTAGACCGGCCAGGCCGCGCTCGGACAGGGCCAGATTGATCGAACGGCCGCCACTGTAACCGCTGGCGCGCGGGTCGGGCCGACGCTCGAACACGCGCACCTGGCAGCCGCGCCGCGCCAGCAGGGTGGCGAGCAGGGCACCGGCCAGGCCGGCGCCGATGATGGTCAGCTGGTGGTCATGCCGCTTCATCGGACCGCCTACCTGTGTTGCGCTTGGAAAGCCGGAAGCTTGGCGGTCGGCATACGATCAGCGATGGCCGAGAAATTCATCAAGTGGCATCCCGATGTCTTTTGCGATCTGCCGCAGCAAAACCGGCGAGATGTCCCGCCCCGGATGGAAGGGCACCGTGGTCTGGCGGCCGTTCCCGCCCCGAAACTGCTTGTGCGACCCGCGCTGGCGAACCTCGGTGAAACCCAGGACCAGCAGGATGGCAACAACTTCATGCGGCTTCAGGACCGGAACCGTGCCCACGAATCAAGCGACCGCGACGTTTTGCACACCGACAAACTCGGAATCCAGTTCCGGTTCGCCATCTTCGAGCAACATCGAGATCACCTCGACCAGATTGCGGTTGATTTCATCCAGAGTCTCGCCCTGTGAATGCGCCCCGGCGAATCCGGGAACGAATCCGACCAACAGCCCGGTCCGTGGGCAGCGTTCGATCACCGCGGAATAGACTTTCATGGCTGCCTCCAGGTCGGCCTGTGGACCAGGCCCTCCGACGTCAGGCCGGGCCGACGCGCCGGTCGCCGGCCATGGTAACGCGATCGCGGCCGCTTACGGTGCCGAAGAAAGTACCGGACTGCCCGCCGGCGCTCAGGGCAGGCTCACCGCAGCGGCCGGCTTCCAGCCCTTTTTGCGGTGCTCGGCGACCACCGTGGTGTAGATGCCGCCGCGCACGTACCACTCGGCACTGAGGCGCATGAAGCGCGGCTTGGTGGCGGCGGCCAGGTCGTCGAGAATCCGGTTGGTCACCGCCTCGTGGAAGGCGCCCTGGTCGCGGTAGCTCCACAGATAGAGCTTCAGCGACTTCAGTTCGACGCAGGTCTTGTCCGGCACGTAGTCCAGGTGCAGGGTGGCGAAATCCGGCTGTCCGGTCTTCGGGCAGACGCAGGTAAACTCAGGTGCCCGCATCCGGATGGTATAGTCGCGCCCCGGCTGTGGGTTGGCAAAGGTTTCCAACGTCTTCGACGGCTTGGTGCTCACGGTCGGCCTTCCTGTTTCAAGTGTTCGACGGTCGGGGACGCACCTTAACGGATGCGCCGGCGGGCGGCAATTTTTGTAGCGGTTTTAGGTTTTAGGTTTTAGGTTTTAGGTTTTAGGTGTGGTGCCGCATGGCGGCGCTCCCGGTCATCGCTTCAAGCACAGCCCATGCCCCAGCTTCCCCGCTCCCCGATCCCCGCCTTTAGCCCCTAGCCCCTAGTCCCTAGCCCCCAAATGCGTCTGTCCACGATCAAGCTATCCGGCTTCAAGTCCTTCGTCGATCCGACCACCCTGCACCTGCCGACCAATATGACCGGCGTGGTCGGGCCGAACGGTTGCGGCAAGTCGAACATCATCGACGCGATCCGCTGGGTGATGGGCGAGAGCGCGGCCAGCCGTCTGCGCGGCGACGCGATCACCGACGTGATCTTTTCCGGTTCGGGCAACCGCAAGCCGGTCGGCACCGCCCAGGTCGAGCTGATCTTCGACAACTCCGACGGCACCATCCAGGGCGAATACGCCAACTTCAACGAGATCTCGATCAAGCGCGCGGTCAGCCGCGACGGCCAGTCGAATTATTTTCTGAACGGTGGCCGCTGCCGGCGCCGCGATATCGTCGATGTGTTCCTCGGCACCGGGCTTGGCGCGCGCAGTTACGCGATCATCGAGCAGGGCATGATCTCGCAGATCGTCGAGGCCCGCCCGGAAGACCTGCGCGTGCATCTGGAGGAAGCCGCCGGCATCTCCAAGTACAAGGAACGCCGCAAGGAAACCGAGGCGCGGATCAAGTCCACCCGCGAGAACCTCGACCGCCTGAACGACGTGCGCCAGGAGATCGACAAACAGCTCGAACACCTGAACCGCCAGGCCAAACAGGCCGAGCGTTACCAGAAGCTCAAGGCCGAATCCGGCCGGGTCGAGGCCGAACTGAAGGCGCTGCATCTGGGCGCCCTGCGCGGCGAACTCGAAGCGCGCGCCGCTGAGCTCAGCGCACTCGATCTCGGCATCGAACAACAGATCGCCAGACAGCGCAATATCGAGGCCCGCCTGGAAGCCGAGCGCAGCGAACAGCACGCGGCTGGCGAGCACTTCAACCAGATCCAGGCCGAGTTGTATCGGGTCGGCGGCGAAGTGGCGCGGGTCGAGCAACAGATCAACCATAACCGCGACCTGGGCGAGCGCCTGCAGCGCGCCGCCAACGAGACCGAAGCCGCGATCCGGCAATTGCATGAACACATCGCCGCCGACCAGGAACAGGTCAGCGCCCTGCAATTCGCGTTGCAGGAAGACGAACCGCGACTGGAAACGCTGGAGGGCGAATCCGAATCGCGCAACGCCGCGGTGCGCGCTGCCGAACAGGCGGTGGTCGACTGGCAGACGCGTTGGGACGCCTACGCCCGCGCCAGTGGCGACAGCGCGCAGGCGGCGGAGGTCGAGCGCACCCGGCTCAATTTCATCGACAAACAAAGCCTTGATGCTTCCCGGCGCCTGCAACAGTTGCAGGAGGAAAAACAACGCGCCGACTTGGCCGCGCTCAGCGCTGCCGCTGCCGCCCTGTTGGAAACCGAGGCGACCCGCCGCTCCGAAGTCGAATCGCTGACCGAATTGCAGGACCAGCGCAAACTTGAACTGGTGCGGGTGCAGGATCGCAGCCGCGAACTGCACGCGCAGTTGAGCCAGACCCGCGAAAACCTGGAACAGGCGCGCGGCCGGCTAAGCTCGCTCGAAGCCCTGCAGCACGCGGCCCTGGGTCAGGAGCAGACCGCCGCCAGCGCCTGGTTGGCCGAACTGGGTCTGGGCCGTGGCCAGCGTCTGGGTGAGGTGCTGCAGGTCGAAGAAGGTTTCGAGCGCGCGGTCGAAACCGTGCTCGCCGGTTGGCTGGACGCAGTCATCACCGCCAGCCCGCTGGCCGGCGTGTCCGCACTGGACCGCCTTGGCGCGGCCAATATCAGCCTGCTGGCACCGGGCCAGGCCGGTACGCCGCCAGCCGGGAGCCTCGCTGCCCGCGTGCAAGCGCCGGCCGCGATCCATGCCGTGCTCTCGCGCATCCAGGTGGCCGACAGCCTAGCCGAAGCGGCACAAATCGCCGCCGCTCTCGGCCCCGAGCAGTCGGTGATCACCCGCGCCGGCGAATGGCTGGGACCGGACTGGCTGCGCGTCGCCCGCGCCGATTCGGCGAGCAGCGGCGTGCTCGCGCGCGAACGCGAGATCCATGCCCTGCAGACCCGCATCGGCACATTGGAGGCCGAATCCGAAACGCTTCAGGCCGAGCAGGAGGGCCTACGCCAGCAGCAGGTCGACGCCGAGCGCGCCCAGGAGGACGCCCAACGCGCCCTGTACACCGCGCATCGACAACTGGCCGAACTGGCCGGTCAGATTCAGAGCGAACGTGGGCGGTTGGATGCACTGACCACGCGCATGGCGCGAATCGACAGCGAGATCGACGAACTGCACGCCCGCATCGACCAGACCGATGGCGAGGCGCGCGAGGCGCGCGGCCGCCTGGATACCGCGATCGAGCGCATGGGCGACCTGGAAGCCGAACGCAGCCGACTGGATGCCGAACGCCGCGCCCTGCTCGAACAACGCGAGGACGCCCGCGCCAACCAACGCGAGGCCAGCGAAGCCGCGCATCAACTGGCGCTGCGGCTGGAATCCAAACGCACCGCGCTGACCGGGCTTACCCAGTCGATCGGCCGCCTGGCCGGCCAGCTGTCGACGCTCGAATCGCGCCGCCACGAGCTGCACGCCCAGCTCGCCACCAGCCATGATCCGAGCGCCCAACTCGACGCCGAACTGCGCACCTATCTGGACCAGCGGCTGCTGATCGACCGGCAACTGGTCGAGGCGCGCAAGGCGTTGGAAAGCCGCGATCTTGCCTACCGCGAACTGGAAGCCGAACGCCACCAGGTCGAGCGCGAGCTATTGGCCACACGCGAACGCCTGGCCGCGGCGCGGCTCGACCAGCAAGGCATCGCCCTGCGCGCCGCCAGCCACGAAGAAGCCATCGTTGCGGCCGGATTCGACGCGACCGCGGTGCTGGCCGAACTGCCGGCCGAAGCCAACCCCGAAGCCTGGCAGCAGCGCCACGACGAGCTGGAGCAGAAGGCGCGGCGGCTGGAGCCGGTCAACCTGGCGGCGATCCAGGAATACGCCGAACAATCCACCCGCAAGCAGTATCTGGACGCGCAGAACAACGACCTGGCCGCCGCGCTCGACGTGCTCGAAGGCGCAATCAAGAAGATCGACAAGGAAACCCGCACGCGCTTCAAGGAGACCTTCGATCGCGTCAATGGCGGCCTGCAGGAACTGTTCCCGCGTCTGTTTGGCGGTGGCCACGCCTATCTGGAACTGACCGGCGAAGACCTGCTCGACACCGGCGTGGCGATCATGGCGCGCCCGCCCGGCAAGCGGGTGACCAATATCAGCCTGCTGTCCGGCGGCGAAAAGGCGCTGACCGCGGTCGCCCTGGTGTTTTCGATCTTCCGCCTCAACCCGGCGCCGTTCTGCCTGCTCGACGAAGTCGACGCACCGCTCGACGAGGCCAATGTCGGGCGCTTCTGCGCCATGGTCAGCGAAATGGCCGAGAAAGTGCAGTTCCTGTTCGTCACCCACAATAAGTCGACCATGGAAGCCGCCACCCAGTTGTGTGGCGTAACCATGCGCGAGCCCGGCGTGTCGCGGCTGGTCTCGGTCGATCTGGACGAAGCCACCAAGCTGGCCGGCGCGGCCTGAGGTTCGCCATGGACCCATGGATCATGCGTTTGGTCATCGCCATCATCGGCGCGATCGTTCTGGCGGCGATTTATTACAATGGCCGCCCCGGCGCCCAGGGCCGCCGCACCGGCAGTCGCAGCGGCAGCCGCAAGAGCGAGCGAATCGAACCCGGCGTGGGCGAGATCGCCCCGCTCGACGACAGCGACACGGATCCGCAACTGCACGCCGAACTGGAACGCCTCGCCGCCGAAATCAGCCGCGACCAGGCCGAAAAGACCGCCGAACGCAAACCCGACCGCCGCGACATCGTCGACGCCAGCAGCGCGCTGCGCACCCCGCTCGGCGGCCGTGAAGGCGGCCAAATCGACCGCATCATCACCCTCTACGTGATGGCCGAGGATGGCGCCACCTTCAACGGCGCCGATGTACTGGTCGCCGCCGAAAAAGCCGGTCTGCGCTACGGCGCCCTGGACATCTTCCACCGTTTGCGCGACGGCCATCCAGAGCAAGGCCCGGTGTTCAGCATGGCCAACATGCGCGAACCAGGCAGCTTCGACCTGAAGAACGTGCACAGTATCGCCACCCCGGGCCTGGCCCTGTTCATGACCCTGCCCGGTCCGCTGTCCGCCCTCGACGCCTG
Organism: Lysobacterales bacterium; assembly: GCA_050173995.1. Taxonomy (GTDB): domain Bacteria; phylum Pseudomonadota; class Gammaproteobacteria; order Xanthomonadales; family Ahniellaceae; genus 0-14-3-00-62-12. The sequence goes on along the minus strand of JBFXKH010000099.1, from coordinate 3,656 downwards.
GGACACCCTGCTACCGGCCGCGCAGCGCCTGGCCGAACTGCTCGGCGGCGAAGTCCTCGACGAAGACCGCAACACCCTGGCCCGCCAGCGCGTGCAATTCATGCGCGACGAACTGCGCGGCTACGACCGCGAAAAAGAAAAAAACACCATCCGCAAACCCTGGTAGCGCATAGCCCGGATCAAGCGCAGCGCAATCCCGAAAGTAGCCCGGATGAAGCGCAGCGGGCTTTCAACAGCGGAGCTGGTCATCCGGGAGGGGGGCTACCGAAAGTAGCCCGGATGCAGCGCAGCGGGCTTTCAACAGCGGAGCTGGTCATCCGGGGGCAGCTTCCGAAAGTAGCCCGGATGAAGCGCAGCGGGCTTTCAACAGCGGAGCTGGTCATCCGGGAGCTTTGGGCGTAGCCCGCAGCCCCGATGCAGCCCAACGGCTCACACCAGCGGCACTGCTCATCCAGGGCTCGGCATAATCCGGATTGCCCGGTACTTCACCTGGTGGTATGGTTTTCGCCATGGAAAGGATCATCCGCACGCGAACCTTTACTCGCTGGATGCGCAAGTCGGGGCTGTCGGATACCGCCCTGCTCGACGCGGTTTCCGAAATGCGCCGGGGCTTGATCGACGCCGACCTGGGCGGCCATCTGGTGAAGAAAAGAGTGGCGCTACCCGGCCGGGGCAAACGCGCCAGTGCACGCACCATCGTTGCCACCAACATGGACAATCGCTGGTTCTTTCTGTTCGGTTTCAACAAGAACGAGCGCACCAACATCGACCAGAACGAATTGCAAATGTTGCAGGAGACGGCCAGGGATTTGTTGGCGTTCAGTGAACAACAATTGGCCATCGGCTTTGCCGCGGGCGAGATCAGCGAGGTAGGCGATGGCCAGGAATGAACGCAACAGTCGCATCATCGCGGAGATGCACGAGACCGCGCGGGGCTGGCACCACGCTGGCTTGATCAGCAAACGTCGGTTCGGCGAGTTCGAAGCCCTGGCCAATCTTTCCATCGAGGCGATGCCAGCGCAGCGGATCAAACGGCTGCGCGAATCCACCCACCTCAGTCAGGCGGTTTTTGCTGCCGTCCTGAACACCAGCCTGTCCACTGTCCAGAAGTGGGAAATCGGCGACAAGAAGCCGAGCGGACCATCGTTGAAGTTACTTACCCTGATCCAGCGCAAAGGCCTCGATGCGGTCTTGTAGCTAATTCGATAGCCGCAAACCCTGGTGACACGTAGCCCGGATGCAGCGCAGCGGCTCGCAACCGTGTTGCTGTCTTTCGTTGGCCGGCCGCTTGACGACTTTGCGCCCGAACTTGCGTATCTCCGATCAGGTCGATGGGAGTTTCGTCATGCTGCGCGTCCTGTTTGCGGCAGCGACACGGTGAATCTGCTGATCGACGGCGCGCAGTTTCCGATCTTCAAGTACAACGGACAATCGCTGCTAATGCGCGATCTGATTCTGGCCACGGCTTCGAAGGCTGAAGCGGCCGGGCCCGGAAAGAAAAAGCCCGGCACCAGGCCGGGCTTTTCAGATTGGGCTGGCTTGCCCGGCTTGGCTCAGAAGCTGGCGCGAATGCCGGCGGTGTAGACCTGGACGTTTTGCTCGGCCAGTTCGACTTCACCGCTCAGGCCCCAGGTCTTGTTGAACTTGAACAACAAGCCGGCGGTGCCCGAGGTGGTGCTGTTGATGTTGTTGCCATTGCTGTAGTTGAGCTTGGCGATGCCTTCGAGGCGATCGGTGAGCAGACCGCGCAGACCGACCGAGGTACGGTAGGCGTCGATATCAAACTCGCTGTTGACGTAGGCCAGCTCGGCGATCAGATGGGCTCGTTCGCTGAGGTTGTAGTGGTAACCGAAGCCCAGGTCGAAGGTGTCGATGTTGAAATTGTAACCGTCTAGCTCAACACGGTTGTAGCTACCGAATCCGTAAAAATCCGAACCACCGAAGTTCAGCGAGCCGCGCACACCAAAACCATCCGCGTCGCCGTCGATATTGACGTAGTCGCCCTCAAGGTAGTTGTAGCTGAGTTCGGCGGCCTGCGCCGTCCAGGGCAACACCGCGGCCAGGGCCAGGGCGATAAGGGAACGTTTCATTGATTCAATCCTTTCTGCTGTGAGATACCTGCCGGAATGGCCGTCGCAGTGTCGGCAATTCGTCCCGAACCCAGAGTGAATACCAGCGCCAGTACAGGCGTCCGGTTCGAGCCCGGTTCATGCACGATCCCATCTCTGCCACCGCAGCCAGGGTGACGATGCCGAGGCCGGCCAGACTGGGTTTACACTCGCGGCCATGATTGCATCCACAAGCCCCTTGCCAGCGTCCGCGCCCGGTCCAGCCCCGCCGCTTTTGAACGCGGCGCGGCTGCAATTGCGGCCGCTGATTACCCGCAGCGATCACACGCGCTTTGCAGCGCTGCTGGGCGCCGCCCGTGGCCGCGCCGATTGGGCGGCGCTGCCGGACACGGCCGCGCGGTCCTGGCTGATCGAGGCCAAGTTCGCTGCCGCCGTGATCGGATTCGCTCTGCTCTCGCCGCGCGGACCACGCCGACAGCCGCAGGCCTGGCTGTGGATCGCACCCGACCAGCGCGATCACGGCTATGGCAGCACCGCGCTGCATCTGCTGCATCGGCAGTTTCCGCGCCTGCATCTGGAACCGGCCGGCGACCCGGCGGCGTCGGCCTGGCTGGCCGCCTGTGGAGGAATTCGTGACCACCAGGGCGGCTGGAGGCTGTGCCGCTTCGACGCCAGGCGAACCGCGCCGATCGCGGATTGGCAGGCATGCATCGACGCCTGCGCACTCGCCCTGGCCGTGCCCGACGACTATGCCGATCGCCATCGCCTGCGCCAGGTGCCGGAACCGGAACGCCTGCACTACGCCGGCCGCGACCATCTGGCCCGTTCGCTGTGGCTCGATTACAACACCGCCCGCGCCTGGGCCGCGATGCGCGCCAACGCCGCCAGCGCAGGGATCAATCTGGAAGCGGTCTCGGGCTTTCGCAGCATCGCCTACCAGGCCGGAATCCTGCGGCGCAAACGCGAACGCGGCCTAGCCATCGAGGAAATATTGAAGGTCAACACCGCGCCCGGCTACAGCGAACACCACAGCGGCCGCGCGCTCGATATCGGCAGCCCCGGAACGCCGCCGGCCGATGAATCCTTCGAGCAGACCCCAGCCTTTGCCTGGCTAAAACGCCACGCCGGCCAGTTCGGCTTTCGCCTGAGCTACCCGCGCGACAACCCGCACGGGGTGATCTACGAGCCCTGGCATTGGTGCCTTTCAGAGGACGGATGACAGAGGACCGAGGACAGAATAAAGGCGTCGTCCCGGCGGAAGCCGGGACCCAGTGGTTGGCGCTGTCGCAACGTTGGGACTGGGCCCCGGCCTACGCCGGGGCGCCGCCTTATCTGTCCTCGGTCCTCTGTCCTCTGTCCTCTGATCTGTGCATGCCGCGGCGGATCAGCGGTGCAGCCAGGAAGGCCAGCGCCGCGCAGCCCAGGCCAATCCAGAACAGCAGCCAGAACAGGTGGGCGTACTTGGCCGCGGCCTCGCCGACATCCATCACCGTGCCTTCCGGAATTTCGATCGCGGCCAGCTTGCCGAACAGGGCTGCCAGCACTTCGGAAAAAGCCGTAGCCAGAAACCAGGTGCCCATCATCAGG
>JBFXKH010000098.1:0-14221 GCA_050173995.1 Lysobacterales bacterium | reverse complement strand
CACAACCCAACCAACTCACGGCGACCACCAAAAGTCGATGCTTACTGCATGATTGAGGTGTGTGGCGGTCGGATGCATGGTGGATGCGCTGCGATTATCCACCCTACATCCGTCGCCCCGGCGAACGCCGGGGCCCAGCGGTGACCGTGACCTCGAACACTGGGCCCCGGCTTGACCAGCTTCGCTGTTGAAAGCCGCCGGGGCGACGCCGGCCTTCTGGAAAAGTGTGTGGGAGCGACCGGCAGGTCGCGACTGTCGATGGCGGCGAAAGTCGCGACGTGCCCGTCGCTCCCACAGGGGGTCCCATCGCACCCATACCCACCGCAATGCGGTCCTGTATCCCCGCTCAACACGCCCATTCACCCGGCCGGCGCGCATGAACGCTGGCTGATCGGTCGTCCCTTAACGCTGTAATAGCATGGTCAAACGCTAGAATGTACGAAGGCTGGGCGGCTATAGTGCGCGCTGGCCGCTCTGTTCTTTTTCTCATCGGTTCGATGCCGATCCGTCATCGCCGCGCTTGCGCGCCACAAGGATAACTTGGTGATTTCATTTTCTTTCCGCAGTTGGGTCGGCGCCGCGCTGTTGGCCCTGGTCGGCGTGGCGCAAGCCGCCACAATCACTGAAACCAACCAGTTGCTGCCTGGTGCCGGCGAAGGCGCCGCTTCGGATCGCATGGGTCACGCGGTGGCGGTATCCGGCGACACCGCCGTGGTCGGTGCACCGCTGGCCAATGAAGGCGCGGCCAACGATGCCGGGTCGGCCTATGTCTACATCCGCGACAACGGCGTATGGGTAAAGCAGGCACAATTGGTGCCGCCGACGCCTTCCCTTGGTCTGGTGTTCGGCATCAGTGTGGCCGTTTCCGGCGACACCATCGCGATCGGCGCCAGCCAGGACGACGAAGTCAGTTCCGCCAATTCCGGTGCGGTCTATGTGTTTACCCGCAGCGGTGTCAGTTGGACCCTGCAGCAGCGTCTGATCGCCAGCGATGCCAGCGCCGGTGCGGGCTTTGGGCGCTCGGTCGCCATCGACGGCAACAGCCTCGCGGTCGGCGCCCACCTGGGCAACGGCGGTACGGGCGCGGCCTATGTGTTCACCCGTAGCGGCAGTGCCTGGAGCCAACAGCAGAAGTTGGTTGGCAGCGATTCCGCCGCCAACGATTTCTTCGGCGATAGCGTCGGCCTGTCCGGCGACCGTCTGGTGATCGGAGCCCCCAGAGCCGATATCGCTGGCAAGGTGGATGCCGGTTCTGCCTACGCTTTCATCCGCGCCAGTTCAGGTGGCTCGCCGTGGTCGCAGCAGGCCAAACTGCTGCCGACCAGCAGCACCGCGGACGACAATTTCGGCATCAGTGTGGCACTGAACAGCGACACCATCATCGTCGGCCAGCCGTTTCTGGGTACCGGTGCCGGCAGCAACAAGGGTGCTGCAACGGTGTTCGTCGAGAACGCCGGTACCTGGTCGCTGCAAACCACCTTGACCGCCGCCGATGGTATCGCAGACGACAATTTCGGTCGCGCCGTGTCGTTGTCCGGCGATCTGGCCCTGGTCGCCGCCAACTTTGCCGATGCCGGGACCACGGTTAATGCCGGTTCGGCCTATCTGTTCAAACGCAGCGGCACCGCTTGGTCCCAACTCGACCGCCTGCAGGCCAGCGACAAAGCCTTGAACGACCTGAACGGCAGCGCCGCAGCGCTGTCGATCGGCAACAGCGTTCTCGGTGCCCCATTCGACTCGAACACCTTTGGCGCCGAGGCCGGTTCTGCCTACGCTTACTCGCGCAATGATGCCAGCGCCACGCGCCTGAGCGTCAGCCAGGCCAACCTCAACTTCGGCGACAGCTTCACCCTGGACGCCACCGTGCAGACCGCCGATGGCGCGGTTCCCACCGGTTCGGTGAGCTTCTTCTCCGGCACCCAGGCACTCGGCACGGTCGCCTTGAACGCGCTTGGGGCCGCGCAGTTGACGGTCGCCCCGGATGCCGGGACCAATCTCGCGTTGCGCGCCCGTTATCTGGGCGATGCCAGCCATATGGCCAGTTCCTCCCCGCTGTACTCGGTGACCGTGAATCAAGCCGCGACCTCGTTGGCGATGACCCCGAATACCGCAATCAATACCAGCTTCGGCACCCTGCTTACGTTCACCGCCAACATCGCAGTGCAGCCGCCGGCGGGTGGGACGGTGACCGGCAATATCGTGTTCAAGGACGGCGCCGCCGTGCTCGCCACCGTGGCGATCGACGCCAACGGCCAGGCGCAATTCAGCACCAATGCGCTGGCGGTCGGCGGCCACAGCATCGGCGCCGAGTTTGCCGGCAGCGGCAATTACGGTGGTTCGAGCACCGTGCCGATCAGTGTGACCGTGGCCAAGGCGATCGTCGCCATGCAGTTGACGGTCGCACCCGAGCCCAGCCTGGAAGGCACGCCCGCCACCCTGACGGCAGGCTTGAGCGGCGGCATCCCGTCCGGGCTCAGCGTGGCCTTCGAGATGACCTCACCCAGCGCCATCCCGCTCGGCTTGGTGACGACCAATGCCGCCGGCGTCGCCAGCATCGGCACGGGTAATCTCAGCCTCGGCACCTATGTGTTCAAGGCGACCTTCTTCGGTGACGCCAACCACCAGCCGGCGACGGTGTTCTCGGCCAACCACGAAGTGGTGATGGCAGCCAATCTGGCGATCAGCAAGGACGATGGCGTCGAAACTATCCAGAGTCGCTCGGCGACCACTTACACCATCGTGGTCACCAATAACGGACCGAACGACGTGATCGGCGCCACCGTGATCGACGATATCGACGATGACTTGGTCACCGGGGCGTTCTCGCCCGGCGCGCCCTGGACCTGCGTCGGCATGCTCGGCGGGGTCTGTGCCGCGCCCTCCGGAACCGGCGATATCAACCTCAACGTGGACTTGCCGGTGAACGCCAGCGTCAGCATCGAGGTCACCCCGGTGGCCGACGGGCCGAACTCCGAACCGTTCGTCATGAACACCGCATCGGTCGTCCTACCGGCGGATCGTGGTGATCCCGACCTGCTCGACAATCAGGCTACCGATATCGACGCCAGCGGCATGTTCGACGACGGTTTCGAAGACCAGGCGCCGCCTCCATGAGCACCCTGACCGCCATGGCCGCCACGAACAATCCGACCAAGACCGCGCCCGCCGCGAAAGGAACCGAAACCATGACCAAGTTCAAATATCCCGCGGCCTTGATGCTGTGCCTGGCCGGGCTGGGCAGTGGCGGCGTGTCCGCGCAGTCGCTGATCCTCAAAGATCCCAACGGCAACACGCTGGCGCAGTACCCTCTATCGACCAGCGCTAATCCCAACTGCACCGTGTCCGGCCCCAATAACGACATCCTGCTGTGGCCACAGCCGGTCGCCGGCACCTCAGGCGATGGCTGGTGCCCACAGGGCGCCGCGCCCACGCCGCCGACCTTTCCTGGGGCGTTGACGGTAACACCAGCCGGCATCACCACCGGTGGCACAGCAAGCGCAACCTGGACCTCTGCAGGTGCCACCAGTTGCACCGCTACCGCGACCCGGGGAGGGACAGCATTCACCGTTCCCGGTTGGACCGGAAGCCAGCCAACGTCTTCGCCAGCACCATCGCTGCAATTCACCCTCAGCACCGTTGGCGCTTACGTTTTCACCATTAGTTGTACCAATACTGCGGGTACTGCCCAATCCAGTTCGGGCACGATCAATGTCGCGGATCCCGGAACCTGTGGCGCCGTGGTACCGATCTGGGGTCTCACCAAGCAGAGCACCTTCATCGTCAACCATGCCAGCCAGCAAGGTAATGCTGAGTTCACCAACGGAACTTCGTTGGATGTGACCAACTACTCTCCGTTCTTCGGCGCGCAATTTCCGACCCGCACAGGTAACGGCACCATTGCCATCGTGGCTGGAAAATATGTAGCGCTCCAATTCAATACCGGTACGGTGACTTCCGAACTTTATGGCGTCGGTCCACCTAATCCCAATCGTTTTGGGACTTTTCATTGGTTTCCACCGCAACAGAACGGAGGTGGTGCGCTTGCTGCCATCAGTACGTGTCCGGGTGAGTTCACCAATCTGCCGGTTGCCAGCGGCGATACCAACGGGAATATTGAGTGTCGAGTGAGTGGTGCCGACGTTACTATGAGTTGGGGTGTGGACCCAACCGGGGGCAACAATGGCGTATGCCGGCTGCAACCCAACACCACCTACTACCTTAATGTGGCCTATGTGGATTTCACAACTGGCGCGAACACCTGTTTTGCACCGGAACCGGGAGGCAGCAGCAACCCCGGAAGCTGCCATTGGTTCGTAGAGCCAAGGTAAGTTGCGCGCATAGTGGCCTCAAGCACACAACGCTTGAGGCCACTCGGACTTGAACAGCCTGAGCTCAATGCGGCGAGCGGAATCGGCAGACAACCTGCTGATCGGTCATGATCATGCGATTGGCGTGGATGCGGTTCGCTCTCTCGCTTGACGACGGGTCAATACGGAATCCTCGTTGTAGCCGGCTTGGTCCAAGTGGCGTAGCGAAGGGGCGCGCCAAACCAATTGACCAAAAAGGGGAACCATTCAGTCGTGTGCCTGTCTATCGCCGCAATCCAAACGATTTCGGATGTCCACGGTGCTTGTCGCTCCCCTCGGACAACAGTAGGCACTGTAGGCGGACACAGAGACTTACCGCATTTCTCGGCGACGATCTCTGATTCCGTCTTCGCGGGTCGGACATTGGCAGCAAGGCGGTGCCGTCCCGACACCGATTTCGCGCCCCATTTTTTGAAAATCACCAGGATCGAAGAGAGATGAATCGTACTACGCTGAAAATTGTCGTCCTGTTGTTATTCGCCCACTCGGCCTTTGCCGGCGGTGATCCGACGGCTGCCAACAAGATCACCGAACCGCGCGCCGACGCCGCTACCGTGGTGGTGAGCCAAGGCGATGTTTCCGTGACCCAGGGCGATATCGATATCTGGATGCTGGAAGTGCCCGAGGCCGATCGGGCCGGTTTTATTCGTAGCCCGGAGCGCATCGAACAGACCCTGCAGCAGATGCTGTTGATCAAACACCTGGTGCGTGATGCGCGGGCGGCCGGGCTGGATAAGGATCCGCTGGTGGAGGCGCATATGGCGCTTGCGGCGGAACGTACGCTGGCTCGTTATCAACGCGAGAAGGTCGCGCGTGCCATCGTTACCCCCGATCTGAAATTGCTGGCGGCCGAGCGTTATCAGGCCAATCCTGATGTGTTCCGCGAACCGGAGCGCGCCGATGTGGTACACCTGCTGATTACCGAGCAGCAGCATTCCCCGACGGAAGCCAAGCAGATCATTGAGCGGCTGTATCGCAAGGCGGCCAAGAACCCGCAGGGTCTTGAAAGTTTGGCCGCAGAAAAATCGGAAGACCCCAGCGCCCAATCCAATCGCGGCCGACTACAAGGATTCAAACTCAGCGATCTGGACAAGGATTTCGTGGCAGCCCTGCGCCAGTTGCAACCAGGCGAAATCTCCGAGCCGGTGAAGACCCAGTTCGGCTGGCACTTGATCCGGCTCGACCGCTTGATCCCAGGGCGGCTGCCGCCGTATGAAGAAGTCGAGGCCGGCCTGATCGCCAAGCTCGAACAGGAATACCAGCTTGCGGCGCTACGCAAGTACACCGACGACCTGCGCCAACAGCCGATGCAGCCCAACCCCGATGCCCTGGGCAAATTGCCGTTCCGCTACGGCGGCGAAGACCCGCTGCTGACCCCGGTCGAATAGCCCCCGCGCTGTCGTAGGGGCGACCCGCCGGGTCGCCCATGGGTCCGCGCAATGCCGAGGGGGGATTGTGGGAGCGACGGCACGTCGTTGCCAGAAGACGGAGGACAGAAGACGGAGGACAGAGGAAAGCCGTAGGTCGGGTCAAGCGCCGCAGGCGCGGACCCGACAAGCCGATGCCCGCGACATGATTGACGGGTATGGCGGTCTGGGCGATGTCGGCTCCACCGCTGCGCGGTTTGAGCCGACCTACTGCCAGTCAGCAGATGTCGGGTCGTAGGTCGGGTCAAGCGCCGCAGGCGCGGACCCGACAGGGTGATGTCCGCGAGAGATTGATGCGTGCGGCGGATTGGGCGATGTCGGCTCGACCGCTGCGCGGTTTGAGCCGACCTACGTCCGCGCCTTGGCATCCGGATACTTCTTAGGCCGCCCAATTCTCTACCCGCAGACCCGGTACGCGGGTGAATTCGCGGAGGTTGTTGGTGACCAGGGTGGCGTTGGTCGCCAGGGCATGGGCAGCGATCAGGGTGTCCAGTGGGCCGATCGGTTGGCCGCGCAGTTCCAGGTCGGTGCGCAGTTCGGCGTAGTGCCAGATCGCCGCGCTATCGAAGGGCAGCACCTCCAGCGGCGACAGGAACATGGCCAGGGCCTCGCGGTTGCGCGCTGAGCCGCTTTTGGCGACGCCGAATGCCAGTTCCGCGGCGCTGACGCTGGATACGCCGATACTGCCCATGGCCTGCTGCCGAAACCGCGCCAGCACCGCCGCTGGCCGGGCGTTGATGAGGTAGATACAGATATTGGTGTCGAGCAGATAGCGGATCACGGCCGGATGTCGTCGCGCCGATCGATGGCAGCTTGCTCGCGTTCGATGCGAAACCCCGGCTCGAAGGTACCCAATGCCGCGTCGAGCATCGCCCAGGGATCATCCATCGGTAGCAGCAGGACACCGCTACCGAAGTGGCGAACGACGACCTGATCGCCGTCGAAGCGGTAAGCCTTGGGCAGCCGCACCGCCTGGCTGCGGCCGGATTGGAACAGGCGTGCGGTGTCCATGGGCCGTGTCTCGTTGAGGGTAGATACCAATGGTAGTAACCCTGCCGGACTTGGGCAAGGGACCGTAGGTCGGGGAAGCCGTAGGTCGGGTCAAGCGCCGCAGGCGCGGACCCGACAAGCCGATGCCCGCGACATGATTGACGGGTATGGCGGTCTGGCCGATGTCGGCTCCACCGTTGCGCGGTTTGAGCCGACCTACTGCCAGTCAGCAGATGTCGGGCCGTAGGTCGGGTCAAGCGCCGCAGGCGCGGACCCGACAGGGTGATGTCCGCGAAAGATTGATGCGTGCGGCGGATTGGGCGATGTCGGCTCCACCGCTTCGCGGCTTGAGCCGACCTACGGCTGGCCGTCTTTCGTCTTCTGGGTTGCGGACCCGGCTAAACTACCCGGCGCTGCCGCTGCGGCGGGCCGTTTTTCGTCCGACTTGATCTTTCCTTTGAATACTGCGATCGCTCGTTCCGTTTCCCGCCGCGCTTCGTTGGCCCTGCTCTGGGCGCTGATGCGGCGGGATCTGCGCGAGCGTTATCTGGGTACCTTGAGCGGCATTCTATGGGCGTTTCTGGGGCCGGGCTTGACCCTGCTGATCTTCGCTTTCGTGTTTCAGACGCTGTTGCAGGTGCGGGTGCCGGCGGCCGGTGGGAGCGGCAGTTTCGTGCCTTATCTGGCGCTCGGTCTGTGGCCCTGGTATGCGTTTGCCGATGCCGTGCAGCGCGGCACCAACGCGATCCTCGGTAACGCCCCGCTGCTCGGCAAGATCGCGCTGCCGCGGCATGTGCTGGTGCTGGTGCCGGTGTTCGGCAGCTTCGCCATCCACCTGCTCGGTTTTGTGGCGGTGTTGCTGGCGCTGGCGGTGGCCGGTACTTCGATCGACTGGGGCGGTCTGCCGATGGTCGCGCTTGGGCTGCTGGGCGCGCTGGTGTTGGCGGCGGGGATCGCTTTCTGGCTGGCCACGCTGAACGTGTTCGTGCGCGATGTGTCGGCGCTGCTGCCGCAGTTGCTGACCTTCTGGATGCTGGTCACGCCGATCTTCTTTTCGACCGCCACACTGAGTCCACGCCTGACCGCAGCGCTCTCGCACAATCCGATGATGGTGTTCATCGACGCGATCCGCGCCGCCCTGCTCGGCCTGGCGGCGCCGGCACTGTCCGCCTGGTGGCCGGCGCTGTTGGTCAGTGCGATCGCCCTGGCCAGCGGCCTGTTCGTGTTTGCGCGCGCGGCCGAGCACTTCGAGGATTATCTGTGAGCGAGGATCTGCTGATCAGCCTGCGCGGCGTGGGCAAGTCGTTCCCGCAGAACTTTCGCAGCGCCGATCGCCTGCGCGCGCTCTGGGATCTGCTGCGCGGTCGCGCGCCGGAGCGGCAGAGCGTGGTGCTGAAAGGTATCGATCTGGACATTCGCCGCGGCGAGTCGCTGGGCCTGATCGGGGTCAATGGCGCCGGCAAATCGACCCTGCTCAAGGTCATCACCGGGGTGCTGACCGCGTCCAGCGGGCAGGTCGCGGTCCACGCCCGGATCGCGCCGCTGCTGGAACTGGGCGCCGGTTTCCATCCGGAATATTCCGGCCGCGACAACATCAAACTCAATGCCACCCTGCTCGGCATGAGCGCGGCCGAGATCGAGGCCAAGTTGCCCGGGATCATCGAATTCGCCGATATCGGCCACTATCTGGACGAGCCGGTCAAACACTATTCCTCGGGCATGATCGTCCGGCTCGGTTTTGCCGTGGTCGCCGCGACCAACCCCGATCTGCTGATCACCGACGAAGTGCTGGCGGTCGGCGACGAGAGTTTCCAGAAAAAGTGCGTGGCCTGGATCGAGCAGTTCCTGGCCGGCGGCGGCACCCTGCTGCTGGTCAGCCACAGCATGTTCCATATCCAGAAACTATGCCGGCATGCGTGCTGGCTGCATGAGGGCGGCATCGCCCGAATCGGCGACGTGTTCGAGGTCAGCCAGGACTATCTGGCCTGGCACGAACGCAAGACCGCGCAGGATGTCGAAGCCAGCCGCACGGTCGCCAGCAAGGGCGAATACGCGGTCAGCGCGCTGGCCTTGAATGGCGACGCCGGCAGCGCCAGTCCGACCCTGGCGATGGCCGCAGAGCTCGCGGTCGAGGTCGAGCTTGAGGCCCGCGATGGCCGGCAGCCGGTGTTGGTATTCGGCATCAAGCGCGCCGATGGCACGCCGATCTACGGCAGTTCCTCCGAGCTCGATGGGGCGGCGCCCAGGGCGATCGGCGACGGCCGTTTTCGCTGGACGCTGGCCTTCGATCGCCTGCCCTTGTTGCCGGGCAGTTATGTGTTCTCGGCGCACGCGCTCGATCCGGAAGGCGTGCGCCTGTTCGATACCAAGGAACGCGGCTTCGTGGTGCGCGGCAGTACCCGCGAAATGGGTCTGGTGCGCCTGTCGCATCACTGGGCCGGCGAATGAGCGCGTCGCTCTGCCCACAAGTGATCGTGCCGGTGTTCAATGCGGCCGCGGTGCTGGCCGATTGCCTGGACAGTCTGGGCCGCACACTTGGCGCCGACGATCGTGTGCTGTTGATCGACGACGCCTCGACCGATCCGGCCGTGGCCGGCCTGTTGCAAGCCTTCGCCGGGCAGGCGCAGTGTGCGGTACGGGTCGAGCGTAATCCGCAGAATCTCGGCTTTGTCGGCACGGTCAATCGCGGCATGGCGCTGTGCGAGCAGGACGTGGTGCTGCTCAATTCCGACACCGTGGTTACCCAGGGCTGGCTGGCGCGGCTCGCGCGCGCCGCCGCCAGCGATCCCAGAGTCGCCACGGTCACGCCGTTTTCCAACCATGCCGAAATCTGCTCGATTCCCCGCTTCTGTCAGGCCAATCCGCTACCAGACGACCCGGAAGCGATGGCGGCAAGGGTGGCTGCGCACGCGCCGGTCTATCCGGCACTGCCGACCGCGGTCGGCTTCTGCGTGCTGATCACCCGGAGCGCACTCGATCAAGTGGGGGATTTCGACGCCGCCACCTTCGGCCGTGGTTATGGCGAGGAGAACGATTTCTGCCTGCGCGCCAGCGGCCACGGCTTCCGCCATCTGCTCTGCGACGACGCCTATGTGGCACACCGCGGTGGCGCCTCGTTTGCGCCGATCGGCGAATCACCGAACGGCGTCGCGCTGCAACGCTTGCTGGCGCGTTACCCCGGTTACAATGCGCTGATCGCCGATTTCATCGCACGCGACCCACTGGCCCCGATCCGCGCCCGGATCATGGGCACAGGCTGAGTGGGATCAATGTCCGCGCCGTTGTGGGAGCCACAAATTGTGGGAGCGACGGCACGTCGCGACTTTGGTTTCAGAGCGACAGTCGCGACGTGCCGTCGCTCCCACAGAGAGCCACAGCCGGCTTTTCCGTCCTCCGTCCGCTGCACCCGAGGTTGTCTTGTCCGAACTGCCCTTCACCGGTGAACGCTTTACGCCGGAATGCCTGCGCGAGATCTGGTACGAGCACTACCACCGCTATGCCTTCGCGCGCAGCCTGGTCAAGGGCCGGCAGGTCGCCGATGTCGCCTGCGGCGAGGGCTATGGCGCGGCCCTGCTCGCTGGTGCGGCGGACAGCGTGGTCGGGGTCGATATCGACCCGGCCAGCGTGGCGCACGCGCGGCAACGCTATTCCGATATCGCCAATCTGCGCTTCGAATGCGCCGACGCCACCCGGCTGCCGTTCGCCGATGCCAGCCTGGATGCGCTCACCTCGTTCGAAACCATCGAGCACCTGCATGCGCAGGCCGAGCTGATCGCCGAGTTCGCCCGCGTGCTGAAACCCGATGGCCTGCTGATCCTGTCCTCGCCGGACAAGCGGACCTACAGCGAGACGCGCGATTATCACAACGAATTCCATGTGCGCGAACTGTATCGCGAGGAATTGCTGGCGCTGCTGACACCGGCTTTCCCGGCGCTCTGCCTGTACGGCCAGAAACTGTTGTTCCAGTCGCTGATCTGGACGCTGGATCGGCCGCCGCAGTCGGTTAGCGTACACACGCTGCGGGCCGCATCGCAGCAGTTGTTGGATACGCCGGAATACCCACCGCTGTATTTCATCGCGGTCTGCGCCAAGGCGCCGACGGCGCTGCCGGCCAGTGTCGATCTCGACTTGTTCGGCGACGCCGAAGAGAGCGTGTATCGCCACTACGAAGCCGAGATCCGCAAGAACATGCAGGCCGGCGCCGTGCTCGCCGAGCGCGAGGCGGCACTGCTTGCGGAACGCGCCGCCCACGCCGCGACCCAGACGCAACTGCGGGCGCTGATCGAATCCACCACCGCCCAAACTGCCGCCCTGTCGCCACGCCCCTGGTGGCGACGCCTGTTCTGAGGATTGAGCTACCGATGGACTTCAACTTTTCGATGGACCTGAGCCCGCGTCCGGCGATCGACCCGAACGCGCCGCTGTACGCTTCCTTGCCTGGCGCGATGGCGAATCTGGGCGGCGGCGAATGCGTGCTGCGCGCCGCCGATGGCGAGAGCCACGTGATGACCGTGCAGGTCTTGCAGGCACTGGATCAATGCCGCGCCTTCGCGCCGCTGGCCGAACACATCGCCAAGCTGCAACGCGGCCTGCCCAAGGTGCCCGCCGAGGCGATCCGCCGGGTGCTCGACGGCCTGATCGAGCGGCGGCTGCTGCTCGCCGAACGTGATTTCGTGACCGGGCTCGCCGACGCTGCCGCGAGCAAGGCCAGAACAAGCGCCGCGCCGCGGGTGTTCATCACGGGCGGCCTTGACCCGGTCGCGCAGTTCGATGCTCTGGGAGCGGGCGGAATCTGCGACCAGCTGCCAGGCGCCGACTGGCTGTGGCTGGGTACGGACGCGGCCGACGCCAGTGCGGCCGTGCAGGCGGCGTCAGGCCACGGTATCGCCCTGCGCCCGCTTGACCTTGGTGCGGCTGTTGCCGGTGTCCAGCGCCGCTTGGGTCTGTCCACCGAGCAGCGGCAAATTCTCTCCGGTCTGATCGGTGCCGGCACCGGCACCGCCATCACTCCCGCACAGGGCTTCAACTTGCGCCTGTTGTTGTCTGCAGGCCGCACAGCGGCGACTCTCTCCCGTGGGCAGCAATGGCCTATGCATCGCCACCCGGAATTTTTGCGTGGTCTAGAGTTGCGCCCGCAGGCCGAATATCCGCTGCGTTTTTATGCAGACGAGAATGCGTCGTTCGAAGTTGGTGCTGCCGTTTCCGGCGCACAGTTCGCCCAGCAGTTCGGTGCCCTGGGTGCGGGGGTTGGCGATCTGCTCAAGGTCCCGGGCGATGCCGCCTGGGCGCCAGGTGATCTGCGCGGGGTGGCGATCGGCGAACTGCCCGCACGGCTCGACCAGGCTCGGGTGGTGGCGATCGAGTTGGGCGTTTTCGGCGTCGCCGCGAGCGGTGATCGCGAGCCGTGGTTTTTGCTTGACCGCGTCAGTCGGGCGCAACTGACCGAAGATCGCGGCCAGTATCTGCGCTACCTGGAGCAGGGCAGGGCTTGGGCCGGGGTGCGCCGCGCCACCTTGGCCCAACGCAGCGAACGTGAACCGTTTGCCGTGGATGCGCGCAGCCTGCCGGGCTTTGCCCCGGTTGCTGGTCGCGACCATGCGCTGGGGTTTTCGGTGTTGACCCGGCTGGCCCAGCCGCAGGCGCAGGTTTTGCGGCTGCCAGCGGCATGGCGGTCGAGCGGTCCGTCGCCAGCGCCGTTGCCGATCGGCAAGACCGCGCGGCAGCCATCGATCACTCAGTTCATCGCCGATTTTCTGGAATCCAGACTGACCGACATTCACGCCGAATCGTCGGCGGAGCGGTTCCATGCCGGCGCCCAGCTATTGGCCGATCTTGCTGCGGCGAGCGACGCGCATCTGATCGAATTCACTGCCGAATACCTGCAGTTCGTGCGCAGCAGTTGGATTGGCGCGCTACAACGTGTTGCCGAAGAGGCCGGCGCCGACGCGCCGGTGTATTGGTTGGCCGACCTGCGTGCCATCGTTACCGTCAATGGCCGCGCCGTGGTCGAGTCCGCACTGCCAGCGCTCGCCGACCTCCCGCCCGCGGATTCGGCGGCGGCCTTGGCCTCTGCTCTGCGCTCGGCCCTACGCGCAGAAGCCGAGCGCATGCGTCTATGGCCATTGGTCTGGCAGCGTGCCGGCGAATGCGCCAGTGCCGACCGCCACTGGTTTGGCTGAATCCGTGTCCATGAACCAGACCGCGCTGATCGACATCGTGGTGGTCGCCTGCGACAGCGGCGTGCTGCTGGAAGATTGCGTCGCGCGCGCGCTGGACAGCGCCGAATGCGCCAGTCTGACCCTGGTCGACAATGCCTCCAGCGATGGCTACCCGCAGCGGCTGGCAGAACGTTTCGCCCACGACCCACGCTTCCGCCTGCTGGCCATGGCGCGCAATGTTGGCTTCGGCGCCGGCTGCAATCGTGGCGCCGAGCGCGGCCAGGCCGGGCAGGTGCTGCTGCTCAATCCGGATTGCCTGATCGCCCGCGACAGTCTGTCCGGCCTGCTCGCGGTGCTCTCCGCCGATCGCCGGATCGGCCTGCTCGGTGCCGATGTGCGCGACGCCCTGGGTCGCGAAGAACGCGCCGCGCGCCGCCGCGACCCGACCCCGGAGCGCCTGCTCGCCGACCATGGCCGTGCCCTGGGGCTACGCGGCGAGGGCGTGCAGATCGCGCGCTCGGTCGAGGATGTGCAGAGCGTCGATGCCTGCTCGGGCGCGCTGATGTTGCTGCCGCGCGCCGTGTGGCAGCGGGTCGGTGGATTCGATCCACAGTTCTTTCTGCACGGCGAGGATTTGGATCTGTGCCGAAGGGTGCGATTGGCCGGATTCCGGGTGGCGGTCGCCAACCGCGTCCAGGTGGTACACCGCCAGGGCAGTTCCAGCCGCGCCCGCCCGCTGTTCGTGGCCTGGCACAAGCACCTCGGCCTGGCCCGCTACCTGCTGCGCTATCAGGCGCAAGGCCTCGGCCCGCGCCTGTTCATCATCGCCGGCATCGCCGTCATGTTCCTGCTGCGCGGACTGCCCAGGGCGCTGACCAGAAAATCGTAGGTTGTGCTGAGCGCAGCGAAACCAGGGGCTAGAGGCTAGGGGCTAGGGGCGGGGTGGCGCATAGGTTGTGCTGAGCGCAGCGAAGCGCAACAAGCCGAAGCCCAAAACCATGAAAGTCATAGGTTGTGCTGAGCGCAGCGAAGCGCAACAAGCCGAAGCCCACAAACTTGACAATCATAGGTTGTGCTGAGCGCAGCGAAGCGCAACGGCGCGGAGCGCGGTGCCGGCCGCACAACCGACAACCGATAACCGACACAAAACTGTTGCTCTACGCTCAGCACAACCGATGTTTCTGGCATCGGCTTGTTGCGCTTCGCTTCGCTTCGCTTCGCAGCGCAGCGCTCAGCACAACCAATCTCTCAATGATATACAAGATTTTGGGCTTCGGAT
>JBFXKH010000097.1:0-14520 GCA_050173995.1 Lysobacterales bacterium | reverse complement strand
CAAGCGTTCGGCAGGACTTCCCTTTGTCGGCGCTATCGTGGACCCAAGCGTTCGACAGGACTTCCCTTTGTCGGCGCTATCGTGGACCCAAGCGTTCGACAGGACTTCCCTTTGTCGGCGCTATCGTGGACCCAAGCGTTCGACAGGACTTCCCTTTGTCGGCGCTATCGTGGACCATTCAGCACGGCCAGACGTTCGGGCCGGCAGCTCGCGGAGGTGTCGCATGCGGTTTCTCCATTGGTTCGTGGCCGGCTTCGTTGCCACCCTGGTGTTCCATCAGGGCCTGCTCGCGGTATTGCACGCACGCGGTATCAGCCCACGGCCGGCCTGGAACATGGCGGCGACTCAACCGCTCGGCGTGCCGCAGGTGATTTCCCTGGCCTTCTGGGGCGGGGTCTGGGCGATAGCGATCGGCTACGCGATGGGGCTGCTCGGCTGGTATGGCGCCTGGGTATGGATCGTCGCTGGCGCGATCCTGCCGAGTGTGGTCGCGCTCGGCGTCGTGTTTCCGGCCAAGGGCCTGCCGGTCGATCGCAAAACCGTGATCGGCGCACTGCTGCTCAATGCCGCCTGGGGTCTGGGCGTGGTGCTGATACTGGAGTTGCTGGCGCGACTGGTCTGAAGCGAAGGGCAGAAGCGACCGGAATGCGGCAGCGACGGCAGGTCGCGACTCTGGCAGGTGGCCAGAATGTGGGAGCGACCGGCACGTCGCGACTTTGGCAGGTGGCCGGAATGTGGGAGCGACCGGCAGGTCGCGACTTTGGCAGGTGGCCGGAATGTGGGAGCGACCGGCAGGTCGCGACTTTGGCAGGTGGCGATAGTCGCGACGTTCCGTCGCTCCCACAAAAGCCGCTCCCACAAAAGCCGCTCCCACAAGAGCATCGGCCACACTCACGCCGGTCGGCCCGCTAGCTTTCCGCGCCCGGCTTGCGACAGGCACGCAGCGTGAGCGGCCAACGGACTGTCCGAACCCGCTCGGGATCGGCCCATGCCCGCGCGAAATCCGCCCCGAGCAGCGCGACCGGGTCGCTGCCGATGCGCTCAAGATAACGCTGGCTGGCCGACCAGGAGCGAAGGTAGGCCGAATACTGCCTCAGGGTCCACTGGCATTCGATCGCCAGAGTCGGGGTGTCGGCCAGTGCCGGGTAGGGTAGCGGCAGTTCGCCGAAGCGCTCGACCGCGAACGCGCGTTGCGCTGGCCAGTCGTCCGCGAGCAGATCGTCATGCAAATGGCGAAACACCGCGTCGACCGCGGGCGTGACCCGGGATAATCCGTAGTTGCAGGCGGCGAACAAGCCGCCCGGCCGCAGCACCCGGCGCACTTCGGCGGCGAAGCGCTCCTGGTCGAACCAGTGCCAGGCCTGGGCCACAGCGATCAGGTCGGCGCTGGCCGGGCCGAGCGTGCAGGCTTCGGCCGGCTCGACCGCGTAGTGAACACCGGCCCACGGCCGTGCCGCAGCGATCTGGCTGGCGCTGGCATCGCTCGCCCAGACCCGATCGAAATAGCCAGCCAAGCCGACGCTGGCCTGGCCGTTGCCGCAGGCCACGTCCCAGGCCAGTTGGTGGCCTGGGCATTGCGCGGCCAGCCAGGAAAACAGCTCTGGCGGATAACCGGGACGCGCCTCGGCGTAGGCGCGGGCGTGGGCGGAGAAGTGATCCTTGAATGGCATGGGCTTTCCAGACGCCTGTCGATGCCGAGCGTACTCCCAAGAAAAAGCCGCGGCTTACCGCGGCTTTTTGTGTTGCGGCGCTGGCCGGTGTTTACAGATCGGTGCTCAGCGATACCGTGAAGAACACCCGCGAACCGGCGGTATTGCCGAAAAAGCTCTCGCCGTCGTTGTCCGAATCGGTCCACTGCACGGCAGTGCTGAACGGGCCAAACTCCTTGGCCAGCCCCAGTCCGTAGTGTACATAGTTGAAATCGGACCCTTCGTCGAAATTGCTGAAGTCGTAGTAACCGACTTCACCAGTGATGCTGACTCCGTACCACGGCGTCTCGTAGCTGGCACTCAGCGCGGTGTACAGGCTGTCCTCGCCGGCGGCAAAGGCATCGTAGGAATAGGCCACCGTGCCGGTCAGCCATTCGTCGTAGGTGAGCTTGCCGATGAACTCGTTGTAGCTGAAATCGCGCTTGTCGCCGCGGGGATTGTCCGGCGTGATGGTGGACTGATCGCGCTTCAGGCTCGGATAGGCGTAACGAATCGCCGAGATGTCGTAGTTCCACTTATCGGCGAAATCGCGGCTGAAACCGACGTACAGATCGATCTCGGTATCGGCACCGTCTTCATCCTCGGGCAGGGTGCTCTTCGGAGTGAAGTCCACGCTCGAAGCCCAGATGCCGGCGTAAAAGCCCGACTCGTGGGAGAAATCGAACGAGCCCTGGAGAGCGGCGTCTTCCTGCGACTGCGAGACGCCGCGCCAGACATAGTCGGTGGTGAAAGTGCCGGTGATTGAGAAGGTGTACGGGCCGGATGCTTCCTCGGCGTCCGCTTCCTCGTCTTGGGCATAGACATTGCCGGCCAGCGCCAGCGCCAGCACGGACACGAACAGAGTTTTCTTGTGCATGGATGGGATTCCTGGGTTGCGTTGTGGTGTACGGGGCATCAGCGCTGTTGCCGGTCTCACGGCCAGCGTGGTCTGAGTGTAGTCAATTGCCGGACATTCGGCCACAATCGAGCGTCAGAAACGCGTCCGAACCGCAACCGCCGTCGGCCCGCCACCGGGCAACCGCCGCGGCCGGTGCCGGGCGTCGATCGCACCGATAAAGGGAGACCACCATGGAATACCGTCGCATGGGCGCCACCGGCCTGCCGCTGTCGGCGCTGTCGCTGGGCAGTTGGGCGACCTTCGGGGTGTCGCTTGGGCGTGCCGAGGCCCGCGAATTGTGCGCGCTTGCCTACGATCATGGCGTCAATTTCTTTGACAATGCCGAGACCTATGCGGCCGGCGAGTCGGAACGCATCATGGGCGACGTGCTCGCCGACCTGCGCCTGCCGCGCGACAGTTTCTGCGTGTCCAGCAAGGCCTACTTCGGGGCCGCGGCGAACCCGTTGCCGACCCAGCGCGGCCTGTCGCGCAAGCACTTGGTCGATGCCTGCCACGCCGCCTTGGTCCGGCTGCGGGTCGATTATCTGGATCTGTATTTCTGCCATCGCCCCGACCCCGAGGTGCCGATCGCCGAAGTGGTCAGCAGCATGGATAACCTGGTCCGCCAGGGCAAGGTGTTGTACTGGGGCACCAGCGAGTGGGGCGTTGCCGAAATCGCTGAAGCGGTACACATCGCGCACAGCCTGGGACTGGAACCGCCGCGCATGGAGCAGCCGCAGTACAACCTGTTTCACCGGCAACGGGTCGAGCGCGAATACGCGCCGCTGTATGCCGACGCCGGGCTCGGCACCACGGTCTGGTCGCCACTCGCCTCCGGCCTGCTCAGCGGCAAGTACAACCACGGCGTGCCGGTCGATTCGCGGCTTGGCAGCGAAGCGCACCGCTGGCTGCAGGACCTGGTGCTGGTCGATCGCGAACAGCGTCTGGCGGCGGTCGCGCGCTTTCAGGCGATCGCCGCCGAACTCGCGGTCAGCGCCGCACAACTTGCGATCGCCTGGTGCCTGTGCAATCCGCGCGTCAGCACGGTGATCCTCGGCGCCAGCAGCAAGGCGCAGTTGCAGGAGAACCTCGGCGTGCTGGAACTGCTGCCGCGCATCGACGCCACCATCAAACGACGCATCGAAGACTGCTTCACCGGCCTGGTCGCCTGAGCGTCAAGCCGGGCCGCATGCAGACTTGCGCGGCGCGCTGCGCGCCAGAGCGGCAAATTGGCGGCCACGTCGGAATCGATGGCCAGCCGGGCACATGTCGGGTCCGCGCCTGCGGCGCTTGACCCGACCTACGGCTATTGAGATCCGTAGGGGCGACCCGCCGGGTCGCCCTTGCACCCGGTTGCCTCGCAACGCAATCCTGCCGCGGACACCGGTACGATTCGTGGCTGTGCACGATCCAAACCCACTCGTCAGCCGCGTGCATTCTGCAACCAGGAACCTGGTTTGCGCCGGTGATGAAAGAACGAAACCACCACAGCCTCTGGCCTGACCCATAGCCGCATCAGGAATCGCCCTTGAAAAGCGTCGCACGTACCCGCTCCCAAGGGATGCTGCTGGACGGGTCTGCGAGGTGCGCGGCAAGCCGCCGGTGAAGCTCTGCGCGCTCCTCAGCCGAGAGCTGAATAGCGACCACGGTTTCTTCAGCGATGCTGTCCCAGATGTCCTCGACCAGCTCGATACGCTCGGAGATGCGTAGGGAACGGTAGTCAAGCGCGCTCGTGTTCATGCGACAAGGATACACCAGAGGTTGATCCCGGCACCAAGCGGTGGTGAAGCCCTCGGCTTGGATAAGGGGCGACGCCGCCACGCGGACAGAGTCCCAGCGCAGCGGTCGTGCGGCAAAAATCATGACTCACCCGCTCGACCGCGGGATGGCCAAGACCCATGCCCAAAAGTGGGTGTCCAAGTCTTCTGCTTCTGGTAGCCAGGTGTTCTCCACGATCCAATTCTATCCGTTTGGCTTCCGCGCGACCGGGCCAGTGTTACCATGTGTACCCGAGTTTGGTGAGGTACACAGCATGCGCACGAACATTGAGATCGACGACAAGCTCATGAAGGCTGCGCTGCGTGCCACTGGGGCGAAGACCAAGAAGGCCGCGGTGGAACTGGGGCTGCGGACGCTTGTTGATCTTCGCGCCCAGGAAAAGGCCCGCGCGTTGCGGGGCAAGATCGCCTGGGAGGGTGACCTGAACGCCATGCGGACCGACCAGTGATTCTTGTCGATTCCAGCGTCTGGATCGACTACTTCCGGTCCGCCGACACCCCGCAGGTGGCCCTGCTGGACTCACTGTTCGGGCGAACGCGGATCGCCGTTGGGGACCTGATCGCGGCTGAAGTCCTGCAAGGTGTGCGTGATGAAAAGCAGTTCGAATGGGTGAAGAGAGTTTTCGATACGTTTACCCGGCTTGATCTCTGCGGGTACGACTTGGCCCTCAAGGCTTCGGAAAACTACCGTGTTCTGCGAGCAAAGGGCATCACCATCCGGAAGACCATCGATACCTTGATCGCCACGCGCTGCATTGAGGACGGGCTGACGCTACTGCATGCCGACAGCGACTTCACGCCTTTCGCAAAGCACTTGGGCCTCTGCGAGGCGTATTCGGAAGCCTGGCGTTCGAGCTAAGACGGGACCAAGCGTGGCCCAGGCTGGCAAGCAGTCTGTCGACCAAGCTCAGGCGTGGTGCGCCCAGGTGCCTATGGAGTGCGGCGCTACGCGCCGCTTTGGATGCTGTGCTGGCATCGACTGGCGCAGAGCATTCAAAGCGGCGCCGAGCGCCGCAGGCCAGATGCGCCTTGGTCATTGGAAAGTGGGTGTCCAAGTCTTCAGTCCAAGTCTTCGGGGCGGCTTATCGTTCATGGAACCATTCCATGAACTCTCGGGCTAGCTCGGGCGAAAGCTCCAACACCGCCTCGGCGAGGGTCGGCTGTCCTTTTGCCGCTGCGACTGCCGCAAGCGCGCAACGGAGAAGTTCCTCATCCCACTGGCGCGAGGCGGCTGCGGCAACCAGGGCGGGCAGGCGCGACAACGATTCGAAATAGGCCGGCTCGAGGTCGTCGGGGATCGAAACGCCGTTCTTGACGCGACAGATTTCAACCCAGGCTGGAAAGTGAAAATAAGAGAAGTCGGCCCTCAATGGGGCAGAGGCGAGTGCTTCAATCACGTGAGGCACCGCTGCAAACGAAGCCGAGTAAACGTCGCCTTGATGCGCCAGCGCGCTCCAGAGGGTGAACCACGGCTCATCGTCGTTCTCGGACGATGGAAGGTCGGCCAGTTGCTTCAACAACGCCGGGGTGTCCGACGCAGCGCCATAGGCATGTTGGAGTTCGGACCAGCGAGGATCGTCAAGGTCAAGCAAAGCGAGACTCCTTCGAGGCGTGATTGCGCTCGACCCAACCGAATTCGTTAGGTGTCGCAGGACGGTCAAGAATTGGCTGAATGTGGCTGTCGATGTCGTGTATTGCTTTTCTCTCTCCAGCATCCAAAGAATTATCTCCTAAGGCTTAATGTCTAATTGAAGACCATGCGACTGGCCTAAGTCCAGGGCAGCCAAATGGCCATGCAGGTATCGTGAAAGTCTGATCTTGCTCCCGCTGGCAAAGGTGAGCGTGTACCAACCTAAGGAGTGGTTCAACTCCACCGATTTTAGATCAGACCATCTTTCCTTCTTAGTTCCACTCCAAGGAGTTGAAAAAACTATCCCCTCCTCGTTGAATCTTCCTCTCACAAAAGCCGCTTCCCCGAAGCAGTAAATGGCGTACAGGCCGAAGCCAATCCCCAATGCAAACTTGGCCAAGAGTTCCTTGTGGTGTCCGAAAAATACTGTCAGTAGGATCGGGAATAGTGCAAACAGCAAGCACCCAAAGGCCAAGAGCCACATGAAAGCGCCAAATCTCAGTTGCCCGGCAATCCCGGATCTGCCGACTCGCTTCGCCACGTAGGTGGTGAGTATGACCGCGATGATTCCGCCAAGAAGGCCGCTAAGGACACTAAGCATAAGTTGGGATGATTTCTAATGTTGTGGTAACCGGCCTGCCGCCGGAAGCGCCCTGTCAATTCGTAGCGTTTTCCGGCAGTTCCGCCCAACCACGCAATTGGACGAAATCGCTAGGCGGCGGGAGTCCCATCGTGGCGACTCAGGTCTCAGGATAATACCTCACAACCACGGCTGATGGATGTCTAAGAGCAGTTTCCAAGTCTTCTCCGCACGCCAGGTGCGCTTCGGTCATTGAAAAGTTGGTGTCCATGTCTTCCTGGCCATGTCTTCCAAGACAGGTGAGTGGCCAAGTCTTCGACTGTTCACCAAGTCTTACCTTTAACCGCTGCCGCCCAACCCCATTTGTTGGAACGATCCATCGGCTGGAGCCCCGAAGAGCAAAAATGCTCTCATGGCACGGTCTTGAACATCGCGTTCGCTACCGTAGGCGCCGCTAGCGACCAGTGTGAGCTCATCGTCGAGGCCGTCAAAGGCAAAGTAAACTGCCTCCGGCATTGAGGTTGACGTTGCAACCTGCATGGACATTCGGATGGCGGAGCGGAGGGAGACACGCCCAGATTCCAATGCCTGATGGATCGCTTAGAGAAGCTTGGCTCCAGCGAGCGGAAGGTCTGCTCCTTCAGCGGCAGCTGATAAGCTGCACATGGCTTCATCGCGTCGGTTCGCTGTCGCGACACCGATGATTTCAATGGGTGGCTTCTCGAGTTTGGCGACGATTCCATAGGCCCAGTCCTTCGCGCAATCATGCGGAAATAGGCCGGCCTCGACGCCGTACAGATAGTAGGCAGCGACCGTTGAATCGTTCAAGGCTTGCGGAGAATCTGGCATTCGCAATCCAATTTCTAATCTAAGCTGAGCCGAAGCTCAGAACACCCGTAATTCTAAAATTTCCCAGCCAAGCAAAGCCCAGGACCATCGTGGAGGCAACCCAGTATCCCATCGAAAGCGTGTGAGTCCGAAATTGCTGTCGCCGTTGCTGTCGCCGTCTTCTGGAAAGTGGGTGTCCAAGTCCTCGTCGTCCAAGTCTTCGTCGGTGTCCAAGTCTTCGCCAAGGGGCAAAGCGCTGTGTGCGCCGGGCGATTGAGCGGGTTCGCGCGGCGCCTCATCGCCCCCCACCGGCACGCCCGAGCACCAGTTCGACTGCGGCTATGCCGGGTAGGGTTTTTAGGCGGTCGAGGATTTCTGGGACGGCGCGGATTCGCCAGTCGTCGCTTAGTTGCAGGTCGCACTGGGCGTGGGCGTTGCGGTAGCCGATGCGGACTGGGGTGGTGCCGCCGGCGAGTGGGCTCAAGGTGTCGGCGAGTTGCTCGACCAGGGCGGCGCCTGCGCCGCTGACGCTGATGCGCAGTCCGCGCGCGAAGCGTTCCAGTGCCTGGGCCAGCGACCAGGCCTGGCGTACGCGGATCTGGAAGCCGCCGCTGAACTCGTCGGCGCTGAGGCCGCCTTCGACGATCACGACTTCGTCCTTGGCGAACAGGGCGGTGGCTTCGTGCAGCAATTCGCGGCCCAGGGTCATTTCGACCCGGCCGCTGCCGTCGTCGAGTGGGGCGAAGGCCAGGGTATCGCCGTGCCGGCGCAGGCCGGCGGCGACGATGCCGCCCAGCACCACCGGCAGTTCCATGCGTCCGCGGTGGCGCTCCAGGGTGCCTTGACTGCTGCGCCACAGCGCTTCGATTTCGCCCAGGCTGGTCGAGGTCAGTTGTTTGAGCCAGGGCCGGCAGGCGTCGATCGGGTGGCCGCTGAGGAAATGCCCGAGGGTGTCGCGTTCGCCGCGCAGGCGTTCGCCGATCGGCCATTCCGGCAGGCGCTGGATGCTGAGCGGGGTGATCGCCGATTGCGCGCCGCCGAAGATATCGACCTGGCCGGACTCGTGATTGCGGGCGTGTTGTTCGGCGGCTTTCATCGCTTCCGGCAGGTGCGCCATCAGGGTCGCGCGGGTCTCGCCCAGGCTGTCCATGGCGCCGGACAGGATCAGCGCTTCGAGCACGCGCTTGTTGATCTTGCCGGCCTCGACCCGGCGGCAGAAGTCGGCCAGATCGCGATAGCGGCCGTGGCGCTCGCGCTCGGCGACGATCGCTTCGCAGGCGGCCTGGCCGACGCCCTTGATCGCGCCCAGGCCGTAACGGATGTGGTCTCGGTCGGTGGCTTCGAAGCGATAGCCGCTGCCATTGCAGTCCGGCGCTGCGACCGCCAGGCCGAAGGCGCGCGCGTCGTCGAGCAGGCCGCCGAGTTTGTCGGTGTTGTCCATGTCGGCGGACAGCACCGCGGCCATGAACTGGGCCGGGTAATGCGCCTTGAGCCAGGCGGTCTGGTAGGCGATCAGTGCATAGGCGGCCGAGTGCGATTTGTTGAAACCGTATTCGGCAAATTTTTCCATCAGATCGAAGATCGCCGAGGCCACCCGCGGCTGGATGCCGTTGTCGGCGGCGCCGGCTTCGAACTTGACCCGTTCCTTGGCCATTTCCTCGGGCTTTTTCTTGCCCATCGCGCGGCGCAGCAGGTCGGCGCCGCCGAGCGAATAGCCGGCCAGCACCTGGGCGATCTGCATCACCTGTTCCTGATAGACGATCACGCCATAGGTCGGCTTGAGGATCGCTTCCAGGCTGGGATGCGGGTAGCTGACCAGGGCACGGCCGTGGCGACGATTGATGAAGTCGTCGACCATGCCGGAATTGAGCGGGCCGGGCCGGTACAGGGCGGCGAGCGCGATCAGGTCTTCGAACAGTTCCGGTTGCAGTTTGCGGATGTAGTCCTTCATGCCGCGCGATTCGAACTGGAACACCGCGGTGGTTTCGCCGCGGGCAAGCAGGGCGTACGTTTCCGGATCGTCGAGCGGCAGCGCCAGCATGTCGAGCGGCGCCGCGCCGGCTGCGGCGCGCAGTGGATCGATCGCCTTGACCGCCCAGTCGATGATGGTCAGCGTGCGCAGGCCGAGAAAGTCGAACTTGACCAAGCCGACCGCTTCGACATCGTCCTTGTCGAACTGGGTGACCAGCGGCGCGCCCTGCTCGATGCAATACAGCGGCGAGAAATCGGTCAGGTCGGATGGCGCGATCACCACGCCGCCGGCGTGGGTGCCGGCGTTGCGGGTCAGGTCTTCGAGCTTGCGCGCCAGTTCGACCAGGGTCGCCACCTCGTCTTCGGATTCGATCCGCGCGGCCAGCTCCGACGATTCGGCGATCGCCTGATCGAGGGTGATGTCGAGGGTGCGCGGGATCAGTTTGGCCACGCCATCGACCTGGTTGTAACCCATGCCGAGCACCCGCCCGGTATCGCGCAGCACGCCCTTGGCGGCCATGGTGCCGTAGGTGATGATCTGGCTGACCCGCTCGCGGCCGTAGCGCTCGGCCACGTACTGGATCACCCGATCGCGCTTGTCCATGCAGAAGTCGATGTCGAAGTCGGGCATCGATACCCGCTCGGGATTGAGAAAGCGTTCGAACAGCAGGTCGTAGCGGATCGGGTCGAGATCGGTGATGCCGAGCGCCCAGGCGACCAGCGAGCCGGCGCCGGAGCCGCGCCCGGGTCCGACCGGAATATCGTTGTGCTTGGCCCAGTTGATGAAGTCGGCGACGATCAGGAAGTAGCCGGCAAAGCCCATGCTGACGATCACTTCGATTTCGCGATTGAGGCGCGCCGCGTAGTCCTGTTCGGTGCAGCCATCGAAGCAGCCGGCGCTGGCCAGCCGCGCGGCCAGCCCCTGCTCGGCCTGGGCGCGGATGAAGCTGTCGGCGCTGTGCTCGCTCGGTACCGGGAACGCCGGCAGGTGATACTTGCCGAATTCCAGCTCCAGGTTGCAGCGCTTGGCCAGTTCGACGCTGTTGGCGAGCGCCGAGGGCAGGTCGGCGAAGCACTCGGCCATTTCGGCCGGGGACTTCAGATACTGCCCGGCGCTGTAGTCGCGCGGGCGCTTCGGGTCGTTCAGCACGCGGCCGCTGCTGATGCACACCCGCGCCTCGTGCGCTTCGAAATCGTCGGCGGCGAGAAAGCGCACGTCATTGCTGGCGACGACCGGCAGATCGGCGGATTCGGCGAGTTCCAGCGCCCGCGCCAGATCGGCCGATTCGCTGGCTTTGCCGGTGCGCAACAGCTCCAGGTACAGGCGATCGTCGAACGCGCGCCGCCACGGTTCGAGCAGGGCCTGGCTGTGCTCGCTGGCGCTGGCCTGGATCACCGCCGAAGCCGGCCCGAGCAGGGCGATCAGGCCCTGGTTGTCGGCGAGAAGGGCTGCGCGTGGCACGCTGACCTGGCCGTGGCGCGGGCGGTTACGGTAGGCATCGGACAGCAGTCGCGACAGCCTGAGGTAGCCGTCGCGATCCCGACACAGCAGGGTGACCCGCTCGGGCGCCTGCTCGGGCGCGCTCAGCCACAGATCGCAGCCGATGATCGGCTTGATCCCGGCGCGCTCGGCGGCTTGGTAAAACTTGACCAAGGCGAACAGGTTGGAATCGTCGGTGACCGCCACCGCCGGCATGCGTGCCGCCACGCAGGCCGCCACCAATTGCTTGATGCGGATGGTGGAATCGATCAGCGAGTATTCGCTGTGCAGATGCAGATGGACGAAGGTATCCGGCATGGCGGCGGGCGGGGGGAATGGGGAACGGGGAGCAGGGAGCAGGGAGCAGGGAGCAGGGATGCGGGAATTGTGGGAGCGACGGGTACGTCGCGACTAGGCTATCGAAGCGGCGGTCGCGACGTGCCCGTCGCTCCCACAATTCCGTCGCTCCCACAATTCCGTCGCTCCCACAATCCCGGTATGGGTTCACAATCCGGGCTGGGGTCCCGGTGGTCGATTTCCGGCGCCCGGATCACGCAGATTTAAAGCGCCATGTCCAGGGTTTTGGCCAGAAAGGCGAAGATGTCGGCGTTCTCCTCGATGATCTTGGCGGTCGGTTTGCCGGCGCCGTGGCCGGCGCGGGTTTCGACCCGGATCAAGACCGGCTGGCCATTCGGGTTGGCCGCCTGCATGGCCGCGGCGAACTTGAAGCTGTGCGCGGGGAACACGCGGTCATCGTGGTCGGCGGTGGTGATCAGGGTTGGCGGATAGACGGCGCCGGGCTTGATGTTGTGCAGCGGCGAATAGGCGTACAGGGCGGCGAACTCGGCTGGATCCTTGACCGTGCCGTAGTCCGATTCCCAGGCCCAGCCGATGGTGAATTCGCGGAAGCGCAGCATGTCCAGCACGCCGACCGCGGGCAGCGCCGCGCCGAACAGTTCCGGCCGCTGCAGCAGGGTGGCGCCGACCAGCAGGCCGCCGTTGGAGCGCCCAGAGATCGCGAGCTTCTGCGGCCGGGTGATTTTCTCCGCGATCAGAAACTCGGCGGCCGCGGCGAAATCGTCGAACACGTTCTGCTTGTTCTGCTTCATGCCGGCTTCGTGCCAGGCGCGGCCGTATTCGCCGCCGCCGCGCAGATTGGCGACCGCATACACCCCGCCCATATCCAGCCAGGCGGCGGTGACCGGCTGGAACTGCGGCGTCACCGGAATATTGAAACCGCCATAACCATACAGAATGGTCGGGTGGCTGCCGTCCAGGGCGATGCCCTTCCTCGCGGTGATGAAGATCGGCACCTGGGTGCCGTCCTTGCTCGGATAGAAACGCTGCTGGGTTTCGTATGGCGCGGGATCGAAGGCGACCTTGGGCTGGCGGAATACGCTGCTGCTGCCGGCCTCCGCGTCGTAGCGGTAGATGGTGCCCGGTGTGGTGAAACTCGCGTAGGAGAAAAACGTTTCGGTGTCGGAACTCTGCCCACGAAAGCCGTTGGCGGTGCCGATGCCGGGCAATTCGATCTCACGCAGCGGCTGGCCGTCGATGCCGATCACCCGGACCACGCTGTGCGCGTCTTCCAGGTAATGCGCGATGAACTGCTGGTTGACCAGGGATACCCCGGTCAGCGTGCCCTTGGCTTCGGCGATGACTTCGCGCCAGTCGGCCCGGGCCGGACGATCGAGATCGATCGCCAGCACCCGGTAGCGCTCGGCGCCATCGTCGCTGCGCACGAACAGGGTGCGGCCGGCGCTGCCGATGAAATCGTAGGCCGCGGTCAATTCCGGCACCAGTTCCACCACCGCACTGCCGGTCTTGCCGAGGTCCTGATAGAACAGCCGGTTGCGCTCATCGGTGCCCTGCGACACGGTGATCACCAAGTAGCGGCCATCGTCGCTCAGGCTGGCGCCAAAGCCCCAGTCGGGTTGGTCACGACGCTCGTAGACCAGTCGGTCCTCGGCCTGGGCGGTGCCGATGCGGTGGAAATGGATCTGCTGGAACTTGTTGACCGCTTTCAACGGGTCTTGGTCGTCGGGGGCGGCATAGCGGCTGTAGTAGAAGCCGCTGCTGTCCTTGGCCCAGGTGATGCCGGTGAATTTGGCCCATTCGATGCGGTCGTCCAGATCGGCGCCGCTATCGACATCGCGCACGCGGATCGTGCGCCAATCCGAGCCGCCGTCGGACAGCGAATAGGCAAACAGCCGGCCGTCCTTGGAAATGCCGGTTTCGGATAAGGCCACGGTGCCATCGGCAGACAGGCTGTTCGGGTCGATCAGCAGGTGCGCCGCGCCATCCAGACCCTGCTGCCAGTACCACGGCGACTGGTTCTGCAGGCCGTCATTGCGGGCATAGAAGTAGCGGCCGCCGTGGACCTCGGGTACGCCGTAGCGTTCGAAGTCGTAGAGCGCGGTCAGCTTCTGCTTGATCTGCTCGCGGCCCGGCGCATCGGCCAGATACTGCGCAACCAGGGCGTTCTCGGCGTCGATCCAGGTCTTGAGTTCGGGGGCGTCCAGGTCCTCCATCCAGCGGTACGGGTCCTTGACCGTGGTGCCGTGGTACTCGTCTTGCTGATCGACCGTTCGCGCGGCCGGATAGACCAGCTTCGCCGGGCTTTCGCTGGCCGCGGGCGGCGGGGTCGGGTGGGTGCAGGCGGATAGCAGCATGGCGGTGGCGAGGGCAAGCAGCGGGGCGATACGCATGGGCGACTCCAGCAGGGTCAGGGCGGTAGAGCGAACCGCAGATGGTAGCGGACGGCGATGGCTCGCGCTGGTTCCGGTGTGTATGATACGCATCATGCCAAGCAGCGAGCTGATCAGGGATTTGCGCCGGGCCGGCTGGGTGCTGGATCGGGTGCGCGGTTCGCAGCAGGTTTTCACCCACCCGACCAGGCCCGGAATCGTGGTGGTTCCGCACCCGCGCAAGGATCTGGGTGTCGGCCTGCTGGCCCGCATTCGCCGCCAGGCTGGATTGTAGGAGACCGAACATGTTGCGCTATCCGATCATGATCGAACCAGGTTCCGCACGCAGCGCTTTTGGCGTTGTGGTGCCGGATTTGCCGGGGTGCTTTTCGGCGGGCGACAGCCTGGACGAAGCCATGACCGGCGCCCACGAGGCCGCCGCTGCCTGGATCGACGCGACCCTGGACCGTGGCGGCGAGATCCCCCAGCCGAGTTCGCTCGAAGCCGTGCGCAAGATGCGCGACTATGCCGGTTGGGTCCTGGCGATGATCGAGATCGATCCCGCCTTGCTCGACGACAGCGTCGAGCGCATCAACATCACCCTGCCGCGCCGCGTGCTGAAACGCCTGGATGCCAAGGCGCGAATGCACGGCGAAACCCGCTCCGGCTACATCGCCCGAATGGCGATCGGCTGAAGGCGGCTTTAGGTTTTAAGTTTTAGGTTTTACGTGTGGAGCGCAAGCTGGCAGAGCTGGGCTGATTCGCGCAAAACCTAAAACCTAAAACCTAAAACCTAAGACCGCCATTCACTTTTTCGCCCAGCGCATCGCCGGCCGTTCGACCAGTCGGTAGCTGATTTCGGCGGCGAGGGCGGTCAGGGTGAGGGCGGCGAGGATGCTGGCGGCGAGTCCGAGCTCGGGCAGGTGCGCTTTGAGCAGCATCAAGATCGGCAGGTGCCAGAGATAAATGCCGTAGCTGCG
>JBFXKH010000096.1:0-14535 GCA_050173995.1 Lysobacterales bacterium | reverse complement strand
TCCAGCGTTTCAGCCGCCTTGCGGCGCGAATCCGATCGGGTAAATGCACTGCGGTCCGGCTCCATGTCGAGGCGGGAAGTCGCTGTACGACCCCGCCGGGCCCGGCACTTTGCCATAGTGACATTACAAAAACAACCGTCTATTACTGTTTCTCCAACCGCCTTGCGTACTGCGTTCAGACGCCCCGGGCCGGCCAAGCAGAGACTTGGGGCAGAGTCTTGGGGCACCCACTCTCTGCCGCCGAAGGACACACAATTAGCAGGTGAACGATATTCTGCAAACGGGTGAATATCGCTCAGCAACACAGCCACACCATTGATTCCGCTGCTAGGATAACCGACAGAGTGAGCAATATTCAGCAAAATCTCGTCTTACTAACGATATAGTTAAGGATGAGTGCGTTTGCATCGTCGTTTTTCCGGACTAACATCGCTATGCCTGCAATCTGCAGGCGTACTTATCTATGAGGATTTAACATGCGAACACTCACGATGGAACAGATTCAGGGCGTCTCGGGTGGCGATGGCGTGGAGGCGGGTGTCTTCGGCGTCGGGCTTGGTACTTCCGTCGCCATCGGCGCCGCCCTCGGGCCCCTGGGGTTGCGGTAGCAGGCCTTACCTACGTTGCCGTTTTTGGCATCACCTACCTTTTGACCCAGTAACGCAGAAAGCAGTGGAGAGGGCGCGGGTTGGCCCTCCTCCCTGTGCGCGAACACTAGTGAAGTGCTGACCATGCCAAACAAACCGCAAGCCATTCAGCTCGATATTCCTGCCGCGGCACGCGCCTTGATGCTTGGGCTTTCGCTGGTGCATGTCGTGGGAATCTTCGCGTACTTCCAGATATTGGTGGTTCGTGGCGACCACTCCCATCAAGTGCTGTCGATGGCCCTGCTGGGGCTGTTTTGCCTGCCGTTTTCGGCTATGTTGATGTGGACGAAGACTTGGACACCCACTTTTTGCCACACCCGCCGTCGTCGAGCCATCCCAATCCACGATCGATCCCGATTCCATGCCCACGACCGATGCGCGTAATGGTGGTGTCGGCTTACGCAAGGCGGTTTGGCCCTGAAGGGATACGCCGGACTTCTGCCAAGAAGGTCCGTGCGTAGATCTACCGCCGATCGGTCGCCTTCTGGAAATAGCCATTGGATACCCAATGAACTTCCCGCGCCCCTCACCACGCTTCCTCGCAATGGCCCTTGGAGCGGCCTTGTTCGTACTGCTCACGAGTCGCAATCTGCCACCGGTCGTGGCTTCGCATTTTGACGGAGCGGGTGCAGCGAACGGTTTCATGACCCGAGAGTTCTACACTTGGTTTATGTTGGCGTTCGTCGTGGGCATGCCGCTTCTTCTCGTCTACTTGCCCTCATTCGCCCTTGCGAGTCCACACGCGAGGATCAACGTCCCCAATCGCGAGCACTGGCTTGCGCCTCAGCGAAGGCAAGAGACTGTCGCCTTTCTCTGCCAGCACTTGGCGCGGTTCGGAACCCTCCTTCTGCTGCTGCTTTGCTACTTACATTGGCTGGTCATTCAGGCCAACGCGCAGGTCCCACCGCAGTTGTCCTCGCCTTGGCTCGTCGGCGGGCTCGTCGGCTTCCTCATTTCAGGCGTCACCTGGGCTGGAGTACTATTTGGTCGCTTTCGCAAGGTGCCACGCGAGGGCGGCTAACGAAGCAGGTTAGACGGTGCTGCGATCGCGCGAATCGTGAGGGGACTTGGACGTGGGGACTTGGACACCCACTCTTCGAAGTTTGCCCAGCCGAACCTCAGCGCCGTGGTTTGACGGGCATGGGTGGGCCGGGCGTGGTGAACGTTGCTGCTGGCCAGGGGGCGAAAGGAACGGTCAGGGGTCCAACCGCAGTCGTGCGAAGTTGCGTTTGCCGATTTGCAGGGTGTATTCGCTGCCGATGTCGAGGTTGCGGGTGCGGTCTTCGCCGCGATATGCGTGGCGATGGCCAACGGATTGCGTCAGTAAATCTCCAACACGGCGGCGTGCAGGTCGCCACTGAAGACATCAATCCGCTGGCGATGCTTGAGCAGCAATTCGGTGACATACCAACGCGGTCGATTGCCGCACTTTAGCCAGACAACCTTCGGCGGCGCGCCGAAAAGCGTCGCCAGCTCGTGGAAGTCCGAGTCCAGCGTCACAATCGCGAAGCCGTGATCCTTGGCATATCGCCACAGCACCTTGTCGTCGGCGGACTCCAAACCAAGCAACTGTACCTGGCTCGATCCGGGGAACGCAGTCGCCAAGTCCACCAGCATCCGACGCGACAGGTTCTGGTCGAGCAGCAGTTTCAAACCCGGCCCTTCAGTTGCTGGAAGCCACAGTCAACCGATGCTCGCGGTCGGCGGCAAAAGCCAGGCAGGCGCGAATGTCCTCGACCACCAATTCCGGGTAGTCCTCGACAATCTGCTGTTCGGTCATCCCCTGCGCCATCCAATCGAGCACGTCATACACCGTGATCCGCATCCCGCGAATGCAGGGCTTGCCGTCGCGTTTACCGGGCTCAAGGGTGATGCGATCGTGATGGCTCATCACACCGGCTCCGCGCTGATCTGGAGTGAGCCCGCAGTATACCGATTCGCGGGCACCGGCCGCGTTCGCAATCGCCCCGTCCTGTCACACGGCGTTGTGTGCGATGCCGGTTGCTTGCAGCATGCCACAGTGAGAGAAGGAAGCGACTGCGCTCACCTGATAGGGGTCGGGAAGGTGAGCGCGAAAACTCGGACACCCATACTCTGAAGTCCCAGCAGCCGAACCTCAGCGCCGTGGTTTGACGGGCATCGGCGGGCCGGGCGTGGTGGGCGTTGCTGCCGGCCAGGGGGCGAAGGTAAGGCTCAGGCGTCCAGCCGCACTCGCGCAAAGTTGCGTTTGCCGATTTGCAGGGTGTATTCGCCGCCGATGTCGAGGTTGCGGGTGCGGTCTTCGACGACTTCGCCGTTGATGCGCACGGCGCGTTCGGCGATTTTCCGGCCGGCTTCGGTGTTGCTGGGGCAGAGGCCGGTGGCTTTGAGCAGGGCGATCAGGCTGGTGCCGGTGTTCGCGGCCGAGAAGGTTTGCAGGGGCAAGTCGCTGGCCAGGGCGCCGCCCTTGATTACGTCGTTCCAGTAGCCGAGCGCGGCTTCGGCGGCGGCGCGGTCGTGGAAGCGCGCGACCAGTTCCGCGGCCAGAGCCATTTTGATGTCGCGCGGGTTGGCCTGGCCGGCGGCGACTTCGGCCTTGAGCCTGGCGATATCGGCGAGCGAGCGCTCGAACGAGAGCAGTTCCAGGTACCGCCACAGCAGATCGTCCGAGACCGACATGGTCTTGCCGAAAATCTGGTTCGGTGCTTCGTTGATGCCGATCGTGTTGCCCAGCGATTTGGACATTTTGTTGACGCCGTCCAGCCCTTCGAGCAAGGGCATGGTGATGACGATCTGCGGCGGTTGGCCGGCTTCGGCCTGCAGTTGCCGGCCGACCAGCAGGTTGAACTTCTGATCGGTGCCGCCGAGCTCGACATCGGCCTTGAGCGCCACCGAGTCGTAGCCCTGGACCAGTGGATACAGGAATTCGTGGATGGCAATCGGTTGTTCGCCGCGGAAGCGCTTGTGGAAATCGTCGCGTTCGAGCATGCGCGCGACCGTGGTTTTGGCGGCGAGCTTGATCATGTCGGCGGCGTCCATGCGGTCGAACCATTCCGAGTTGAAGCGCAGTTCGGTGTGCTCGCGGTCGAGCACCTTGAACACCTGTTCGGCATAGGTTGCGGCATTGGCTGCAACATCGTCGCGGGTGAGCGGTTTGCGGGTGACGTTCTTGCCGGTCGGGTCGCCGATCATGCCGGTGAAGTCGCCGATCAGAAAGATCACCTGGTGACCGAGCTGCTGGAACTGGCGCATCTTGTTCAAAAGTACGGTGTGGCCGATGTGCAGGTCGGGCGCGGTCGGATCGAAGCCGGCCTTGATGCGCAGCGGACGGCCAAGTTTGAGCCGCGCTTCGAGTTCCTCGTGCTTGAGGATTTCCTCGGCGCCGCGGCCGATCAGGGCTAGGGATTCTTGCAGGCTGCTCATGGCGGGTTTCGGTCCGGGTCGAACCGGAAATGATAGCGGGAAGGTGGGTGGGGGAGCGGGGAGCGGGGAGCGGGGAGCGGGGAGCGGGGAGCGGGGAGCGGGGCGATTTTTATCCGGGCTGCTTCCGGAGGTCTCACGGGGTACGGGCTACGGCTCCCCGGATTGCGCTGCGCTTCATCCGGGCTACTTCCGGAAGTCTCAGGGGTTATGGGATACGGCCTCCCGGATTGCGCTGCGCTTCATCCGGGCTACTTCCGGAAGTCTCACGGGTTACGGGCTACGGCCTCCCGGATTGCGCTGCGCTTCATCCGGGCTACTTCCGGAAGTCTCACGGGTTACGGGCTACGGCCTCCCGGATTGCGCTGCGCTTCATCCGGGCTACTTCCGGAAGTCTCACGGATTGCGGGCTACGGCTCCCCGGATTCCGCTGCGCTTCATCCGGGCTACAACAGCCGCTGCGCTTCATCCGGGCTACGACGGCTTTGGGAAGTGCAAGGTGAAGATGGCGCCGCCGCCTTCGGCAGGGGCGGCATCGACGCTGCCCTGGTGCTCTTCGACGATTTTCTTGACCAGGGCGAGGCCGAGGCCGGTGCCCTTGGTTTTGGTGGTGGTGTAGGGCTCGAACCAGCGCGGGTCGAAGTCCATGGGCAGGCCACAGCCGTGATCGCGCAGGCTGAGGGTGATGCCGCTGGCGTCGCTGGCCAGGGCCCCTTCGATCCGCGGCTGCGCCTGACCGGCGCTGGCTTCGATGGCGTTGGTGAGCAGGTTGACCAGCGCCTGGCGCAGGCGCTCGCGGTTACCGCGCAGGTGGATCGGCGCGGCCGGCAGCCGGCGTTCGATCGCGCACTGGCCGCTGTGCTCGTAAAGATCCAGGACTTCGGTCAGCAACTCGCCGATCGCGAACGGGGCGTTGTCGCCGCTGGCCGGCTGGGCGTAGTCGCCGAAGGCATTGACGATCGCTTTGAGCGCATCGACCTGGGCGACGATGGTGTGGGTGGCGCGGTCCAGCACTTCGGCATCGGCCGAGGCCATCTTGCCCAGATATTTGTGGCGCAGGCGCTCGGCGGCCAGTTGGATCGGGGTCAGCGGGTTCTTGATCTCGTGCGCCAGCCGCCGCGCGACCTCGGCCCAGGCCGCTTCGCGCTGGGCGTGGGCGAGCACCGCGGCGTCGTCGAATACCGCCACGAAGCGCGCCGGCTCGGGCCCGGGCAGGCGCACCCCGCGCACGATCAGCACCCGGGTCGGCTCGCCTTGCAGGCGGACTTCTTCGCGCCATTGCGCGTCGGCAGCCCGTGCGTGTTGATGCAGGCGATCGATCAGTACGGCGGCACGCGGGAAGCGTTCGCTGGCGGTGTCGAGCGGGCATTGTTCGAGCGCACCGGCGGGCAGGTCGAGCAGGCTGCCGGCAGCGGCATTCGCGGTCAGGATACGCTCGCCATCGAAGCTCAGCACACCGGCGCTGAGCCGGGCCAGCACCGCGGCCAGGTGCGCGCGGCTGGTTTCGATTTCGGCGCGGCTGTGCTGTTCGCGCCGCTCGGCCTGGGCCAGGTCGGCCGACATGCGGTTGAAACTTCCGGTCAGGCCGAGCACGTCGTCGGCGCCGTCCGGCAACTGTTCGCCGAAGCGTCCGGCGGCGATCGCGGCGGTCGCGGCGGCCAGATCGGCGACCGGTTGCAGCAGGCGCCGGGTCGCGGCCAATGCGGTGAGCAGAACGCCGAGCAGGGCGAGCAGGCTGACCAGCACCAGGATCAACACCAGGGTGGACTTCAGCGCCCCGCGTTGAAAGCGCAACTGCGCGTAATCGACTGCGGTGCGCTCCAGGGCGTCGAGCCGGGGTGCGAGATCGACCGGCAGCGGATAGATCGCCTGCAGCAGCCCGACCCCATCGACGCGGTCGAGCACCCGCCAGCTCAGGGTCTGGCTGATGCGCTCGCTGCTGGCCAGTTGCCCGGCCTGTTGCACGCGCAGGCGCTCGGCTTCGCTGGGCGCGGCCGGCAGCACCACCACACTGGTGTTGAAGGCGAGCGCGATCAATCCGCCGGCCTGATCGTACAGGCCGAGATGCAGAGGATCGGGGCTGGCCGCGACCAGGGTGTCGAGCGCTTGCTGTCGATCGCCCGCCGCGTCGGCCAGCGCTAGCGCGAAGCCGCGGCTGCGCTCGCGCGCGCGCCGTTCGAACGAGGCCTGCAGCTCGTGGCCGATGCTGGCGGCGATCTGCTGGGAGCTTTCGACATCGGCGCGAAACCAACTGTCGATGCCGGCGTCGATGAAGCGGATCGCGAAGGCCGCGACCAGCAGGGTCGGCGGCAGCGCCAGCGCGGCCATCAACCAGGCCAGGCGGATATTCAGCCGACTGCCGGCGGCACCGCTTCGCCATTGACCGAGCAGCCGCCGGGCCTCGCCGACTACGCCGAGCAGCAATACCGCAGCCGCGCTCGCCGCCAGCGCAAACAACCAGACATAGGCGTCGCCGATCCGGCGCTCGCTGCCCTCGGCACCGGTGGCCAGCCACAGCGCCGCGAACAACAGCGCCAGCAGGGCCAGCACCGGCAGCGCCAACAGCAGCACGCGCTTCATGAGCGCGCCTGCCAATGCACGCGCTCGCTCACCACCCACCAACCGCGATCCAGCAGGGCCGGCAAGCGCAAGGCCGCCGGCAGCGTGCGCCGGTCGAGCGCGAAGCTCACCCAGCCGCTGGTCGCCAGTGGCTGGTCGAATTCGAGCCGCACCCGGTCGAGCGCCGCGAACAATTGCAGCTGACTGCCGAACTGCTGGTCCGGGTGGCCGTCCTGCTGCAGTTGGTAGCGCCCGGAGAGTGGCAGGTATTGCAGGCGCAGGGCTTGCCGGCGGACGGCGCCGTTGGCCGGGCGTAGCCGGAACTCGAAGACCAGTGGTACCCCGTTGGCCAGCGCTTCGGCGAGCACCGGCGAGGCGACCAGATGCAGTTGCAGTTCCAGCGCGCGATGATCGGCGTCGAGTTCAGCCGCGATGATGTCGGCGCGCACCGGCGCCGCGCCGGAACCGGCGCAGGCGCTGAGCAGGGCGCTAAGCGCGATGGCCGAGCAGCGCGTAAAAAAAGCCATCGGCGTCATCTTGCCCGACCAGGTTCTGGCGGCCGACCCCGGCCGCCACGCCAAACTGCTCGGGCAGAGGCAGGGCGACCGCCTCGGGGTGGCGGGCGAGAAAGGCGGCCAATGGGTTCTGATTTTCATCGCGGAGCACCGAACAGGTGGCATAGACTAGCTTTCCACCCGGGGCCAGCAAAGGCCAGAGATTTCCCAGCAGGCGCGCCTGTTCGGCGATCAACCCGGCAAGATCCGAAGCGCGGCGCAGCAGACGGATTTCCGGATGTCGGCGGATCACCCCGGTACCGGAGCAGGGCGCGTCGATCAGGATGCGGTCGAACGCCTCGCCCTGCCACCAACTGGTCGGATCGGCGGCGTCGGCCTGTTTCAAGCGCGGAGCCAGACCGAGCCGGTGCAGGGCGACCCGGGTCTGCTCGACGCGCCGGCCATCGCGATCCAGTCCCAGTAGCTCGGCCAGCGCCGGTTCGCGCTCGGCGGCCTGCGCGAGCTTGCCGCCGGGCGCGGCGCAGGCATCCAGCACGCGCAGACCGGGGCGCAGATCCAGCGCCTCGACGGCGAACTGCGCGGCCGCATCCTGCACGCTGATCAAGCCCGCTTCCCAGCCGGGCAGCTCGGTGACCACGCCGGCAGCTTCGACCCGCAGCGCGTCGGGCAGCCAGGGATGGGCAGAGGCCGCGATGCCCGCGGTGGCGAACGCGGCCAGCACCTGGTCGCGGTCGGTCCGGCGTCGATTGACCCGCAGCCACAGCGGCGGCGCCTGGTTGTTGGCGTCGAGCAGATCGGTCCAGTGATCCGGCCAGTCTTGACGCAGGCGTTCGATCAACCAGGCCGGATGCTCGAAGCGCAGGCTCGGCTCATCCGGCAGTCGCTGGTAGAGCGCCCGACCCTCGCGCTCGGCCCGGCGCAGCACGGCATTGACCAGGCTGGCCAGACGCGGATAACCGAGCGCACGCGCGGCATCGACGCTGGCGGCGACCACCGCGTAACCGGCGTCGATGCCGAGGTCGAGTTGGGTGAGGCCGAGCAGCAGCAGGGCTTCGATCTGGCGCGCCGAGGCCGGCAGCGGCCGCGCCATCAGCAAGCCGAGCGCGGCCTTGCGGCTGTACAGATGGCGCAGCGTGGCGTACAGAATCTGACGCAACTGCGCGCGATCGCGGCGATCGGGCAGGGCGCGGTCGGCGATCGGCAGGGCATCGGCCAGCGAGCCCTTGCCGGTCAGCAAGTCGGCGAGCAGGCGTGCGGCCAGGGCACGCAGCGGCAGTGGGTCCGGTTCGCGCCGGGGCGGCTTGACGCTGCCGGAATCGGCGTCGCTGTTCATGGCCCGATCCGGAGCTCGGGGCGGGCATTCAGATAATCGGTCGCGCCGATCGGCCGGCCGCCGTCGCGCTGCACCAGGGTCAGGCGCAACCGGCCTTCGGCGCAGGCGATATCCAGACCATCGCGGCTGGCGCCGACCAGACTGCCGGGGGCGCCACCGGCGGCGCCCGCCAGCGCCACCGCGGCATGCACGCGCAGGCGCTCGCCTTCGACCTGGCATTCGGCGACCGGCCACGGCAGAAATGCCCGCACCCGGCGTTCGAGCACGCTGGCCGGCTGGGCGAAGTCGAGCACTGCCTCGGCCTTGTCGATCTTGTGCGCATAGCTCACGTCCAGGTCCGACTGCGGCGTGGGTGCCGGCAGGCGGCCCGCGCGCAGGCGTTCGAGGCCCTCGGCCAGCAGCTCGGCACCGAGCCGGGACAGGCGATCATGCACACTGCCGCCGGTATCGGTGGCGCTGATCGGGCTGCGCCGCCGGAGCAGGGTCGGCCCGGTATCGAGGCCCGCATCCATCTGCATCAGGTCCACCCCGGTCTCGGCGTCGCCGGCTTCGATGGCGCGTTGGATCGGCGCGGCGCCGCGCCAGCGCGGCAGCAGCGAGGCGTGGATATTCCAGCAGCCGAAGCGCGGAATCGCCAGAACCTTTTCGCCGAGGATCAGGCCATAGGCGACCACGATCAATAAATCCGGTTGCAGTGCCGCGAGATCGCGGCGGGCGGCGAGCGTGCGCAGGCTGGATGGTTGGCGGACCGGGATGCCGGCTTGGATCGCGCGCTGCTTGACCGGGCTCGCCGCCAATTGCCGCCCGCGTCCGGCCGGGCGATCGGGTTGGCTGTATACCGCGAGTAGCGTTTCGCCGCTGGCCAGCGCCGCCTCCAGGCAGGGCACCGCGAACGCCGGGGTGCCGGCGAATACCAGCCGCAGGGGTTCGCGATTCAAAGCGAATGCTCGCGCGATTCGCGCTCGGACTGATGCGCGCGACGGTTCTTTTCGAGTTTCTTGCGCACCAGCGCGCGCTTCAGCGGCGACAGATAATCGACGAAGACCTTGCCGTCCAAATGGTCGATCTCGTGCTGGATACAGACCGCGAGCAGGCCGTCGGCGGCGAGTTCGATGCCGGCGCCATCGCGGTCCATCGCGCGCACCAGGATGCGCTCGGCGCGGGTCACGTCGGCGTAGATGCCGGGCACCGACAGACAACCTTCCTGGTAGACCTGCTCGCCCTCGTGGCTCACAAGTTCCGGGTTGATCAGCACCAGCGGCTGGTCTTTCTGCTCGGACACGTCGAGCACCAGCAGGCGCCGGTGGACATCGACCTGGGTGGCGGCGAGCCCGATGCCGGGCGCGGCATACATGGTCTCGAACATATCGTCGATCAGCCGGACTAGCGCGGCATCGACCCGCGCGATCGGCTGCGCGCGGGTGCGCAGGCGCGGGTCGGGGAACTCCAGAATGTTCAACTTGGCCACGATTGCCTCCAGGGGTCGGACAAGATGCGGCGAAATACGCGCGCTTTCAAGTCGGCACGGCCGCGCAGATCGCCAGATAGCGGCGCACCGTCGCGTCGAGTCCGGCGTACAGGGCGTCGTCGATCAGGGCGTGGCCGATCGAAACTTCGGCGATCGTCGGGATCGCCGCCAGCAGGGCGGGCAGGTTGGCCTGGTCGAGGTCGTGGCCGGCATTGACTGCCAGTCCCGCCGTGACGGCGCGGTCGGCGGCGGCGACGCAGCGGTCGAGCTCGGCGCGATGGTCGCCGCGCGCGAACGCTTCGGCATACGGCCCGGTGTACAGTTCGATGCGTTCGGCGCCCAGCGCCGCGGCGCGCTCGATATGCGCGCTGTCGCTGTCCATGAACAGGCTGACGCGGATGCCGAGCGCCCGCGCCCGCGCGATCAGCGGCTGCAATCGGGCGCCGTCGCGGGCCAGATCGAAACCATGATCCGAGGTCAGTTGCCGGTCGCTGTCCGGGACCAGGGTGAGTTGGTCCGGACGCAGCGCCTCGGCCAGGGACAGCAGACCCGGATAGCCCTCAGCGGTCGCCGCGGCAAACGGGTTGCCTTCGATATTCAATTCGACCCTGGCGCCATCGCTCGATCGGCTGCGATGCGAATCGAGCAAGGCGGCCAGATCGCGCACATCGGTGGCGCGGATATGCCGCTGGTCCGGGCGCGGATGCACGGTCAGGCCGGCGGCACCGGCGGCCAGCACCACCCGCGCCGCGGCCAGCGGATCGGGCCGGGTGCCGCCACGCGA
The DNA here is from genome assembly GCA_050173995.1 of Lysobacterales bacterium. Taxonomy (GTDB): domain Bacteria; phylum Pseudomonadota; class Gammaproteobacteria; order Xanthomonadales; family Ahniellaceae; genus 0-14-3-00-62-12. Next base: position 3,830 of record JBFXKH010000096.1, on the reverse strand, counting down.
ATTGCGCAGCACCGCGATCTTGTTCAAGTTGACGCTGAGCCGGGTCATGGCGCGATCTTGCCACAGGCGGCGGTGCTAGCGCTGGCCTGGTTCTGACTCTTGCCTGCCTTCCGGCACTTCCAGCGCGCGGTTACATCTGTTATCAATGCCGGTTCGCCATTTCCTTATTGCCAAGCTCTGGAGTCCGCATGTCCCTGTCACGCGTATTTGTTTTGGTCCTTTCCCTGTCTTTTGCCGTGGCGGCGAGCGCTGCGGACAAACTCACCCTCGCCGATATCGTGCAGCGTCAGCAGGGGATCGCGAAACGTCTCGACGCCAACCGCGCCAAGGATCTGAACGCCGAGCAGATCCAGGCGATCCGCGAACAGCAGCGCCAGGTATTCGCCCTGGTCGAGGGCAAGGACAGCCTCAAGCAGTTGAGCAAAAAAGAAACCCGGCAACTGGACAAGGCGCTGGAAGCGATCACCAACCTGCTGACCACCGGCCGCGCCGAACCGGAAGAGTGCTGGCAGGAGCGCAGCATCGGCACCCGCGTCGGGCAGCGCCGCTGTGGCAAGAAGGCCGATCGTCAGGCCGCCGACGCGCGCGCCCGCGAATGGCTGGAACGCTCGTCCCGGCTGTGATCGTATGGATGCGCTGAACTAGGTGATGGCGGGCGTTTGACCTTGCCAAGCTGGTGCTCGGCGCTCCCGGCGGCGTAAACCACTCGACTGGAACCGATATGCGATTCTCAGGTACCGCGCAGTACATTGCCACGGAAGAACTGAACCTTGCGGTCAACGCGGCGGTGACCTTGCAGCGGCCGCTGTTGATCAAGGGCGAGCCGGGTACCGGCAAGACCCTGCTCGCCGAGCAGGTCGCGCTGGCGCTGTCGGCGCCGCTGATCGAGTGGCACATCAAGTCCACCACAAAGGCCCAGCACGGGCTGTACGAATACGACGCGGTTTCGCGCCTGCGCGATTCGCAACTCGGCGATCCGCGGGTCAGCTCGATCGCCAACTACATCCAACCCGGCAAGCTGTGGCAGGCGTTCCAAAGCGAACAGCGCGCGGTGCTGTTGATCGACGAAATCGACAAGGCCGATATCGAGTTCCCGAACGATCTGCTGCGCGAACTCGACCGCATGGACTTCTTCGTCTACGAAACCGGCCAGACGATCAGCGCCATCCACCGGCCGGTGGTGATCATCACCAGCAACAACGAAAAAGAACTGCCGGACGCCTTCCTGCGCCGTTGCTTCTTCCATTACATCCGCTTCCCGGATGCCGATACCCTGACCCGCATCGTCGACGTGCATTTTCCGGGTCTGAAGCGCGACCTGGTCAACGAAGCGCTACAAGCGTTTTTCGGCCTGCGCGAACTGCCCGGTCTGAAGAAGAAGCCCAGCACCTCGGAACTGCTCGACTGGATCAAGCTGCTGCTGGCCGAGGACATCGGCGTCGAAGCCCTGCACGAGCGCAACGCGCGCAAGGCGCTGCCGCCGCTGTACGGCGCCCTGCTCAAGAACGAGGCCGACGTGCAGTTGTTCGAGAAACTGGCGTTCATCGCGCGCCGGGCCTGACCAAACGCCGCGCTGGGCAGCCCATGCTGATCGCCTTCCTGCTGGCCCTGCGCAGCGCCGGACTGAAGACCAGCCTGACCGAGTGGCTGGCCTTGCTGGAAGCGCTCAAGGCCGGGTTCGCCCAGGCCTCGATCGCCGAGTTCTACGCGCTGGCGCGCACCTGCCTGGTCAAGGACGAAAGCCAGTACGACCGCTTCGACCGTGCCTTCAAGAGCTATTTCGACGGCGTCGAAGCGATCAGCCGCGAGGCGTTCGGCGAAATTCCGGAAGACTGGCTGCGCGCCCAGGCCGAACGCCTGTTCAGCGCCGAGGAGCGCGCCCGCATCCAGGCCTTGGGCGGACTCGACGAGCTGCTGCGGCAATTCGCCGAACGCATGCGCGAGCAGGACGCGCCGCACCACGGCGGCAGTCGCTTCATCGGCAGCGGCGGAACCTCACCGTTCGGGCACAGCGGCTATCACCCCGAGGGCATCCGCGTCGGCGGCGCTTCGCGCAACCGGCGCGCGGTCAAGGTCTGGGAGCAGCGCGCATTCGCCAATCTCGACGACAACGTCGAACTCGGCACGCGCAATCTGAAGCTGGCGCTGCGCCAGTTGCGCCGCTTCAGCCGGCTCGGCGCCGACCAGGTATTCGACCTGGACGCGACCATCGATTCGACCGCGCGCAACGCCGGCTGGCTGGATCTGCGCTACCAGCGCGAGCGCAGGAACGCGGTCAAGGTGCTGCTGCTGATCGACAACGGCGGCTCGATGGACGAGCACGTTCGCCAGTGCGAGGAACTGTTCTCGGCGGCGAAAAGCGAGTTCAAGCACCTGGAGCACTACTACTTCCACAACTTCATTTACGAACGTCTGTGGAAGGACAACGCCCGCCGCTTCAGCGAGACCACCGCCACCTTCGATCTGCTGCATACCTACCCGGCCGACTACCGGCTGATCATCGTCGGGGATGCCAGCATGGCGCCGTACGAGATCAGCCACGCCGGTGGCTCGGTCGAACACTGGAACGAGGAACCGGGCGCGGTCTGGCTCAAACGGCTGCTGGCGCAATGGTCGCGGGCGGTCTGGCTGAACCCGGTGCCAGAGGCACAGTGGGGCTACAGCAGCTCGATCGGCATGACCCGCGAACTGCTCGGCGAGCGCATGTTCCCACTCACCCTGGCCGGCCTCGGCCGCGCGATCGAGCGGCTGCGCCATTGAGTGTGGGCCGGGAGAAGGGAGTCGGGAGTTGGGAGCCGGGATGAAGGCCGGAGAATTGTGGGAGCGACGGAACGTCGCGACCGGGTGGTTGGAATAAGAGTCGCGACGTTCCGTCGCTCCCACCAGAGCCGCTCCGGCAAAGGATGGTTCCGCTTCGGTCGCTCAGCCCAGCCACTCGAGCAAGGGCTGCCAGTCCTCGCGCGCCGCGGTCATGCGTTGGAACGAGCTATCGAAAAGCCCGCGTCCGAGCAATCCAGCCAGTACATAGGCCTGGCTGTCGCGCAGTTGTGCCAGCAGCGGAAACGGCAGCCCGGCGCAGTGTTCGTCGAGTTCGCGGGCGGCGAGTGTGCGTGCCTTGACCCGGTTGGCGATCAGCCCGACCCGCACCTGCCCTGCGCGCACTGCAGCGGCCTGCCGGAGTTCCTGCAGGAATGCCGCGCTGGCGCGCTGGTCGATCGCCGAGGGCAGAATCGGCACCAGCACGGTATCGACCCGGCGCAAATACTCGGCAAGCTGGTGACTGCGCAGACCGGCCGGGGTATCGATTACCAGGATCTCGGTCGCCGGCGGAATGCTGAGACTCCAGTTGCGCGCGCTGCCGTGGCCAAGATCGGGACTGGCCAGCACCGGGATCGCCGGCGTCTGCTCGGCCCGTGCCCGCGCCCATTCCAGCGCCGAGCCCTGGGCATCGGCATCGACCAGCCACAGCCGACGACCGCCCGCCGCCAGCGCCACCGCCAGATTGGTGGCAATGGTGCTTTTGCCGCAGCCGCCCTTGGAACTGACGATCAGAATCTTCTGCATGGGTCCCCCGCGCCAGACCGCGGTGAATCTACCTGCTTTCCTGCCGCTTCGCAGCGGCTCGTCGCCTACGGCTAACCGCCCACGGCCGGCCTGGCGGCTCACCGATCCACGGCGGCCAAAGCCCGAACGGGCATCCGCCCACAAAACGGGCAACATACGGGGCTGTCACACGGGGCAGCACACGGGGCTTGACAGCGTGGGGGGGGGGGGGGGGCGTAACCGACGTTAACTTGAGTACCGGTAAGTCCACACGGTAGCAACGTATG
>JBFXKH010000095.1:0-14612 GCA_050173995.1 Lysobacterales bacterium | reverse complement strand
TCAAGCTCAGCCAGGACATCTGCCGCACACGACAACACAACCGCTACCCGTGCCATACGACCCCCGCATCTTCAGGAAGATGCGGCTATCATAGTACTATCGCTGTTTAATGCAATTAAACACTAGCGTCGATTAAATGGAGATGGTCTCGTGGAGGTCAAGCGCAGTCGGTCGACCGGAGAGCTTGAGCATTGAAGGCGCTCACGGCCCGCTTCGTGCTGTTTGCGTTCGCCACGTTGGCTGTCGCCATCGATGCGCAGGCGAGATGCCGGTCGCTAAGCATGGATCGGGAGGGCGCGGAGTACGAGGTGACGGTCGCCGAGCAGGTGTTTGTCGGTCGGTTGCTGCGTGTCTGGGAGCAACCGCCACCCGAGCGCCCGACGTTGTGTCGGGAGGAACGATGCCTGAGTCCGATAATAATCACGTCCGGATCCGGGCCATCGCCATGGCTGGGTACGTTTCGGATACTGCGGCACTACAAGGGCGCACCAGCACGGAAGCTGACCGTCCGGATTCAAGCCGGTCTGCAGCCACGGCAACGGTATCTGGTCTATGCCTATCAGCAAGATGGGGAACTGGTCGCAGCGGGCGGCTGCGAAGGCCGGGCCTTTGCGGTTGGTGCAGATACTGAGGAACATCTGGCCTATTTGAACTCGCTACCCGCGCCAGGCAGCGGCGGCTTCGTGGACCTGGCCTTGCTAGGTGCAAACAGCGCCATGCAACCAGGCCAGACGCTGGTGTTTGCGGGTGCCGGCGGCAGCTTCGAGCTGATCACTGGCGACGATTACTGGACTCGTTCCGGAGCCTGGCCAGCCGGCCGCTACCGCTTGCTGTCACCGGCGCCGGACGGTTATCGCTACCAATGCGGTTCCGACGAATGCGATGCGCTGATGGTGCAGGATCGGGTGGTCAACTGGTGGCTGATCCAACTCGTAGCGCGCTGAGCTCGCTCCGGAATCGAGTCAAGGCTATTGGCCAGAAACCCGGGACAGACCAATTTTCCCGTTCACCGACATAACAGAACCTCAGAACACCCACAATCCAAGAATCCCCGACCCGGCCCGCCAAGCGCCGACGCCATCTGCGCAAGCACAAGCTCGATCGGCCGGCTGCATGGAGGCCTTGGATCACCCCAGCCACACGCGGGAAGATGACCGCGAAGACTACGGCGAACAACGGCTGCTGAGCCTGGGATGGGCGCACGGCCGCGTGGTGGTGCTGGTGTGGGCCGATCGCGACGCAGGCCCCCGATGGATTTCTTGCCGACTGACCGAACCCTATGAACAAGAAGCGTACTACCGCGCGTACCCCTGAAACGGACGTGCCCTATGGTCCCGGGAGCAAGGCCGCAACCCTGAAATATTGGCGAGCGGCCACCGCCCACCACGGCGTGCAGGAACTGCGCGCAAAGCGCGGCCGGCCGGCGATTGCTGCTGGGGGGTGCAAGGAACAGATCGCTTTGCGCCTGGACAAGGAAGTGCTGGAGTGGTTTCGAGCCCAGGGTCGCGGCTGGCAGACTCGAATGAACGCGGTGTTGAAGGCGTTTCGAGACGCGACGCTTTGATGTGACGCATGGCCTTTCGCAGAGGCGCCACGTCGGCTGATGCGATTCGCGGGCGGGCGATGCGTTCGCGTTCGGCAGTGTCGGCTCCGCGCCTGCGACGCTTGAGCCGACCTACGTCGCTGAGCCGAGCTAGGTCCCGCCGTCTCTGAACAGGCACCTTTGCCGTCGGCCTTTTGCCTTGGGCAGGCGCGAGGGCGGCGTGGCTTGGAGGCTGGGTGTGTTGTGGCTTGGAGACTGCGCTGCCCGGATAACTTGGCCCGGGTTGCGCCTGGGTTGGGTGGTGCCGGGTTCAGGCTTGTTTGAGAGCGGCTGTGGCCGGTGTCATGGGCGGTGGCTCGGCCAGTTTGGTTGTGCTTCCCAGCAGTGCGCCGATCGCTGTGCTGCGTACCAGCCAGTGATAGCTGAGCAGGCAGAGTCCGCCGGTCGCCGTGACGGAGACGGCGAACTTGCTGCCCCAAGGCAGCCCGAGATCGAGCAAGCGGTACTGGATTGCGAACAGGATCGGCAGGTGCACGAGGTAGGTCCAGTAGGACGCATCCGAGAGGTAGCGCAATACCGGGTTGCTGCGCCTTAACCAGGATTTTCCGGCGATCAGGCAGACGCAGGTCATCCAGACGCTGATGTAGGCTTCGAGCAAGGCGATCGGCCAGGGCGCGGAAGCATCCTCGCCACTCGGCGATTGCCGGTGGACCAGATACCAGAATGCGGCGTAGAGCAGCAGGCTGGCCATGCCTAGCCAGGGAGCGATCGGCCGTAACCGCTCGATCAGGCCCTCGTGCCCGTAAAGCAGATAGCCGAATGCGAAGAACGGGCCATAGAAGCCGAAGGCCCAGAACTGCGGCAGGAGACTTTCCGGCGCAGGGTTGGGCGCGCTGACCGAGGCGAGCGCCGGCACCAGCAGCAAGGGCAGCAGGCCGAGCAGCCAACCGGGACTGAGGCTGCGCAGCCGTTCACCCAGCCTTTGCAGCTCGAAACTCTTTGCCGACCACACCAGCACATAGAAGAACATCAGGTAGTAGAGGAACCACAGGTGACTGGTGCCGGGCAACTGCTCGGGCAGCCCATCGCCCTGGGATAGCTGGCGGATGAGCGCGAGCAAGGGCGACGGGTTTTGTACCGTTGCTGCCGCCTGCAAGGTGCTGTAGTTGAGGGCGGCATGAACCATTGGCAGGAAAATCACCAAGGGCAAGGCGATGCGCCGGAGGCGATTGCGCAGCAGTCCGCCCAGCCCACGTTGCGCCACCAGCATGGCGGCAAAGAAGCCGGCGACCAGGAAGAACAACGGCATGCGCAGCAGGTGCAGAAACCAGATGCACAGGTCGACCGCGACCGATTGCGCACGATCCGCCGTCGGAATGTACGGATGCGTGAGCGGGCTATAGGCCAATGCGGCATGAAACAACAGGCCGCCGAACATGGCCAGCGCACGCAGGTTGTCCATGTAATGCAAACGGCCCTCGGCAGACATGGCGGGCGGCCATCAATAGAAGGCGGGTTTGCGGCAGTGCACCCAGCCGGTCACAACCAGCACCACCACGCTGGCCGTTGCCTGGACGAACAGAATCGCGACGGCAGGCACACTCCAGACGATGCTATCGGTTTGCACGTACTTGCTGATTTCGGGGATCTGACCCAGGGACATGATGAACGGATTGATCAACACCATGCTGCCGATCATCGCGAAGGTATTCCAGCCTTCGGATTCCACCGCCATGGCAACGCTCAGCGCCACGGCGTAGGCCAAGGCGACGTACCCGAAGATGAGGATCGAAAACACTATCAGCCCATCGGGCAGGGGCGTGAACGCGATTACGGCGATGGTGCCGATGGACATGACCAGGAACGGCACCAAAAAAGTGACCAGGTTGCCGAGCAGCTTGGCGAGATAGAAGTCCAAGGGCGTGACCGGCAAACTCATCACGAACGCCAACGTGCGCTCCTTGCGCTCGGTCAACAGCGACGTGGAGATCGAGAAGCAGGCGGCGGCCACCAGCACCACAATCAGCAGCAGCGAGCCCAGGTAGAAGCTCCAGCTCTTGGCCATGCCGATCAGGCAAAGGGCGAAAATGCCCGCGGTCACATAGGCCGCAAGTTGTTTCTGGAACAGGATCCAGTCCTTGGCGATCAAGGTTTTGATGACCGGTAGATTGAGATCGGAAAGCTTCATACCGCACCTCCACTGCGCACCGTCGTGACGAAAATATCTTCGAGGCTCATCGCCTCGGAGCTGCGAATTTCCAGGCCCTGATTTTGCAGACGGCCGAGCAGCGCATCGCTGAACTGGCGCACCTTCAATTCCAGCAGGTTGCCGTTCGGTCGCGCCGAGGCGATTTCCGGCCACGGGCCTTGGTCTGCCGGCCAACTACCCTGGCAGACGATCCGACGCCAGTCGTCGAGGAAGGATTCCTTGTCCCGGGAGGCGAGCAGGCGCCCCTGGTGGACGAAGCTGATGGTGTCGGCCAACTGCTCGATGTCCCGCGTGTTGTGCGAAGAAAACAGCACGCTGCGGGCCTCGTCGCGCAGAATGTCTGCGAGCGATTGCAAGACCTCGTCGCGCGCGACCGGGTCGAGGCCGGTGGTCGGCTCGTCGAGCAACAGCAGCCGGGGACGGCGAGCGAAGTTCAACAACAACAGCGCCTTTACCCGCTGTCCATGCGAGAACCCGGCGAGCGTTTGCCCGGATCGCAGATCGAACCGGCGCAGCAGCTCGACGGCGTAGGTCTCATCCCAAGCTGGGTAAATCCCGCGAATGAAATCCATGTGCCAGCGCAAGGTCTGGCTGGGGTACAGACGCATGTCTTCCGAGGCGAAGCCGAGTTGCCGCTTGACCGCGACCTGCTGCTCGGGCATCCGCTGACCGAGCACTTCGATCGTCCCCGCATCGGCCCGCGCCAGCCCACCGAGCAGGCGCAACAAGGTGGTCTTGCCGGCGCCGTTCACACCCACCAGCCCCATGATCTGCCCTTCCGGCAGGCTCAGGGTGATGTCCTGAAGCGCAAAATTCTCATAGCGTTTGGTTACGCCGGTCAGGGCGAAGGCGGCACTCATGGCGTGGTTCCTTTGGGGGTGGCGGGCGTGGGATTGGCTGGCGTTTCAGCGAGCATCTGCTGTATCTCGTTTCGGGACATCCCGAGCCGCGCGGCAGAGGCCAGCATGGCCTTGAAGTGACGGCCAAACTCGGCGCGCAGCAGGTTCGTTGCGAGGTCTGGGGAGTCGGCCACAAACGAACCCATGCCATGCCGGGTCACGATGATTCCGGCAAGCCCGAGCTCCGCATAGGCGCGCTTTACCGTGATCACACTGACCCGACTGGCGCTGGCCAATTCGCGAATCGACGGCAACGCCTGCCCCGCCTTCCAATCGCCGGCCATCACCTTGGCGGTGACCTGATCGACGATCTGCTGGTACATCGGCGTGCTGTCGCTGGTCGATAGAAAGAGTTCGGCGCTCACCCTGGCCTGCCGTGCATACTAGATATGCACAGTATGCACAGATAAAGACGCGCCGTAAAGCCCCACCCGAAAGCAGTCGCCGATCGACACCTCAAGAAAAGATAATCACTGCGGAGGTAAGCGGTTGGCGTGCTTCGATATGATCCGATGGTGCGCGACCTGTGGCACCGTGTGATCGGCCCTCGATCCTTGATCGGATTCCAGGCAGCGGGAGCCGGCCGCCCGCACGAATGCGCCTGACGGCAAGGCGATGACTGCGCCCGCCGCAGCTCAGTGGTGTTCCGAGAAGTCCTGCACGCACTGCTCTTGCTGGGCGGTTTCGATGGCGCGGGACGAGCGAAATTCGCGAACGATCCGAATTGCCTGCGCCGCGCTCTGTCCCTGGCAGCGTAGCCAGCAGCCGGCCACGGTGCCGGCACGACCCAGTCCGCCCACGCAATGAATCAGCACGCTGCGCTGCGCGGCCAGGTGCTGGCCGATCCAGGGCATCGCGGTCGCCAGTGCCTGGCCGCTCGGTGCGGTGCCATCGATGGTCGGCAGATGCAGGACATCGAAGCCGGCGTTGCGGTAACGATCCAACAGATCATCGACGCCGTAGCGGGCGAACTCGTCTTCGGCCAGCAAGCACAGCACCGCGTCGATGCCGGCGCGGGTCAGCGCGGCGAGATCGGCATCGATCGAACGTTGGTGGTCGCGCCGACCCGGAACCAGGGTCAGGCCGAGGCGGCCGGCGCCGGTGTGTTCCACCGGCATCCAATCGACACGCAGCGGTCCGGCGTGCTGGCTCAGGCGCACGAGGATTTCCGCCGCCCGGCAGGCCGTGTACAGCGCCCATTGTTTCTGCCGGGGACTCGATTCCTCGAAACCAAGGGTGTGCACGGCGTAACGGATCTGCGCGATCAACAGTTGCGTCGGTTCGCGGTCGGACTGGATGAGATCAGCATAGAAGCCACGTAGTTTCAGCACGGTGTTCGCGGCGCGGGCAAGTTCTGGGTGCCGGAACGCCGGCACCGACTCGGGCCGCGGTTCGCGTCCGAGGTCGCGAACGCCGAGCAGCCAGTCGCTGAAGGCCAGCGCTTCGATCAAACCCGCGTCATCATCGATGCGCGTCCAGATGTACAGCAGATCATTTTCCAGCTTGACCAGATCGCGCAACACATGACCGCGATGCGAGTGAAAAAAGTCGATCAGCCAGACATTGCCCGGTTCGTCGATCAGGATGTTGGCGCCATTGAGGTCGCCGTGTAGGTGGGCGAAATAGTGGGTCCGTGCCAGCCGCGGAAGCCGCGACAATTCCCGCCCGTAAAAACCGAGGATCGAAGCAACGCGGCGACCGCCAGGAAACGCAAGCTCGGTGTGGTTGCCGGCGTCGCCCAGTAGCGCGATCAATTTTTGCCGGATCGATTCGGTCCACTTGGGATCGAAGTCGTAGTAGTTAAGCAAGTCGCAGCGTTCCGCCTGGGCGGCGACATAGAGGCGATTGAGCTGGTCGCCGAACACTTCGTCCAGGACCCGATCCACCGCCGGCTGCGGCAATCCGTCCTGGTAGAGCTGCTGAAACGAGCGGGCCGGCGATCTGCCGATCGCCGCGTAGCGATACTTGAGTGCACCCCGCCCTTTGAAGTCGGCGAAATCGACGATCCGCGGCGCAGAGTTGCCGAGCACCGCCTCGATCCGCTCGAAAGCGCTGCGCTCCTGGCCGATCGGTCCGACATCGCCGATCTTGACTACGTGCGGCGATTCGTCGTGACCATGCAGGTCGACGCTGCGCACGCCGAGCACGGCGTTGCCGGAGAAGCCGCCGTCCAGCGCCCGCAAGGTCACTTCGCGGCAGCCGCGGAACAGGTAGCGCAGCAATTGCTGGTCGCTGTCGCCGAGTCGGGTCTGGTCGGAAATCTTCAGAATCGGATGCTTCTCGCTGAAACCGATCAGCGGCGCGTCGTCGAGTTGTCCGCCGAGAAAATCGACGAACTCGCCGACCGAGTCGATCACCCGTACGCCCAGGATGCGTTCCATCTGGTCGAGGGCCAGAAAGTGGTTTTCTCGCGAGGACGATGCGGTCAGCGCCGAACACACGGCCAACTGAAAGCTCGGATAGCGAGCGCGCAGGTCATAGGCGAGAAAGGTGATTTTGGCCTCGGTCCAGACCCCCATCAGCCCAACCCGCAGCGGTTGGTCGGCAAACTCCTCCAGATGACGGCCAAGGTCGGTGGCGACAAAATTGGTCAGGGTGGTGGCATCGACCACACCGATGCGCTTGCCGGGCAGGGCGTCGTCCATAGCAAAAACGAATGCCGCGCCCGGCGAACCGGCGATGCAGTGCGCACCAAATTGCGCCAGGTGTTCGCGCTGCTCGGGCGCTTCCTGGTCGTGCCAGTCGCGCACATGAATGACGCGCAGCAACGCATCCGGCTGGCGGTGCGCCCAGGCCAGCAGGCGCGCCACCGGACCCTGGTCGAGGCGCGGACCGAGCAGACGCAGCGATTCGTCGTAGCCGACATGCAGGGCGTTCGGCAAGCCTTCGAATCGGTCGATCGGGCCGACGAAGTCGTGTTGCAGACAATCGCTGATCAACAGGGCAGGCATGGCGTGAGACTGTGCTTGGTCATCGGGTGGGTTCGCGGGCGCTGCATCCGAGGTGGCGTTCACAGCCTGGCGGCATCGGCGCGGGCGCGCACCTGGGCGAAGCTCTGGTCGTTGACGAAGCGACCATCCTGCCAGACGGTAAGCAGGGCATCGTCGTAACCGAGCGGACGCTCGACTTCGGCGATCGATGCTGCGGTCGGCGGAATCGGTACGGTGCGGAACGTGCCGTACTCGCGGTGCTGCAGCAGGGTCATGCGGCCGCGCTTGCTTTGCTTGCCCTTGTCGGTGATCGGATCCTTGTACACATCGATCCAGCGACCATCGACGCGCGCGGCCGAACACTTGAGCGCGAATTTCTGCGTATCCCGATTTAACTGCTGCAGTAACGCACCACCCATGCCGAAAGCGATGTTATCGGTGGCGAAGCCGGCGCTGGTGACGCGCTCGAGAATGGCGCGGATACTGTCCGGATTGATTCCGTCGCCCTGGATCACCCGCACGTGCTTCAATACCTTGTAGCCCTTGCCGTTGATGGTGTGGCCGAACGCTTCGTCGGCAAGCTCCAGGCATTGGTGCACCACCGCGACTGGATCGCCGGAGTCGGGCCGAATCACCACGGTCGCGCCGGAAGCGATCACTTCCTCGCGCAGGGTCTTGCCCCAATGCTCGCGGATCGCATGGAAAATGTCGTAGCTATCCGATACCACCGCGACGATGGCCCCCGGCCGGGCGAACTGTTGGAGCATGTTGCGATAGGCATCGACTTCGCGCTCGCGACCCCAACTGGTGATGGTGCTGTGCTCGGCGGCCGGAATCGAAAATCCCGCCATCGGCTCGTGGTAATAAGCGCGCGCGGCCAACACCCCGGAAACCGTATCGGTGCCGAGGAAATTCACCAGGTGCGCCGCACCGCCGAGCGCGGCGGATTCGGCGCTGGACACACCGCGTGCGCCGAAGTCATGCAATTTGAACGGCAACTGCCCGAGCGGGTCGTCGCTGCTGCGTTCCAGAAACTGCCGAATGGTCTGCTTGGCGTGCCAACTGATGGTCGCAACCGTTACCGGATACCAAAGGCGCAGCAGAAGCGTCTCCAGATAGGACGGCGCCCAGTACGCCATCGGGTCGGTCGATTCGATCGTCACCAGGGCGTGATGGGTCGGCACCACGCTACCCTCGGGGACCGCACGAATGCGGAGCGGCAACCAGCCGCCATGGTTATCGACGATATAGCGCCAGCCGGCTTCGTTGAACGGTTCGCCGTGGGCGGCAAAGAAATCGCGGGCCTCGTCCACGTCGGCATGGCTGATCGGCGTCGCCAGGTATTCCTTGAGGATCGCCTGCAGGCCGAAAAACACCGTGCGATCGTAGCGCCCGCCGCGCGACTCGACATAGAAGAACGTGGCGTCGGTGTTCGGCGGATATTGCAACCAATGGCTGGCTTTGTAGCTGTCGGTATTGAGCAGCAGATTGTTCAGGCATTTCATGACGGAAGCTCCTTCGCGTCGGGAGGAAGCTGGCGGTCTATCCGCCAGCAGGGAAGACCGGATCAACCCCGGCCCAGAAAGTATTCCAGAATGTGCAGATGGTCTTCGAACAGTTGCGGACCCATGTCCAGCGCCTCGCTGACCGGAATCCAGCGCGCCTTGTCGGCGTCGTCGCCACCGCGCACCTCGGGAAGTTCGCCGGCCGGAAAATCGAAGTGATAGGCATGGGTGATGGTGCGGCCGCGCAGGCTACGATCGGGGTGGTCGAAGACCTGCCGGTTCTTGATCGAGCCCTTGAGCACCGGCACGGGAATCTTCAGGCGGGTCTCTTCGCGCAGTTCGCGCAGGCAGGCATCCTGGATCGGTTCGTTCTGGCCGACGAAGCCGCCGGGCAATGCCCATAACCCCTTGCCCGGTTCGGCGCGGCGCCGCACCAGCAACACATGACCGGAATGGACCACGACCGCATCGGCAGTGACAAAGGTCGGCGGGTACGGCGCGCCGGCCCAGGCGGCGCGATAGGTATCGATGAAATGGTGTTCGGCGACCAATTGCTTGAACACCGGCGAGTTCCGGCGAAAGGCGTCCAGCATGTCGAACACCGGGCCGGGCACGTTGGCGCGGATCAACATCAATCCGCCGTGGTTGTCGATCTGGTTGGCTTCGAACAGGTAGCGTCGCAGCTCGGTGGCCGACAGGGTTTCGGTGTGCTTGACATCGACCAGGTCCCATTGCGGAAATTCGCTCAGGTAGTAGCTCGATGCGTCCTTGTCCTTGCCGATCAGGCCGACCCGGGCCGCGGCATCGCCGCGATCCGACTGGATCGCTTCGGCGACCGTGCGCTGCACGCCGGCGATCCACTGGCTTTCGTTGTACAAGTGATCGCGCAGCGGACAGACGATCAGCCGATCCACGAAGGCATGCAATGCCGATTGAATCATCACCGCCCGCTCGGATACCGACCAGGGGTTCTTCGTCGTTCGCGGGGTGTCGGCCGAGCCGACCAGGAAGATGAGCTTTTTGGCCCGGGTCAAGGCGAAGCGGGCGACGGCGGCGTGGCCGTTATGGAAGGGCTCGAAACGCCCGATGAATACCAGATAGTCGTAGTCCATGAGAATCCCTCACGGTTGATTGGCTTGCGGTCTATCCGCGTGCCTGGCAGCCACTCTACGCCGACCGTCGGCCAAGTCAAGTGTGGCATCGTCCAAGACCGGTTGCCCGCACGCCGATGGCCCGACACCCTTGCATCGCCGCCAGCTGCGATGTGGTGCCGTGTCGATCAGCGCTTGCTGGCACCCTTCTGTATCCGCCGACCCAGCCAAAACAACAGAAAGCCGAAGGCGAGCGGGATGCCGGCGATGACGATGTCGCTATCGAGCAGGTCGACAATGTCGCCGGGCGATCCGTGCAGCAGTCGTAGCAGCCGGCCCAGGAACACCACCCCAACGCATAGGCCCGAGAGCCCCATCATCAGAATGCCGAAGACGACAAGGATTCCACCCATGATGTCTGCGGCAACGCTCGGGGACGCTGTGGGGCCGGGCCTGCCGGCGCCGGGTCGATGCGGTTCTTCGTTCACGTTGTGACCTCACTGCCGGCGCATTTCTGAAGCGGCCCGAACCAACCCCGGCGGCAGGCGCAGCGATGGGCGCGCGGGCACAGGGCGAGATTTCCACGCGGAACCCGATCAGCGCCTGCTGTTGCCGCTGCGCATCCGCCGCCCCAGCCAAAACAACAGAAAGCCGAAGGCGAACGGGATGCCGCCGATGACGGCGCCGGCACCGAGCATGGTGAGGAAGTTCTCGGCCGAGCCGCGGGCCATTTCCGGTAGTGCGATTATCAGGCAGGCACCGGTACACAGGCCGGACAGGCCCATCACCAGGATGCCGATCACCAGCAGGATGCCACCCATCACCCGGCTGGCGTTGCTGCCCGGCGCGGCGGGCTCGGGTGCATCGACGGATGGATTGGGTACCGGCTCAGACATGTTGCGGCTCCTGGCTGGCCTGTTCGAAGCGGCGACGGATCTGCTCGATGTCGCCGTTGCGATAGAACAGATTGTAGGTGTCGAACGGGATGATCTGACGCTCCGGCGTGAGGAAGTGGATGCAACTGCGCTTGACCCCGCCCAGGTCGAAATTGTAGCGGTCCATGAATTCGACGATCGCCACCCGGAATACATTCTGATAACCCAGGTTGTGCGGGGCCGGAAACTGCGGCAGGCAGCACATGAAGCTGGCCAGCTTGTCGGTGTTTTCGCCGAACGTGGCCAGCGAGAACAGCTCGGTGAGTTTTTCTCGGATGCCGGGGTGCTTTTCGAAGGTGATCGCGTTCGGCGCGGCGGCGAGGATTTCCTCGCGCGACAGCAGCGAGGTGACCGGCACCACCGTGCTGCCGTTGCGCAGGCCGTAGCCGATGCAGATCATCTCCGGGTGACAGGGCAGCGGGATCAGGTCGTCTGCGCCGAACACGCCGGAGGTCTCGGCGATGTTGCGGCGGATCTGGCTCAGCACCACTCGCTTGGATTTGTCGAAGTGTTCGTTGCGGCCGGTGTCCTGGGTCGGCTGGAAGGTCACCCCGCGCACGCACGACCATTGCAGTGCGTAGCGGGTGATTTCGCCGCATTCGTCTTCGTTGACGCCGCCGCGAATGGTCGAGACCAGGGTGGTGGCCAAGCCCTCGCGTTCCAGATTCTCCAGCGCCTGCTGGCGGATGCGGCTAAGGTCGGCGCCACGGATGGTCTTCAACGCCGCGGCACGCAGCGAATCGAATTGCAGATAGACCTCGAAGCCCGGGGCGAACTCGGCCAGACGCTTGACGAAATCCGGCTCGCGCGCGATGCGCAGGCCGTTGGTGTTGAGCATCAGGTGGCGGATCGGCTTGCTCTTGGCCAGGCGCAGGATGTCGAAGATTTGCGGGTGCAGGGTCGGCTCGCCACCGGAGATCTGCAGCAAGTCGGGTTCGCCCTCGGCCTCGACCAGGGCATCCAGCATCGCCTCGATGCTGGCCAGATCGCGGCTGTCGGTCGCGGCCGGCGAGGAACTGGCAAAACAGGTCGGGCAGGTCAGGTTGCAGTGCGCGTTGACCTCAAGGATCGCCAGGCAGGAATGCTGCTCGTGATCGGGGCACAGGCCGCAATCGTAAGGACAGCCAAAATCGGTGCGGCCGGACAACCGGCGCGGACGGTCGCCGGGTTTGAGAAAGTTCTTGGCCAATTGGTAGTAGGCCGCGTCGGTGGACACCAGGGTCTTCTGCACGCCATGGCTGGGGCAGCGTTTCTGGTAGTAGACACAGTCGCCTTCGATCAGCACCTTGGCCGGTACCGGTGCCAGACAGCGCTCGCACAACGAGACCGTCTGGCCGAAAAACACATAGGGTGCCGACTTACGCTGGCTTTCCGACATGCCTGACTCCGCGCAACATCAGCACAGCGTAACCGACCAGGGCGGCGCTGACGAAATGGAATAGATTGAACGGCCCGAGCAGCGTGGCGTAAGGTTTGAAAAATTCCCAGACGAAACGCTGGCCGCCGTAAACCAGGGCAAACCAGTAGAAGCCCTCGCGCAACAAACGCTGCGGCGCGAAGCGCAGCCATAGCGCCAGCAGCGCAAACAGCAGCAGCATGCTCGCACTTTCGTACAGGGCGACCGGGTGGCGCAGGATGCCATCGCCGTAATCGACCGCCCAGGGCAGGCGGCTCGGCAGGCCGTAGGTGAAGTCGGCGAGCCCGGCCTGGTGGCAGCCGATGCGACCAATGCCGATACCGAGCGCCAGCGCGGGCGCGAAAATCCCGCCGGTCGAACCGACCACCCGCTGGCGTGCCTTGTAGGCTTCGACCGCCACGATCGCGCCGACGATACCGCCCAGGATCGAGCGCGCCAGACCCGGCTGTCCGCTCAGCCACAAGTTTGCCGATCCGATCAGATAGGCGCCGATCAAGCCACCGAGCGGCAGCGACAGAAAATAGCCGCGCTGCACCCGCGCCAGACTGCCGCGATCGAACAGCGCCGGCCGGCCGCGGTAGAGCAGCAACAGCAAGGCCACCGCGGCCAGCCAGGCGCCGATATCCCAGAGCCCATGACGCAGGATCGCCTGATCCAGGCCGGCAGGATTCAGCGCCGGCAGATTCACGCTTGGCCTCTACAGGGGCGCGGTGTCGGTGCTGGCTGGCGCATGCGGGGATCGAGTTGTTGGACGGCCAATGGCCACCTTAGCGAGGCGCGCCGGAACTGGCGAGTCGGCCGGCGCCAAGGTCTGAGGTCACTCGGGCGGGTGATGGGCCAGGATCGATAGCCCCGTCGCCTGCGCTTCGAACCGCGTACTGCGCGGTGACGCCCAGGGCGAACGGCCACAGCCCGCGCTTCGTGATCGTGGCCGGGCGCTACCATGCGCGGATTGGCCGAAGCGATCGGCACCAGCGGAGCCAGACCCATGATCAGCGAACGCAACCCGCAGGCCGAACAGATGGGCGACGAGTCGATGGTGCGCAACCTGGGTTTTCAGGCGACGGCGATCTGGCCGCAGGAACAGCCGCTGTTTGCGCGCTATCGCCTGGGCGGCGCGATCCGCATCGTCGATGTCGGTTGCGGCACCGGCGAGATCAGTCGGCGCCTGGCCGTGCTCTATCCCGAGGCGCAGGTGATCGGTGTGGATATTCTCGAATCCAATCTGGCGGTCGCGCGCCGCGATAGCGCGGCGCTGGCGGCGCGCATCGACTATCGCCTGGGCGATGCCTTCGCCTTGGCGCTGGCCGACGCCAGCGTCGATCTGCTGGTCTGCCGGCACCTGTCGCAGGCGGTGCCGGATTTTCCGCTGGTGCTGGCCGAGTTCACCCGCGTACTGCGGCCGGGCGGCTGGCTGCACCTGCTTTCCGAAGACTACGGCATGATCCATCTGCCGGCCGATCGCTTCGACCCGGACCGCTTCTGGAACCAGCACGCGGTCGCCTATCTGGCCAGCATCGGTTGCGACGGCCGCATCGGCCGGCATTCCCCGGCCCTGCTCGATGCCGCCGGCTATCAGCAGATCGCCGCCGACTACCTGGTGATCGATACCCTGCGCGTCGCCCGCCCGACCCTGGCCGGCGTGTTCCGCGCCTGGCGCGACGGTTACGCCACGGTGCTTGCACAGGCCAGCGGACGCAGCGCGGAGGCCGTGATCGCCGACATGGACAGCATGATCAAAGCAATCGAAACCCCGCCCCATTACGCGGTCTGGCAGGTGCCGGTGATTTCCGGGCAGAAGCCCGCGGCTTGATCGCGCCCGGACTACGCGCCAGGGTATTGACTGGCCACCGCCTCGGCGGCGGCGATGCCATCGACCGCGGCGGATAGGATGCCGCCGGCATAGCCGGCGCCTTCGCCGGCCGGATACAGCCCGGGGGTATTCAGGCTTTGGCCGTCTTCGCCACGATCGATGCGCAGCGGCGAGGAGGTGCGCGTTTCGACCCCGGTCAGCACCGCGTCGGCCAAGGCAAAGCCCTTGATCTGGCGGTCGAAGGCCGGCAGCGCGGCGCGGATCGCCGCG
>JBFXKH010000094.1:0-14633 GCA_050173995.1 Lysobacterales bacterium | reverse complement strand
CGGCAGTACCGACAAGCTGCTGTACCTGCCGGGCGAAACAGTCCACTACCGGATGGTAGTCAGGGAGTGGCAGCGCGATCACTACCGGCAACCAGCGTCGCGGTCCGGCTGGAAGGTGGAAGCCAGCCACCGGAATCTTGACCTTCCCCTGGCGACTTCGCCCGCCTTGACTCTGGATGAGTTCGGTGTGATCAGTGGCGAACTGCGAATACCTGAAGCCGCTTACGATGGCCGCTATTCGCTGGATCTCATCGACCCACAGAAACTGGCTGATCCTAACTGCTGCTGGGGTTTCGGCGGCCCGTCGGTCGAGTTCGCCGTGGCCGCAGCCAAACCCAGCGACTTCGCGATTACCGTGAAGATGGACCGGCCGATCTATCGCGCTGGCGATCCGGTCAAGCTGCGGGTGCGCGCTCATTATCTGAATGGTGGTGCGCTCAGCGAAGCACGGTTCACCGCGTCTTCGTTGATTCAAGCTCGGGAATTCCCGGAGATCTATCCGGCCTATGCCGACTATGAGTTCGCCCCAGCGCTACCCGAATCACTCTTTGATGACAACCGCGTCGCTTTCGAGGGCGAATTGTCTGGCGCTCTACGCAATGGCGTGGCGGTCGCGCGCGGCCAGGTAACGCACGCCACCGGCGGGTCATCCACGTCAGCGAGCGGCGACGAGCCTGAAGCGGAGAACGATATTGTCAGTGGTGAACTGCTGGTCAGCGCGTCGGTCAGCGCCGCCAATGGCGCCACCGTCACCAGCCCGCCGGCCACAGCGCTGTACCTGACGTTTCCCCACTACCTGGGGTTGCGGCTCGATCCGCTCAAGGCCGGCGCAGAAGCCGCTTTGGAAAGCATTGCGGTCGCAGCCGATGGCCAGACCGTAGCGCAGGTCGCGGCCGAGTTGTCCATCGATTATCGATCGAATCAACCCAGTTCCCAATGGTCCGAAGTCGCCCGGTGCAAGCTGACCGTGCCCGCCGTGGGTGCCTGCGGGTTTCGTCCGAACGACGCAGGCGTCTACCGGTTTGGTCTGGCTGCCGAGGGCGCCGCCAAAACCATTCTGTTCGGTACCCTGCGGGATGAATCGCATGGGTCGGACAAGGGCCCGTTGATAAGACTGAACGGGCCTGACCAACCCGTGCTGGCGGGTGCACCGGCGCACTTCACCCTGACCCAGCCTTTCCCCGCGGCGACCGCGCTTTTGAGCATCGAACGCGATGGGATACTGGCGGTCTACACCGAACCGGTAACCGCCGGAGCCAACCAATTGTCGGTGGCCACCGATGCCCGTTTTGCGCCCGGTGTCACGGTCGCGGCCTACGTCATTCCGCGTGGGCAGTCGGCGTTCCCCGATGGCGTCCACCCCCGCTTTCTGCACGCGAAGACTTCGCTACACGTGGAAACGCCTGCGTCGGATGCCCGCTTCACCATTGCCGCCCCCACCACCGCGAATGCAGGCGCCGAGGTTGAGATCGCCCTGCGCTCCGTCCATGACCGACCGCTGGCGGTCAACGTCCTGGTCATCGATGCCGGCGTCGTGCGCTACGTGTCCGATCTCGGCGAAAAACTGGATCCACGATCCAGCTATTGGCAGGAATCACGTTCACGGTGGTCCGATGCAGAATACGTTGCTTTGGCCGAATGGGCAGTCGCTGCGCCGGGCGTTATGCCGAAGTCGGAGACCCATCAGTACAATTACGATTACGATTACGACTTCGGCGGCGGGTTGGAAAGGGTCACCGTCGTCGGTTCGCGGATCTCGGCAGCCAATATATTCAACGCCAACTTGCCCCAAACCAGCGGAAAGTTGCCGTTGGCTCCCGCTCGCTCGAACGCGCAAGGTGTCGACGCCAGGATCCGGCAGCGTTTTGCCAATGCCATGGCCGCGCAGACGATCGTACTCGCCCCGAACACGACACTCCGACACGCCCTCAAACTGCCCGACAACCTGACCGAATGGCGGGTATACGCCTGGGCGGTCGACGATCGGGGCCTGGTCGCATTGCAGCGCGCCAGCATCCGCACCGGTCTGCCGCTGGAAGTCAGACTTCGTCATCCGGCGCATGCCATCGAAGGCGATCGCGTCGGCGCCAGCGCCAGCGCGCGCAACCATGGCGATGGCCCGATGCGCGCACAGATGACGCTCTCGCTCGATTCGAGCTCAGGTCCGCGGGTGCAACAAATGGCAGCCAAACCCCTGGCGGCCAACGCCGAGCTGTCCATCACCACGGCGCTCGCCGACGCCAAGCTGGGCGCAATCAAGGTGCTGGCGCAGGCCAGTTCCGACCGGCAACAAGACCAGGTCGCCAGCCAGATCGACGTACGATCGGCCAGCGCCAGGCAGACCAGCACACAAACCGGAATCATCTCCGGCCTTGCCGAGTTTCCAGCACCGACGGTGCCCGTTCGGGTTCGACTGAATTTGCTCAGACTGCCGTTTCCAGATCTGAGCGCAAGTTACGCCTACCTGCGCAACTATCCGCACTCCTGCTTCGAGCAGCAAACCAGTCGGGTACTGGCACTGACCCTGGCCGAAGAACTGTCCGAAGCCGGCGCAATGGTCGGTGACTGGCCGGACCGCGCCACCCTGGTCGCGCATTATTTGCAGGAAATGCCGATGTACCTCACCGGCTATCCCAATGGTTTCCAATACTTCCCAGGCTGGCGATTCGAGGCCGATCCGTTTCTGAGCAGCTATGTGGCCATGGCCATACCCACGCTGGAAGCACACGGTCTACCGATCGCCGCACAGGTTCGCGAGACTCTGAAGGATTACCTGAATGATCAGCTCACCGATGAAGAACTGGTCGAGCAAAACCTACACGCACCCGACGCCCGTGCCTTTCTGGCCGCAGGCCTGGCCTCTCTTGCCGGCAGCAGTGCACTCGACGTCGCCAACCTCCCCGACCCGAGCGCACTCAAGTCGGGCGGCGCTTTGGCCGCAATGCTGATCGCGATTGGCGACGACCAGCGCTTTGCCGAGCAACACCAACAGCTGCTCAGCCGCCTCGAAACGCAAGCGCCAGAGCAATCGGGTCGCCGGGCCTGGTCCGGCGCCGTCGAACATTCCAGCCTGGGCTCGAACGTCCGCGATCAGTGCCTAATCCTGCGCGCACTGGTCAAGACCGATCGGCGCGAGGCGGCTGCCGCCTCGCTACAACCCTGGTTGATCGGGCTCGCCGACCTGCTCGGCCAACGCGGTCACTTCGGCGACACCCAGTCGACCGCCACATGCTTGCTGGCGCTGGCCGACTTTCGCTCCCGTTATGGCCAGACCGAACCGATCCAGGTCACTGCCGCTCAGGGCCGTCAGGTGCTGGGAAAGTGGCAACTGGACCGCCAGTCGCCTAGAGCCGAACTTGAGTTTATCCCCGATGCCGGAATGCCGATTTCGCTGCACAGCCCAGGCCTTGCCGGTTTTTCCATTTCCTCGGAACGCCAGATCGATCTACGCCGTGCGACGCCGACCGCGAACGGACTCGGCATCGAGCGCAGCTACTCGGTACTTCGCAACGGTCACTGGCAGCCCATCGGCCGCCAGCCAATCCGGCAAGGCGAAACGGTGCGCATCCAACTGGTCATCCATACCGCCAGACTGGAACATATGGTCGCCGTCACCGATCCGCTGCCCGCTGGGCTGGGCTCACTGAATCCCACCCTGGCTAACACGATTGCCGTCGCCGACCGAGAGGCGCCCGGGAGTTGGTGGTTCTCGCATCAGCGATTCGCTGAATCGGCCACCTACCAGTACGCGGAGTATTTGCCGCCGGGGCGTCACCAGATCACCTATTTTGCCCGCGCCGAACACGCCGGCAGTTATGCCGCCCTGCCAGCCAAGGTCGAACTGATGTACGCGGACCAGTTTCAGGCCAGTACCGCAGCGGGGATGCTGGTGATCGGCAGCGCAATGCAATAGCTCCGGTAGTTCCATCCCGATCTCGATCGCCGGATATCGCCCGGCCCAGCCCGCGGTTATCGATGCAACCCGCATTGGCGAGCACCCTCTCACTGACGGTCCGCACCGGTCAGTCCGCCGTGCCAGCCTACTCCGTCTGGTCCATGCCGGCGCTGCGCCGCGCGCCTGAGCGCATGGCAGGTTCCGGCCTGGTGCTATCCAGTGACTACAAGCACTCATGAAATCAACGATGCGTTTCGCCGACTGCAGGTCGAGACCGCGGAGCTGGGTTTTTTGCCGTCTCCGTGTAGTCCATTGTCCAGACCCCGGCCTGTGGCCGGTCTTTTCGTGGATGGCGGAGAGGGTGACCGTAAACAGGTTGTTTGCCATGGTTCGCCGCTGCACGTCAATGACCGCGCAAACCTTGTCATAGCAACGTTTCCTGGTTCGTCGCTGTTTTTTCTGGTCCGTTGCAATTCGCGCCAATCCGCGTTACCGTTTGGGAACCACAATGGTAACCCAAAGTTGGGCGGACAATGGCACACAAGCGAAACAAGCTTACCGCGTTGGCAGTTCGGAAAGAGACGCGCCCAGGTCGATATTGCGACGGCGGAAATCTGCATTTTTTCATCGGCAAGAACGGCGCTCGCGCTTGGGTCTTTCGATTCCGTAGTCCGGTCACTGGCCAATCGCGCGATATGGGTCTTGGCAACGTCGCCGACGTGACGCTCGAACGTGCGCGAGAGCGAGCCGCCGCCGCGCGCGTCCTGATGACGGAAGGAATCGACCCGCTGGATCATGCGCGCAAACAACGTAGCGCGCTGCGCGCCACACGAATGACCTTCGGGCAATGCGCGTCTGCCTACATCGCCGCACACAAGGCCGGGTGGCGCAACGCCAAGCATGCGCAGCAATGGTCGAGCACCCTTGCAACCCATGCGGCGCCGATCAACGGTCTGGCGGTCGATTCCATAGACACGGCGGCGGTGCTTGCCTGCATCGAACCGCAGTGGCCGAGCAAGACCGAAACCATGACGCGCGTGCGCCAGCGCATCGAATGCGTGCTGGATTGGGCCACGGCGCGCAAGCTGCGAACCGGCGAGAATCCGGCACGGTGGCGCGGCCACCTGGACAAGCTATTGCCGAAGCGCAGCAAGGTGCAGGCGGTCGAGCATCGGCCAGCGCTTCCCTACGCCGACATTGCCGAGTTCATGGCCACGCTTAAGACTCGCCAAGCCTTGGCCGCGCGCGTGCTTCACTTCCAGATTCTCACCGCCAGCCGACCCGGCGAAGCAGCCGGCGCACAGTGGAACGAGATCGACCTGGATGCCAGAACGTGGACCATTCCGGCGTCGCGCATGAAGGCCGGTCGCGAGCACCGCGTTCCGTTATCTGCGCCTGCCTTAGCGTTGCTGCGGTCATTGCCGCAGGTAGACGGCAACGTGTTCCCCGGCGTCAAAGGCAAGCCCGTCACCACGGCGGCTAGCATGAAGCTGCTTAAGGCCATACACCCCGGCGTATCGGCGCACGGGTTCCGCAGTACCTTCCGCGATTGGGCCGGCGAGACCACCACGCACCCGCGCGAGGTGATCGAGCATGCCTTGGCGCACGGGATCAAGGACAAGGCCGAGGCTGCCTATCAGCGTGGCGACCTGTTCGACCGCCGTGCAAGGCTGATGAATGGCTGGGCGCGATTCTGCGAAGGGGAACGCGCATGAGCGCGGGCAAATTGACCCGCGACGATTGCGCGCTAACCGGCGCGCCGGGCGAGCATGTGTTGACGATTCGCCTAGTGCTGAATGAACCGAGCCAGCGGCGCAAGGTGGCGATCAAGATCCCGCTCAACGAACCACAATTCGCCGCGCTCCCGACCGGCTATACCGTTGACGGGTCGGAGCTTGAAGCAGTGAGCGCCGGGCTACTGGTGACCCTGTTCGATCATGGCCGGATGGCCGTGCCGGTCGATCAAAAGCTATGGTCTGAATGGTGGCTGGCGACCGGGCAGAAGCCATGCGCAGACGCCGCCGCGCTTGATGCGCTGCTGGCGTTTCACGGCTGGTGCAAGAGTCGGAAAAAGGGACGCGGCGAGCGCGGCGCTGGAAGGGCGGAACGCCATCTGCGCGACACTTTGGAATCCGACGCGCTGATTCGCATCGGCGAGGGCGATAGCTGGAATATGGCCGTCGCCGCGGCGATTGAACGCTTTGCGGCGACCTTGCCAGCAAAGGCGGAAACCGCCCTGCGCAAGGCGATTCAGCGTGAGCTGAAACAGGCAAAGCCGACGGTGCAGGCGCTGGAAGCGCACGCCAGAAACGGCGCAGACCGGGGCGACGGCAAGCCATAGGGATTTTGTGTCCCCAGCCGATCCGGCAGTGCAATGCAGAGTGCATTCCAAGCCGCGCGATCCCGCGTGGACATTGGAGCACCGCCATGCAACACGACCTCACCCACAATCTGCCGCTCGCCTTCTCCATTGCCGATTCGTGTCGCCGACTCGGCATCGGTCGCACGCTGCTTTATCGCCTGATTAAGGCCGGCGAAATCCGCACGATCCGGCTCGGCGCGAAAGTTCTGATTCCCTACCCCGAACTTCGCCGGGTGATCGACAAGCGGCTTGCCGCCGCCCGCGAAGCGCAGGTGTCGGCATGAACGCGCGAGGCTGCGATCTGTCCGCGCTCGGCGCATTGTACGGGCCGAGTTCCACCGAGCTGGCCGAGGCCATCCGCTCCGGTATATCGCGGGCTGCCGATCTGTCTCGCTCGCTTGCCGATTCCTATGCGTGCGATGCGCTCGCGGCGCAGCTAGTCGGCCTTGGTCGCGAGTTGCATCGGCTGCGCGGCATGCTCACGGAGGGCTGCCGTCATGAATCGACCTGAATCGCGCCCACAAAAAAACCCGCCGGGAGACGGGCCTTTCTGTAAAGCCGAACTGCACGCTAATGGTAACCCGACCGACGTCTTGCTGCAAGCGTTGGAGCTGGCCACGGGTCGCGCACCGATCCGAACCGGCAGCGGGTGGCGAAGCCTATGCCCGTGTTGTGCTGGGCGCTCGGCGAAAGTGAGCGTTGCGGAAAGTTCGACCGGCGCGGCGCTGCTGCATGCGTTTTGCGGATGCTCGGCAAGCGCGGTCCTGTCTTCGGTCGGGCTGGAACTCGCGGACCTATACCCCGCACGGCTTGCGGACCACTCACCGCAAGGCCGGAAGTTCGCCATGGAACTTCGGCAGATTGCCGGTTGGCGCTCGGCACTCGAAACGCTGGCGCATGAGGCAGGCGTGCTAGTCATCCTGGCCGGCGACGTGCTGCGCGGGAATCCGGAACCCAATCACATTCAGCGCGCGGAGTTGGCGCTTGCAAGAATCAACGACTGCCGCAAGGTGCTGCGATGAAGCGCCCAATCGAGGAAGTCGAGGCCGAGATCGCGGCGCAACACGAACTCGCGGCGAGCATCGAAGCGGCGCGCGCTGAGGCGAGCACCACCAATCTGCGCACGGTCGATCTGACCGGGTTCGCTTCGCGCGAGATCGAGCCGCAACGGTACGCGGTCGGAACCTACGCGCCATACGGGCACGTCGCGCTACTCGGCGGGCACGGCGGCGCCGGCAAGTCAGTGTTGGCGCTCACCTGGGCGGCGCACTTTGCGGCTGGCCGGAATTGGAGCGAGATCGGCATAGACCACGGGCGCGCGTTATACGTGTCGCTGGAGGATGGCGAGCCGATGATGCTGGGCCGATTGCGGCGCATCTGCGAAGTTTGCCGACTGGACCCCGATGCCGTTGCGCGTGGCTTGACCATCGTTGACTCAGGCCACGGCGCTTCGGCGCTCTGTACCGAAGTCAGTTACGACGGCCAGCGGACCATCGCCGCGACAACGACATTCGCCGAGCTGGAAGTGCTCGCCGCTGGTCATCGTTTCATCGTGGTCGATAACGCCAGCGATGCTTTCGACGGAAACGAAAATGATCGTCGCCAGGTGCGCGGATTCATCCGCATGCTGGCGAACATCGCCGCCGCGAACGATGCCGCCGTGCTTCTGCTCGCCCACGTAGACAAGCAAGCCGCAAAATACGGATCAGCCGGCAATAGCTACTCGGGTTCAACCGCGTGGCACAACGGACCGCGTTCGCGCATGGCGCTAACCGTGGACGGCGACGACGTGGTGCTCGCGCATGAAAAAAACAATTTGGGCCGACTCGCTGATCCGCTGCGCCTGCGATGGCACGAGGCCGGCGTACTGGTGCCGACTGAATCAACGCTGGCTGAGCGGGCAGACACTGACGCCAGCGACGACCTGGCCATCATTGCGGTAGTCGAATCGGCGACCGCGCAAGGTGTTTCAGTGTCCACGGCTCGAACCGGACCGGTGACCACGTGGCACGCGCTGAAAACGATAAGCCCGTTCCCGATCTGGGCGGCGGGTCCGACCGGCAAAGCGCGATTCTGGCGATCCGTCAATCGGCTAACGGCGGATGCGCGCCTGGTGTCAGTGGAGTACCGAGGCCCGAACCGGCACCCACGTACGCGATTCGAAGTGCGTCAATCTGGAGCAAAAAAGTGCGCGCTTCTAATCCCCACACCCCTGGCGCGAACAGGCGCATTAGCGCAGGCGAATGCGCTAGATGCGCCAGTCTGCGCCAATTCCGAACTAGCGCGAACTGACGCATCGGCGCAGCCACCGAGTCAGACCGAGCCCGACTTGATCGAGCGGGACGGTGCGTGGTGACTCGCCCAAGGTTCGAACGATGGCGATGCACGCATTGGCGCTTGCCCGCGCGTGCAGTGGCTTTCAGTGGCGACCCGCGACGGTGCCACGGCATAGCATCGGATCGTGCGAAATACGCCCGCCTAGCCGTGTCCCTGGCCATGTGCGGATCAACGGCACGCTGCAAGATTCCGGACCCGACTTCATACAGTGGCGCGACCCTTCGCGAGTGCATCGAACGGAAGGACGCGCGCGAATGATTGCGAACACACCGCCACCCAATCCACCACGCCGCACGATGAGGAACTGCATGCAGCTCACAAGTCCATGCCGAATCATCCGCGCAGCTCACGCACGCACGACCGATGGCGAACTGCACCGAGCACGCACGGCATGCCCCCCCCCCCCGGCCTTTGGGTCCTTCCGGGGTGGAAAAAATACACCACGGGTCAGAAGGCGCGGTTGCCGACTAATTTTCGCCCCGCTTACGGACAGCATCAACCCACCTGGAGCACGACAAAATGACCGACGAAACGATGAAAATCCTTGCACCAAACACGATTCGTGGCGAATGGCTCACCGGCGACCTTCGCCGCCTGATCCTGGACACGTCCGGGACTACCTTGGTCTGCTACGACCCACAGACCCGAACCGGCGGCCTGTATTGCTTCGACCCCGTGCCGTTTTGGTTTCAGTTGGGACCGTGCCAGTTCGCCGGATTCATTGCCATGCTGCCCGCGCTTGGCGTGACCCTGCCCGATGGGCACGACTTGCAATTGTGGCTTGACGCTTCAACCGGCGACCATGTTGGCGGTGTCCAATGACTGCCCGCATTGAGCGCGTCATTTCGCGCCTGCGCGTTGCACGCACGACCCAACGCTTGCCCGCCGATCTGGCCGAGGAAGTCGAGCAGTTGCTGCGGTCCCAGGACGGCGACATTTTGCGCCAGCGCGAGGCCGCGCAAGTGCTTGCGGTGTCCGAACGAACCTTGCGCAATTGGCAGCAGCGCGGTTTCGGGCCACCTTGCCGACGTGCCGGGCGAAGTATTTTCTACAGTGCTTCAGCGCTGCGCGCTTGGGCCAGCAATCGGGAACTTGGTCCACGCTCCGGCAGCTAGCGGAAATGTTGAACGTCTTCCGGCAATTCCATAGACGGGCTGCGACCACGCGCGTAGCTTCGCCGCCATGAAAACCTACACGCGCAAAGCCACACTTTCCCGCACCGCTGCCGACGCTGGCACGCGGACCTTTCCTGCTTCCCTGTCGAGCGAAACGCCGCTTGCCCGTGGTGGCACGTTTGAAGTTTTGTCCCATGCGCCGGACGCCATCGATCTATCGCGCGCGCCCTTGCCGCTGCTCGAAGGGCACGACGCCGACCGGATCAACATCGGCCTTGTCGAAAACCTGCGCATCGAGAACCGCCGCTTGGTCGGCGACCTGGTGCTAGGCGAATCTGCCCGCGCGACGGAACTGGCTGCCGACATCGCATCGGGCATCGTGACTGGTCTGAGCATCGGCTACAAGATCATCGAATCCGAACTTTCCGACGATGGCGCGACGGTCACCGCGACCCGCTGGGCGCCCTACGAATGCAGCATCGTTGCTATACCTGCCGACTCAAGCGTCGGCATCAATCGGAGCCTTCGAATGAACGTTACATCTGAAACTATCGCCGAGCGCACCCGCGCGCTTGAGATTCAATCCTTGGCCACGAAGCACGACCTTGGCGACGGGTTCGCCCGCCGAATGATCGAGACCGGCGCCAGCTTGGAGCGCGTGCGCTCGCTCGCCCTGGAAGAACTTGCCACCCGCACCAACGGGACTATGCCACGGGTGCGCGACGAATCTGGAAACTTCGGCGATGACTTTCGCAATGCGGCGGTCGATGCCCTGTTGCTTCGGTCCGGCGTGCATGTTTCGAATCCGCACCCTGGCGCGCGCGACCTTCAAAGAACTTCGCTTGTCGAGCTTGCCCGCACCAGCCTATCGCGCACGTCCATCCGCCACGGCGGCCTTTCGAACAACGAGATTCTTCAGCGTGCGATGAGCAGCTCCGACTTTCCGTTGATTCTGGAAAATGCCGCCGGCAAGTCGCTGCGAACCGGCTACCTGGAATCGCCGGCGAGTCATGTCGCGTGGACCCGACCGACCACCGCCAATGACTTCAAGCCGCTATCGCGCGTGATTCTTTCCACGGCGCCGAGCCTCGAACCTGTGGCGGAAGGTGGCGAATACACCTTCGGCGCGCTTGATGAGGATCGCGAGCAGTTCAGCGTTTCGAAGTTTGGCCGAGCGCTTCGCTTTTCTTGGGAGTCGCTTGTCAACGACAACCTGGACGCTTTCGCATCGGTGCCGGCGGCGTTGGGCGCAGCGGCGCGGCGCGTTGAATCCGATCTGGTCTATGCCTTGCTGACCGCGAACGCGCTTGGCGGTCAGACCATGCGCGACGGCCTCTCACTGTTTCATGTCACCCATTTCAACATCGCCAATTCTGGCGCGATGGACTTGCGTACCGGTCTGATCGAAGCGCGCACCCTTCTGCGCCGACAGAAATCGCTTGGCGGTGCCGATCTTGCGTTGGCGCCGAAGTTTCTGCTGGTGCCGCCCGAACTTGAAAGCGAGGCCGAGCGTTTGCTTGCTGCAAACACGCGCATTGTTGCCGGTGGGATTGAGAGCGGTCCCGGTTTCAGCGCCGGCCTGGTGCTGATTGTCGAGCCACGTCTGACCGACCCGACCACCGCCTATTTGCTCGGCGACCACGCCCAGATTGACACCGTTGAACTCGCGCACCTTGCCGGGTTCGAAGTGCCGACGCTGACCGAGGAAGATTCGTTTCTGGTCGATGCCCGGACCTTCAAGGTTCGGCACACCGTTGGCGCGCGGGCGCTTGACTATCGCGGCATGGTCCGCGTCACGCTGACTTGACCTTGCATCGGTCACCGGTCGAGTGCGTGGCACGTCCGCGCACTTCGGCTTGATCGAAATGCTTGATGAGCATGGCGCATTGTGGCTGTACCTGCCCGGCTGCACGATCAGACCGGCGACCGACGCGAACTGACGGGCACCACCTGCTACGCGCGTGCCCTTTCGTGCCAATGCCACCACGCGCATTCGACCTTGCTGCCCGGCACGGTGCATGCCGATTGCCATCGCCGTGCGTTGGTCGCGGTGCGTTGATCCTGGTGCATTGATCCTGGTGCCGCTGATACTCGGCGCAGTACACCGAAACGACCTGGCCGGATCGTGGTCGCCGATGCCATGCAGAACGGCGCTACATGCACCTTCTGCAGCGAAGGGAACCGGTCGAACGTCCCGCGTAGCTCTGTGGCCGTTTCCGTTCGCATTTGACCGCCAATATTCCCATTCAACCGGCGTTCTAGGATGGGAACGCCAGTGGGAACATGATCGCAGGCAAGAAAAAAGCCTTGAAGAATCAAGGCTTTGGCTTCATAGATGGCGGAGAGGGTGGGATTCGAACCCACGGTACGCTTACACGTACGCCTGATTTCGAGTCAGGTACATTCGACCACTCTGCCACCTCTCCATTGTTCGCCCACACGCGGCAGATCGGTTCGTGTGGGCCGGGCATCATACAAACTTGTGCGGCTGGCGACAACCGCGATGGCACAGCGCTGTTGTAGGGTGGATAAGCGCAGCGCATCCACCATCCACCTTACGCAGAGGTGATGGACCGTGCATGTGCAGCACTTATCCACCCTACCTCAAGCCGACCATGGCTACGCGGTTCAGGCCAATTTGCTGCGCACCCAGTCGGCCACGCTGGCCAGTGCCGGGGCGGCGGCTGGGCCGTCTTCGCCGCCGCCCTGGGCCAGGTCCGGGCGGCCGCCGCCCTTGCCGCCGATCTGGCTGGCGACATGGGCGATCAGTTCGCCGGCCTTGACCCGGCCGAGTGCGCTGCCGTGGACCCCGGCGATCAACGCGAGTTTGCCTTCGCTGCCGGCGGCGAGCAGGACCACGCAGTCGCCCAGCGCCTGTTTGAGATTGTCGATGCCCTCGCGCAGCGCTTTGCTGTCCAGTCCGTCGATGCGGGCGGCGACCAGTTTGACGCCGTGGATGGTTTCGGCCTTGCCGGCCAGTTCCTGCAAGGCGGCATTGGCGGCACGCGCCTTGAAAGCTTCAAGCTCACGCTCCAGTTCGCGCTGACGCTCAGACAGTTTCTTCAGTCGCGCCGGCGCTTCCTCGGCGCTGCTGTGCAGTTCCGCGGCCAGAACGCCTAACAACTGTTCGCGCGCGCCGACAGTGGCCTCGGCCGCGGCGCCGGTGACCGCCTCGATGCGACGGATGCCGGCGGCAACGCCGGATTCGCCGATGATCTTGAACAGGCCGATGTCGCCGCTGCGTTGCACATGCGTGCCGCCGCACAGCTCGGTCGAGAAATCGCCGAGCTTCAAGACCCGCACGCGCTCGCCGTACTTTTCGCCGAACAGGGCCATGGCGCCGAATTCGATTGCTTCCTGCATGCCCATCTCATGCACTTCGGCGGCGGCATTGCGGCGAACTTCGGCATTGACCAGACGCTCGATGCGGGCCAGGGCATCGGCGCCGATCGGCTGGAAATGCGAGAAGTCGAAGCGCAGCCGGTCCGGCGCGACCAGCGAGCCCTTCTGGCTGACGTGATCGCCGAGCACCTGGCGCAAAGCGGCGTGCAGCAGGTGGGTTGCGCTGTGGTTCAGCATGATCGCCCGGCGGCGTTCGGCATCGACTTCGGCCGCGAGCTGATCGCCAAGGCGGAGCACGCCGCCGCTCCAGCGTCCGACATGGCCGTGGAAGGTGCCGGCCAACTTGATGGTGTCTTCGACCCGCAACTCGCCGGATGCATTGGCCAGGCGCCCCTGATCGCCCACCTGCCCGCCGGATTCGGCATAGAACGGGGTGCGGTCGAGGATCACGATCGCGCTCTGACCATCCTGTAGCGTCGGCACCGGCTGACCATCGCGCAGGATCGATACCACGTTCAATCCACTCGCCGTGAGCCCGTCGTAGCCGAGAAACTGCGTCGCCGGCAAATCCTTGACCGCATCCGCCGACAGGGTCTGCGCCGCGTCGAAGCTGGAACCGGCGCGGGCGCGCTCGCGCTGCGCATCCATGGCCTGTTCGAATCCGGCCATGTCCACGGTCAATCCACGTTCGCGCGCCACATCGGCGGTCAGATCAACCGGAAACCCATAGGTGTCGTAAAGCCGAAAGGCATCGGTACCGGAAATCACTTTATGTGCAATTGATGGTGTACTCACATGAGAGGAGTCACCCACCGAGATTTTTTTCACGACCTGCTCAAATTCCTTCATGCCGGTATCCAGGGTCTCGGCGAAGCGCTCTTCCTCGCCCTTCAACACCTGTTCGACCAGTGCGCGCTTGCTGCGCAGCTCCGGATAGGCCGCACCCATCTGCTGATCCAGCGCCGCGACCAGCGAGTGGAAGAACAGGCCCTTTTGGCCGAGTTTGTGGCCGTGACGCAGGGCGCGGCGGATGATCCGGCGCAGCACGTAGCCACGGCCTTCGTTGGATGGCAATACGCCATCGACGATCAGGAAGGCGGTAGCGCGGATATGGTCGGCGATCACCCGCAACGAGGGGCTGGCCAGATCGCTGCTGTGGGTCGCCGCCGCCGCCGCCTCGACCAGGGCGCGCATCAGGTCGATGTCGTAATTGCTGTTGACGTGCTGCAAGACCGCGGTCAGCCGCTCCAGACCCATACCGGTATCGACGCAGGGCTTGGGCAGCTTGCTCAGGGTGCCGTCGGCGGAACGCTCGAACTGCATGAACACCAGGTTCCAGATTTCGATGTAACGATCGCCGTCTTCGTCCGGCGAACCGGGCGGGCCACCGGCGATGCCCGGGCCGTGGTCGTAGAAGATTTCGGTGCAGGGGCCGCAGGGGCCGGTATCGCCCATCGCCCAGAAGTTGTCCGAGGCATAGGGCGCACCCTTGTTGTCGCCGATGCGCACGATCCGCTCGTTGGGCACGCCGACTTCCTGGTTCCAGATTTCGTAGGCCTCGTCGTCGCTGTGGTAGACGGTG
>JBFXKH010000093.1:0-14859 GCA_050173995.1 Lysobacterales bacterium | reverse complement strand
GGCGCTCAGGCCGCGCAGGCCGACGATCGCCTCGGCATGGCGTTCGGCCAGGCTTTCCTCGGTGATTGACAAGGTCAGGTTGACCGCGGCCAGACCGAGTTGGTCGAGCAGCGTGCGCAGCCGCGGCAGCAATTCCGGGTGATGCAGGTGGTGGCCATCCAACGCGATCAGTAGCGACAGATGGCTGGCGAGGTTTTGGTACTTGATGACGCTGGCGAATTCCCGTTGCGCGTTGGCCACGATCCACTCACCCAGGTCGATGCCGATGCGTGGATCGTGGGCGGCCTGGCGGATGCGGTCGATCGGCCACGGCGCCAGCCCGGGATCGCGCCAGGCCAGCCGCGGCCGCAGGGCGATCGGATAGCCGTCGATCAGGCCGACCACCGGCTGCAGATGGATCTCGAAGCGATGATGTTCCAGCGCTTCCGGGATCTCGGCGCGCAGCCGCAGCCGCTCCAGTATCTGCTGGTGTTGTTCCGGGGCGAACATGCGGCAGCGGGCGCCGCCGTCGGCGCGCGCCAGGGCCAGTGCGGTATCGGCGTTCTGCAGCAGGGTGGCGGCCGATTCGCCGATGTTTGCGGTGACCGCAAAGCCAATGCTGGCCGACACCTGCACCGGTTTGCCATCAAGCACGAAAGCGGTCGCAAACAGCGACTGCAGGGCCTCGATGCGGAGCGCAACCGCGGCCGTGCCAGCGCCCGGTTCGAACAACAGGGCGAACACCGAATCGCTGACCCGGGCCAGGCCGTCGCTGGCCACCGCAGAGCGCAGGCGTTCGCCGGTCAACTGCAGCAGGCGGTCGCCGGCCGGCAGTCCAAGGCTGTCGTTGATCAAGCGGTACTGGTCGATCTCCAGCACTGCCACCGCGACCTGGCTGAGGCCTTGACCGATCCGCGCGAGCGCGCCCTTGGTCCGGTCGAGAAACAGTTCGCGTCCGGGCAAATGGGTCAGGGCATCGTGCAGGGCGTCGTGACGCAACTGGTCTTCGAGTGCGTGGTGGGCGGTGACATCGCGGATATTCAGTACCACCCCGTCCAGGGCCGGATCGTCGCGCTGATCGGACAGGCTGGTCTCGGTGAGCACGGTCGCGCCGTCGCTGGCGTTGAAGCGCAGCATCAACTTGCCGGTCCGGTGGCTGCCGGCGGCCTGCAACTGACTGAGCTTGAGTGACAGCGATTCGGCGTCATCCGGGTGCAGCAGGCTCTGGATCGGTCGCCCGATGGCGCGGCCGCTGGCCAGACCGAGCAGGTGCGAGGCGGCTGGGCTTGCGTACTGCACGGCCATGTGCCGATCCAGCACCAACACGCCCTCGGCGGCGTTTTCGATCAGTTTGGCCAGCCGGTTCTCGCTCTGCAGATGGGCCTGACGCCACAGCAGGTTGGCGTTCTCGCGACTGGCCAGCGCCTGCCGGATGACCACGGCGAAAGTCAACACGCTGGCCCAAGCCAGCAAGTCGCGGACACTTTCCATGCTGCCGTACAGGGTTGCCCAGGCGAACAAGCCGTAACCCGCGGCCAGTGCCAGATAGGGCAGGGCAGTGATCGTGCCGCGCTGACTGAGCAACAGCGGATCCGGTCCAAGCCGGGGCCGTATGCTCTCGGCGGCGGCGACCAGGAGTACGGCCTGCAAATACCAGAAACCACGCGCCAGACGATCCACCGCGATCGGCAGATCGGCGCCCAGAAACAACCAGGACAAATCGCCAACCAGGCTGGCGATCAGGGCTAGGGCCAACAGCACATGGCTAAGCCGGGTCGCGCCCTGCGGCAGTCTGAGCAACACCGCGGCGATGCCGACCAAGGTAAGCAGATCGCCGATCGGGTAGGCCAGACTGACCAGATTTTCGCGCACGCCGAAGCTTGGGTCGGCCGCCAGGAATGGGGCGATGCCAAACTGCCACACATACATGCCGCCGCCGACACTCACGATCAGCGCATCGAGCACGAAGCGCGCGATGTCGGTCGAGGACATAAATTGCCTGCGCAGGGCCAACACGCCGGCCAGCATCAAGGGGAAATAGGCGAGAAAGAACGGATCCCATACGCCGAGCCGCGGCATCGTGCTGTGCTGCAGTGCATGCATCGCCCATAGCAGTTCCCCGACCAGCACCGCGCCTACGGCAAGTGCGATCAGACGGAGCGCCAGGCGTTGTCGGAACGAGGCCAGACGCGAGCGCGACCAGGCAAGCGCCGCCGCCAGAATCAGGATCGGCTCGCGCAATAGGGAGGCAATGCCGGCTTCGTGGGTATGGCTGCCCAAGGGACCCATTGCCAGCACCAGCCAAGACAATGCGATAGCGATGCTGAGCAGGGTCCACGGCCACCTGCGCCAGCCGCCAGCGGCGCCGCTGTGGGCCGGGCCGGCCAAACGTCGCTGCGGGTTGGCGCTGGCGGTAGCCATCGCGGCCGGGGCGCTGAATTCAGGCCGGGCCGGCCTGGCCGACCAGTCGATTGACGAAGCCGGCGATTTCTTCCTTGCTGCCGGTGACCGAAATATGGCTGTCGCGGGTCAGGCTGGTGCCGATCATCACCGACCATTCGATACCATCATTGCCTTCGACATCCATCTTTGGATAGGACTCGGGCTTGGTGATCGACACGATGCGGTCGGCATCGATGACATTGCCCCCCGGAGTTTTCACCCAGCGTTGTGACATGGCGCGGCGCTCCCTGTGGATTGCGGCATGGTAACGCGCTAGCGGGCGGCCGCACAGATGCCGACCGGGCAATGCCGCAGGTGGCTGTTTGTGGGAGCGACGGCACGGCGCTTCCAGAGGACAGAGGACAGAGGACAGAGGACAGAGGACAGAGGACAGAGGACAAAGAATCAGCGCAATGACCATCGGCCGATGGTGAAGGCGCCGATCCTTCGCTATTGTTCGGTTTCCTGTCCGGAGGTCCGACCATGCACCGCACCCGCTCCACACTGATTCTTTCCTGCTTCGGCCTGCTCGCCGCCGCGTTTCCGGCGGCACGGGCAATCGACAGCGTCGAGCCCGACGCGCCGCAGTGGCGGGCCTATGCCGCACACCAACGGCTGGCCGATGAGTCGTTGTTGCAGGGCAGCCGTTGGCGCTCGATCGGGCCGGTGGTGCAGGGCGGCCGGGTGGTCGATGTCGAGTCGATTCCGGGCAAGCCCTACGGTTTCTATGTCGCCTACGCCAGTGGCGGGGTGTGGAAGACGCTGAACAACGGGGTCAGTTTCACACCGCTGTCGGATCGATTGCCAACTTTGATCAGCGGCGATATCGCGGTCGATCCGCAACTGCCCGGGCGGTTGTGGATCGGTACCGGCGAGCCGAACTCCTCGCGTTCCTCTTACGGCGGCATGGGCGTGCTGGTGTCCGACGACGAAGGGCAGAGCTTCCGCCACAGCGGGCTCAGCGATGTGGATCGCATCGCCCGCATTCTGGTACATCCCAAGGACAGCAACCGGGTTTGTGTCGCCGCGATCGGCCGGCTGTACAGCGACGGCGGTCGCCGTGGCGTGTTCTGCACCCGCGATGGCGGTACCAGTTGGAAACAGGTGCTAGCCACCACCGGCATGACCGGGGCGATCGATCTGGCCATGGATCCGGGCAACCCGGAGCTGCTGTACGCGGCGACCTGGGAGCGTTCGCGCAGCGCCTGGAACTTCGTCGAGTCGGGCGAAGGTTCGGGCATCTACAAATCCAGCGACGGCGGCGACACCTGGGCACGTCTGGCCGGCGGTTTTCCGACCGGACGCGAGGTCGGGCGCATTGGACTGGCGATTGCCGCCTCCGATCCGAAGGTACTGTATGCCAGTGTCGATAATTGGTCCGAGCTGCCCGACGCCGAACAGGACTTGGGCGACCAACCATTGTCGCCGCGGCGACTGAAGAAGATGAGCAAGGCCGAGTTTCTGGCCCAACCTGAGGACGCGATCGAAGCCTTCATCCGCGACAACGATCTGGATACCGATCTGGATGCAAAGACACTGATCGCCAAGGTCGAGTCCGATCAGGTGAGCGTTGCCGATCTGGTGCGGGCGCTGAACGACGCCGAGGCGGCCCTGTTCAATACCGACATCCGCGGGCTGGAAATCTATCGCTCCAACGACGCCGGCCAGACCTGGAGCCGCACCCACGACCAGCCGCTGCGCGAAGTCACCTACACCTACGGCTACTATTTCGGCCAGATCCGCGTGGCCCCGGACAACCCCGAACAGATTTATGTACTGGGCGTACCATTGGTCGCCTCCAGCGATGGCGGCAAGACCTTCACCGGCATGAACCATCCGGACGTTCATGTCGACCACCACGCCTGGTGGATCGACCCCGCCTACCCGAACCGCATGGTCAACGGCAATGACGGCGGGGTGGACATCAGCTACGACGGCGGCAAGACCTGGCTGAAGCTGGATCGTCAGCCGGTCGGTCAGTTCTATACCGTCGCGGTCGACATGGACACGCCCTACAACGTTTACGGCGGACTGCAAGACAACGGCACGCTCAAGGGTTCCTCGCGCACGCGCTGGGAGCAGGGCGAGGACTGGACCATGATCGGTGGCGGCGACGGCATGCACGTCGCCGTCGACAACCGCGACAACACTGTCTATACCGGTTACCAGTTCGGCTTCTATCAACGCAAGGGTCCGGGCGGCACCGGCAGCGTGCGTCCGCGCGAGAAGCTCGGCGAGCCGGCGCTGCGTTACAACTGGAATACCCCGGTGCTGCTGTCCCCGCACAACCCCGACGTGGTCTATTACGGCGCCAATAAACTGTTCCGTTCGTTCGACCAGGGCGAGAGCTGGACCGCGATCAGCGAAGATCTCAGCACCAGCAGGCAGCGCGGCGATGTGCCCTACGCCAGCATCACCTCGCTCAGCGAATCGCCCCGGCAATTCGGGCTGATCTGGGCCGGTACCGACGACGGCAACGTCTGGGTCACCAGCGGCGGCGGTAACGACTGGCGCAACGTGTCGGCGCGCCTGCCCGACCAGTGGGTGAGCCGGGTGGTGGCCTCCGCGCATTTCACCAAGCGCGCCTATCTGAGCCTGAACGCCTACCGCAACGACGACGCCAGCGCGATGGTCTACGTCACCGACGATCTCGGGGCGAGCTGGCGTTCGATCGCCAGCAATCTACCGGCCGAGGCGGTCAATGTGATCCGCGAAGACCCGGTCAACCCGGACCTGCTCTACGTTGGCAGCGACCGTGGCGTGTATGTCTCGCTCGACCGCGGCGGGCATTGGCAGGCGTTCGGCGAAGGTCTGCCGAACGTTCCGGTACACGATCTGATCGTGCATCCGCGCGACCGCGAACTGGTCGCCGCCACCCACGGGCGCAGCGTCTGGGTGGCCGATGTGCTGCCGGTGCAGGAACTGAACGCCAAGGTCCAGGCCGAGCCCGCACATCTGTTTTACGTCGACGAAATCCAGGCCAGTCGCGACTGGCGTAGCCGCGCCTCGCGCTGGTTCGATGAAACCCCCTACCTGCCGGAACGAACGATCAGCTATTGGGCTGCGGCCGATGGCCAGGGCCAGCTAAGTGTCCTCGACAACGACCAGCGCCCGCTGCGTACGATCCCCGTGAACGCGCGCCGCGGGCTGAACAGTCTGGTCTGGGATTTGCAGGTCGATCAGACGCTGGCGCTGGCCGCCGAGTCTGTTTCCAATGCCGCCGCGGCGGCCAAGGCGGCGACACCCGAAGTCGCGTCCGCATCCGGCGATCCGGCCACAGCGACCGCGAGCGCGGACGCGCCAGCGGATCCGGGCAACGGCCAACTGGCCAAGACGCCGTATGCCGAGGCGGTCCGGCTCGGGCAACGGCTCTACCTCGTGCCCGGCGACTACCGCCTGAAACTGGACTTGAATGGCGCGAGCAGCGAGACCGCGTTCAAGGTCAAGGCGCCGGAGGCATTCAAGCCACGCGCCAAGCCCCGGCCCAAACTGCGTGGCCGCGATGACTGAGCTGCTGCCCGATCTCGGCACCTCGGGCATCGCCCACGCCATCGGGCTGGCGCTGTCGTTGAAATAGGCAATCGCGTCGGTATAGTGTGCCTAATGGAGTTCACTTGGCAGACCGCGAAGCGCAAGCGCAACCTGAGCAAGCACGGCTTGGATTTCACCGATGCCGAGCAAGTATTCGCCGGTCCGACGATCACCGTTGAAGATGCCCGAGACTACGCCGGCGAGCAACGATTCAACACCACTGGTCTGCTTGATGTTGCCTTCGTGACCATCTGCCACACCGAATCCGAAAGTGAGATTCACATCATCTCGATGCGCAAGGCACAAAAGCATGAAGTCGAAAACCTCGCACGCTACCTCTAAAGCACCACGGCTGCGTGTCGGCCTGAACGACGTAAGCCAGGCCGAATTCGCCAGCGCCGTGCGCGAACGACTGGGCAAACAGCGCGTCTCGATCCTGCTGGACGGCGAGGTTCTGGCGTTTTTTAAAGCCAAGGCGGGAAAGCGCAGTTATCAGAGCTTGATCAACCAGGCACTGCACGAAGCCATGCGCGGCACCGAGATCGAAACGACCTTTCGACGGGTGATCCGCGAGGAACTGGGCTCGGTGCGGTGACCGCGCCGCGAAACCGGCTGCGCGGGCTCAGTCGAACCTTGTAGTCCAGACTTGGATGGCGCTCAGCACCACGCACGATTCGAAGCGCGGGAAATAGGTTGTGCTGAGCACAGCGGTTTTCAACGGCGGAGCCGGTCAGCGCAAGCACGTAGGGGCGACCCGCTGGGTCGCCCCAGCAGCGCATAGGTTGTGCTGAGCGCAGCGAAGCGCAACGCTTCGAAGCACGGTATCCGACCCAACGCCGCGCAAGCCAGCTCCGCCGATGAATAGCCGCTGCGCCCAGCAACAATCCATCTGCGATGTCCTTGGTCAGCTATGCCACTTCGCTTGGCTGCGCTTCGCACAACCGATGCGGCGTCGTGCTCGGTCCAGGGTAGTCGGCACCTGGCGCGGCTTACGGCCGGTTCGGCGGTTCGCGTTCGCCGCGCTTGTCTTCTTCGCGCTGGCGCCGGTAGGCGTCGTAGGAATCGCTGGCCGCCTGCAGGCAGCGGGCGCGATCGTCTTCGCTGATGGTGCGTTCGCACCGCTCGGCCTGCCAGCTCTGCAGGGTTTCATAAACCTGCCGGTTGGAGCAGGCGGTGGCGCAGAGGGCAAACAGCGCCGTGGCCAGCAGCGGACGCAGCGCCCGACCGGCGGCTAATTCAGCGAAACGATTGGGCATCGTCATACCGATTCCTGTGTTTGGGCGATCAGCGTAGCGACTGATGGCGCGATTCGGCAATCCTGGCGGGCTTCGGGCGCATTCGGTCTCATTCGAAACCATCGCCAAACACGAACGCTGCGCCCAGACAGATGCCCGGGGTCTGCACATGGCTGAGCACGACATCGTCGATCCACCAGCCCGCAGCGTTGGTTACGTTGTTGGTCGAAAACAGCCAGCGCAGCCGGATCGTGCCGGTGTAGGCGCCAAGATCGAAGGAGTAAGGCTGCCAGGCCAGGTTGCTGCCGGTGAAGGCCGGCTGGCCGTCCGGGAAGTTGCAGGCATCCGCGCTGTTCTGGTTGTTCATCGCGGCGGGGTAGCCGCCGATCGGTTCGAGGGTCTGCCAACTGCTGCCGCCGTCGCTGCTGATCTGGACCAGGCCGGCGTCCCAGCCGGCTTCGATGCTGTAGCGGGTGAAGAAACTGAGCTGGGAAGTTTCGCCCGCGCTCAGTTCCAGACTGGGGCTGATCAGGGCCAGGCAACTGCTGTTCGGGTAACTGGAAAAATAGCTGCGTTCGCCGCTGTGTGCCAGGTCGCTGACCACTTCCCAGGCGAGATGGCGGTTGCCGCCGGTCGCGTCGAGCAGCGCATCGCCGAGCTCGGCGCCACTCACAAAATCGCCATCGGCCAACGGCCCGACCGGGCTGAAACTGAGCACGCTGGGATGGATCTCGGCGCTGCCATTGCTCTGATCGAAGGCCTGTAGGCGGTAACTGTACTGGCTGCCGTATTCGACGCCCAGATCGGTGAACGCGGTGCCGCTGAGACCGTTCGCTAACAAGGTCGCCTGGCTGGGATCGAAAGTGGCGCCGAGGCTGCGCTCGATGCGGTAGTCGACCGGCCCGGCGCAGCGGGCTGTGGCCGCCGGCCAGGCCAGTTGGATCGCGCACTGCGTGGTCGCAGGCGAGCTGGCACTGACCGGGCCGGAAAATGCCGGCGGCGCGGTGCAGATTCCGGTGGTCTGCGCGATCCGGCAGGCCGAGAATTCCGACTGGCAGCGACCATCGGTGCTGACCGCGCGCACCCGATAAGCGTAGTCAATGCCGCCGGAGATTCCGCTGTCCAGCCAATTGGGACTGTCGAGCTGGTCGGCGATCAGGGTTTCGGCGGTGCCGCAGGCGCCCATCGCCCGGTGTACCTGATAGCGCGTGCCCGGGCTGCCGGCGTCCCAACTGAGTGCGATCTGCTGGTCGCCGACCGCGCTGGCAAGCAGGCCGGTCACGTCGGCGGGGCCATCGCAGAGCAGCGGTCGCAGCACGAACAGCCCGGCGCTGATATCGCTCAGGATCACCGTGCCGCTGGCGAAGAACGGATACACGCTCCAGGCGCCGCTGGTGCCGGCGGCGTCGCTTTCTGGATGCGTGTCGAAATAGCCGACCTCGGTCAGGGTGCCGGCATCGATCGCCGCCAGGTCGAGGATGCGCAGCCCGGCCCGATAATTCGACTGATAGGCGTAGCGGCCCTTGACGTACAGGTTGTGATCGCTGGCGGCGACCGGAGCGGTATAGGTGGCATGCAACCGCGGTGCGTCGAGATCGCTGACGTCGAAGATGTAGGTGCGGGTGTTGTGACCGAAGTTGATCTCATCGGTTTCGTCATCGACCAGAAAGTAGTGCGCGTCCTCGCTCAGCCAGCCCTGGTGGGTATAGCCACGGCCGGCATAAGTGGTGCGCGAAATTTGTACCGGGTTGGCCTTGCTGCTGACATCGACGATGGTGATCGTGTCCTCGTTGCTGGCCAGGCAGATTTCGTGGCCGAGGTAGTCCGGGTCCGGTCCTGGGTAGCTCAGGCACTGGGCGTCGTGGGTGTAGCCGTCGGCGCTGAAGCAGCCGGCAAAAGCGGGTAGCAGCGGATTGCGGATATCGATCATGTGCAGGCCGCTGGCGCAGGTCTGCGCGCCCTGCCGCGATCCGACCGCGAAAGCAAATCCGCTGTCGGTATCGATCACGATGTTATGCGCGCGGCCGAAGCCGGCGTAGTGCGCGTCCGCATTGAACAGCGTGCCCGGCCCAGACGCAGCACGCAGGCGTCGCAGGTCGAATATTTGCATGCCGTGATCGGACGCCTCGGAAACGATGAAGGCGTAGTAACCGCGGGTCTTGATGTCGCGCCAGGAAGAGTTGCTGCTGTGGGTGGGCAGGCGTCCCAACCGCTGTGGAAACTCGGGATCGGTGATATCGACAAAGGCGGTGCCATTGGCGAGCCCCATCAGCGCGTACTCGCGGCCGCTGTCGGGATCGGTCCAGCCCCAGATATCGTTGCCCGCGCTGCTGCCCAGCTCGGCATTGCCGATATGTGCCAGCAGATCGACATTGCTGCACGGAAAAGTCTCGGCGAAACCGTTGACGCAAGGCTGCGCGTGGTCCGGTACCGACGGCAGAGGCGCGGCATGCAGAACCCGGCAAGCGAGCAGTCCGATCAAAAGCAATAGACGCATGGGGCGAAAGTGGCTCGGTCAAAAGGGCGCCAAGGGTAACCCGAATCCGCAGCGCCAGCCGCGACCGGGCTCGCAATGTCCGATCGCCATCCAGCCAACGTGATGGGAGCGCCGAGCACCAGCTCGGCAGGTCGTTGATGCGCCGTGCAGCTGGCTTCGGGCGAATATCCAGGAATGACCAGCCGTAGGTCGGCTCAAGGCGCGAAGCGCCGGAGCCGACAGTCCCGCCAGTGGCGCAGCGCCGAACAATGACAATTGACCCGCCCCGCAGTTGAATAGCGCATCGCGTCCGCGGCGTATGAACCGAATGACATGATGACCGAACAGTGTCGGCTCCACGCCTGCGGCGTTTGAGCCGACCTACGTGCTATGTCTCGGAGCGTTCCTCCCGGCATCCCCTGCGCCGCTTCCGGGCTACTTATTTGGGGTTGCGTAGGACGGATAAGCGCAGCGGTTTTCAACGGCGGAGCCGGTCATCCGCCGTTTTCATGTGGGCGGCAGGCGGATGGATGGTGGATGCGCTGCGCTTATCCACCCTACGACTGCGGACAGCCCTACGACTGTGGACAGCAGGACCATGACGGCACATTCGCTGTCGGGAAAGTGGTTTGCACGATCGGCAGAGCTTTGAATCAATCTTTCATTAGGGCGGTAGCCGAGCGCTGAATCTGCAAATCGCTGAACACCAGGTCGCGCCGCGCGGTCAACTGCGCATGCCGATCAAGCAGGGCCACCAGGGCGACCAGTCGGCCAGCACGGGTCAATGGATCCGGTGACCAGGTCTTGCCGCATAGGCCGGGGCCGGAATTAAAGGTGTAGGTATCGCCGTCCTTTCCGTAATTCAGCCGGCCGCCTGCCTCGCGAATGGCACTACCGAAAAGCGCGGTCAGTCGCGTGGCGGTAAGGTGCCGCAATGGGGCGGAGAGCAGCGTACGCTGCGGCTGGCGGCTTGCCCCTGGCGACAGATAGTCCCAGAGCCGAAATCCGTCGGATTCGCTCAAGTGGATCCGATAGAGCCGGTCGCCAATGATGCGCAGACCACGCATATCGTCGAATGTCGGCAGGATATTGATGGAAAGCGCAGGGGTCCCTGGCAGATCTTGGTCGAGAAACCTGTTCAGTCCGTGGGCATCGACATCGGACTGGAACTGGCAAGCCGCCAGACCGCTGGCTTCACGCGCCGTGAGCAGCGCCACCTTTTCGGCAAATTCCGCCTGCCGAGCGCGCTGCATGCGCTCGATCCGGTGCATGAGCACGGGGGACAATACCGCAGCCCAAACCAGTGCGGCGCCGGTGAGCGAGAAGACCACGAGCTTGCGCCATCGGGACGCCTTTGGCATTGCCGACCGATCCTGCGATTCCTGCCGAATTGCCGAAGGAGATCGATTCATGTTTGTGCGGTTCGCTTTCGCCTGGGGTTGTGGGGTGGATCAGTGCGGCGGTTTTCAACGGCGGAGCCGGTCATTCGCCGTTTTCATGAGGGTGGCAGGCGGATGGATGGTGGATGCGCTGCGCTTATCCACCCTACAAGAGCGCCTCCCAATCGGAGCGGTCGGGCATCGACGCTTG
Organism: Lysobacterales bacterium; assembly: GCA_050173995.1. Classification (GTDB taxonomy): domain Bacteria; phylum Pseudomonadota; class Gammaproteobacteria; order Xanthomonadales; family Ahniellaceae; genus 0-14-3-00-62-12. Next base: position 3,606 of record JBFXKH010000093.1, on the reverse strand, counting down.
GCGTCGATGCCCGCTGCGGTCACTGCCGCCAGAAGGCCCTGAGTGCCTGCTCGGCCCCGGCCAGACCGCCCTTGCCCGAGGCGCTGGCGGTGGCTGCCAGGTCCAGTCCGCGGCGACCGCTGGCGACCAGGGCCAGATCGAGCGGCTTGGCCTGTTTTTCGAGCAGGCTGGCAAACGCCTGCTCGACATCGCCGAGTTCGGCTTCGAGTGCGTCGATGCGGGCGATCTGGTAGTCGCCGGGGCGGCCTTCCCAGCCCAGGATGGCGCTGTATATCTGGTCCATGTGCTCGCGCAGGCGTTCTTCGCCGGTGATCGCGCCGCCCTCGGTGGTGGCGACGATCTTCTTGCGTACCGCGTCGGCCTGATCGGCCAGGGCGAGCAGGCGCTTGCCCTGTCGATCGCCCGCCGCCAGGTCCTTGGCCCGGGTACGGGCCTGGTCGCGCAGCCCGACGATGCGGTCCATCAGCGCGCTCATCCGCTCATACAGGGCGCGCATGCGCAGGGCCGCGGCGAACTGCGCCTTGCGGTCGTCCAGGTTGTAGGTGGCGCGGCGGTCCATGCCGATGTCGAGCGGGGCTTCGTAGCTCTGGCCGTTCTTGCTCAGGCGCACCGTGTAGCGACCAGGCAGGTAGCGCGCGTTGGTGAACGCCGCATAGCTCAGGGTGGCGCCGCTCGGTACCCGCGGCGGCTTGAGCCGCATCGACCAACCGACCCGGTTGATGCCGGGACGCTTGCTGGCCGGCAGGGTGTCGATCACCTTGCCCTCGGCGTCCAGCACTTCGAGCTTGAGCTTGCCGAACAGGTGGCGGCTCTTCTGGTAGTAGTTGACGACCGCGTCGTTGCTCGGATTGGCGCCGGTAAACACGGCATCGCCCTCGGCCCAGCCGCCGTAGGCATCCAGGCGCTGCACCTGCGGTCGCGACGGCAGGAAACTGACTTCGCTGGCCAGCACCTGGTCGGACAGGGCGCGCAGCGGGGTGATGTCGTCGATGATCCAGATGCCGCGACCGTGGGTGCCGATCACCAGGTCGTTGTCGCGGGCCTGCACGGCCAGATCGCGCACCGACACGGCGGGGAACTTGCCGCCCTTGAACGCGGCCCAGCGCTGGCCGCCATCGACGCTGATCCACAGCCCGAACTCGGTGCCGAGGAACAGCAGCCGGGGGTTCACGCTGTCTTCCTTCAGCACATAGGCATAGCCGCGTACGCCCTGTTCGCTGCTGGCGATGCGTGTCCAGGTCTGGCCGTAGTCGCGGGTGACGAACGCGTGTGGTGCCAGGTCGCCGAAGGTATGACGGTCGATGGTCGCATAGGCGGTGGCAGCGTCGAAGCGGCTGGCCTCGACCGAGCTCACCCAACTGCCGCGCGGCAGGCCCTTGATGTTGCCGACGGTGTTGCGCCAGTGCTGGCCGCCATCGCGGCTCACCTGCACATTGCCGTCATCGGTGCCGACCCAGATCACCCGGCCGTCCTTGGGCGATTCGCTGATCGAGTAGATGGTGGTGTGCATCTCGGCGGCGGAATTGTCGATGGTGACGCCGCCGGTCTGTTCCTGCTTCTGCTTGTCCGGATCGTTGCTGGTTAGATCCGGGCTGATCCGCTCCCAGCTCTGGCCTTGGTCGCGGCTGCGATGCAGGAACTGCGAACCGATGTAGATCGTGCCCTTTTCGTTCGGCGACAGGTGGATCGGTGCGTTCCAGTTGAAGCGCAGTTTCTCGTTCTTGCCGGCCTTGGGCTGGATATCGCGTTGCTGCAGGGTTTGCCGATTGATGCGCGTAATGGTGCCGCCCTGCGACTCGAAGTAGGCGTAGTTCGGGTCGGCCGGGTCGCTGAAGGTCCAGAAGCCGTCGCCGCCGGAAAAGCTTTCCCAGCGGTGATTGCTGATGCCGCCGGGATAAGCCGAGGGCGCCACCCACGAGGTGTTGTCCTGCAGGCCACCATAGACCTGATAGGGATCGTGGTTGTCGGTGCTGACGTGATAGAACTGCGACAAGGGCAGGTTGTTGACCTTGTGCCATAGCGAGCCGCCATTCAGCGAAAACCACATTCCGCCATCGTCGCCGCCGATGATGTGCTGGGTATTGTCCGGATTGATCCACAGATCGTGCCAGTCGCCGTGGGCGCCGCCGCCGGCCGAGGCGAAGCTCTTGCCGCCATCGTCCGAAACGATCAGCGACAGGTTGGGTTTGAACACGCGATCCGGATTGTGCGGATCGACCACAAGTTTGGCGAAGTAGAACGGCCGCCAGACCATCATCTGGCTGCGGTCGCGTTCTTCCCAGGTCTTGCCGCCGTCGCCACTTCTGAACAGCGCGCTGCGGGTCGATTCGACCACGGCGTAGACAATGTTCGGATCGGACGGGGCGATTGCGACTGCGATCCGGCCAAAGGGCTTGGCCGGAAAGCCTGGGTTGGCGTCCGCGCTGATTTCGGTCCAACTGGTGCCACCGTCCTTGCTGCGGAACAGCCCACTTTCACTTCTTGCGCTCGGCGATTCGCCGCCGGAGCGGAAAGTCCAGCCCTTGCGCCGGAAGTCCCACATCGCCGCCAGCAGATGCCCGGGGTCGGCCGGGTCGAGTGCCAGATCGGAGCAACCGGTCGACAGGTTGGCCCCGGCCAGCAGTTTGGTCCAGGTCTTGCCGGCGTCGCGGGTCTGGTACAGGCCGCGCTCGGCGCTGTCGCTCCACAGCTTGCCCAGCGCACACACGTAAACGGTGTTGCCGTCGGTGGGGTGCACGATGATCTTGCCGATGCGCTCGCTCTCGGCCAGGCCGAGGTGGGTCCAGGTGTCGCCGCCGTCGGTCGAATGGTAGACGCCGTCGCCGACCGACACGCTGTTGCGCGTCCACGGTTCGCCGGTGCCGACCCAGACACTCTGGTGGTTGTTGGGGTCGATCGCGATCGCGCCGATCGACTGCACCGGCTGCTGGTCGAATACCGGCTTGAAGGTGGTGGTGCCATCGCTGGACTTCCACAGACCACCGCTGGCCGAGCCGACGTAGACCGTGGTCTTGCCATTTTCGTTGAAGGCGGCGACCGCGGCGACCCGGCCGCTCATCTGCGCCGATCCGATGTTGCGCGCGCCGAGTCCGGAGATCACCCCGGGGTCGAAACGCAGCGCGGCCGGATCGGCGGCAAAGGCCGGTAGCGCGATCAGGCCGGCCACGGCCAGCAGGCTGGTACGAATACGCATGGCGGCGGTCCTCATGGCTTGCTCTTGGCTTCGGGGAAGGCAAACAGCTCGGCCGGGGCCGGCACGTTCACTTCGATCTTGTCCAGGCTGATGCTGGCTTTCTGGTCGGCCTGGGCGCCCTTGGCGCCGGTCTGGATCGCGGTCGGAAAGTACACCCCGTTGACCTTTTCGTAATCGCCAAGGTCGGTCTCGGTCTCGCTCTCGGCGCCACGGCGGAAAATCTTGTCGACCACCCGGATCGGCAGGAAGAAATCCGGGTCGATATACCAGAGCTGCTCGTTGCCAGTGGCGAGCAGCACCCGCAATTTGTGCGCCGGTGTGCCATCGACGTCTTCGGTGCCGAGGTATTCGAGCTTGTGGCCCTTGCTCGCGTAATCGTATAGCGGGCCGTCGATATCGGCCTGGTGCTGCAT
>JBFXKH010000092.1:0-14936 GCA_050173995.1 Lysobacterales bacterium | reverse complement strand
GGTACAGACTATCGAACACCACGGCCGTGCCCAGCGTTGCCGGCAGCTTCAGATCGAGCAGCGGGAATTCGGTCTCGCCACCAGCCGCGACCGGGTGCAGATTGACGCAGACCGTGCGCAGACGCTGGCCGGCATCCGGACGGTTGGCGGCCAATGCGCTCGGCGCCAGGTAATCGCGGTGCGCCAGGTAGCGTTCCCCCGGCTGATAGCGCAGCACGATCAACTGTTCGCCCTGGACCAGTTCGCAGGCGGCCGCGCGGGCCATGCGCAGTTGCAGCAGGCGCAGCGAAAAATCTTCCAGCAGCGGGTCGAAACTGGCGTCGCTGGAATCGCGGATCTCATGCTGGAGCGCGGCGTCCGAACTCGGATCGAACACCTGCGAACGACGCAGATGCGGGCTGGCCATGGCGATCAGAAAGCGGCATTCCTCGACGCTGAACAACTCGGGCAGGGTGTGCACGCGGGGGCGTTGGTGCCGTTCGTAGCGCTCGGGCAGCGCCAGCATCGCCTCGCTGGACAGTCGCAGCGGTGCTTCCTCGCTGGCCGGCGCTTCGGTCAAGTTCGAACGCGGCAGCCGCGGCAGGGCCGGTAGTCCGGCGCCCTGCAATTGCGCGTACAGCGCGTTGGCGGCGGCCGGATCGGCCGCGCCGCCCTCGCCGTGGCGCAGGCGCTCGGCCAACAGATAAGCGCTGACCCAGTCGCCGGCTTCGGCGGCATCGGCAAACAACTGGTGCGCGGCCTGCTGCGCACGCGGGTCGGGGTCGCGGCCGAACATCAGCCCCAGCGCCCGTTGCGCCGGCGCAAACCCGGCGCGGGCGGCGGCCAGCAGGCGCTGGTCGATGGCCAGGAAATCGCATGGCAGCAAACGACCGCCGAGTGCGACCTGGGCGAGCAGATAACCGGCCGCGGTCAGACCAGCCCGTTCGGCGATGCTCAAGCGGGCGATCGCCTCGCGCCGTTCGGCGTCGTCTTCGCCCAAAAACAACAATACCCGACCGGCGGCCAGCGCCGCCTCGGCGTGGCCGAGATCGGCGGCGCGGCGAAACCAGCCGAGGGCCTCGCGTGGTTGTTGGGCGCGGGCCAGGGTCTGGCCTTCCTGAAACAGGAACTCGGCGATACCGATGCCGGTAGGGGTCGTGCTGGAAGTTGGCGGGTCGCTGGGCATGGCTTGTCTCGTGTTGCGCATCAACCGAACAGCAGCATGGCAAATACGGCGGCGCCGAGCGCGATCCGGTACCACACGAACGGCATCAGGCTCTGCGTGCGCAACAGTTTGAGCAGCCAGTGGATGCATATCACCCCGGCGACCGCGGCGATCACGGCGCCCAGCGCGAATTCCGTCAGATCCAGTGCGGCGCGCTGCTTGAACATATTCATCGCGCCGTGCGCGGTGGCGGCCAGGGTGATCGGCACCGACAGCAGGAAGGTATAGCGCGCCGCCTCGGCCCGACTCAAGCCGAGCGCCAGGCCAGCAGTGATGGTGATGCCGGAACGCGATACCCCGGGCACCAGGGCCAGCACCTGGGCCAGCCCGATCAGCAAGGCCTGGCGCAGGCTCAAGCGGTCGGCGCTGCCGGTTTTGTTACCGAACCGATCGGCCAGGCCGAGCAGCACGCCGAACACGATCAGGTTGGTCGCGATCAGTGCCGGCATGCGCAGCGATTCCACGAAGGCGTCGGCCTGGGACAGGATCAGCCCGGCGATCAGTGCCGGCACGGTGGCCAGCGCGATACCCCAGCCTAGCCGGCGGCGCTCGCGCAGCGGCGTCGATGTATCGCTGGAAAAAACCGCCTGCAGGATGCCGATCAGCTCGCGCCGGTAATAGATCAGCACCGCGGTCAGGGTGCCGAAATGCAAGGCCAGATCGAAGTTGAGACCCTGATAGGCAAAGCCGAAAAAGAAACCGGCCAAACCCAGGTGCCCGGAACTCGACACCGGCAGAAACTCGGTCAGTGCCTGCACCAGGGCCAGAATCACTACTTGTCCGATGTCCATGCCCACTCACTGACCGATTGCAGCCGTCGATTGTAGGGTGGATAGGCGTGGTACAGAAGACCGACCAGCTGAAGTAGGGTGGATAAGCGCCGTCCAGAGGACTGAGGACAGACGACAGAAGACAGAAGACCGAGGCCAGAAGACTGATGACAGAAGACTGATGACAGATAACAGCAACAGCCGTCGCCCCGGCGAACGCCGGGGCCCAGTCCCGACCATGTCGAACACCTCCAGCACTGGGTCCCGGCTTCCGCCGGGACGACGGAAGTAGGGTGGATAAGCGCAGCGCATCCGCCATTCGCAACTAAAGCGCAAGTGCTGAAGTTCGCCGCAAGCTGTGGTCCTGCCCATCCAGTGGATACCTCCGCACCACGCCACCTAAAACCTAAAACCTAAAACCCAAGGGGCAACGTCGCAATAACCGCTCATTCGTCGGCGTCCTCCAAGGATTCGAGCTGTGCGGCAATATCGTCGAGGTGCTGCTGCCACCAGACCGGACTGGCGAGGTGGCCGAACGCCTGCGGAAAGGCCGGGTCGCTCCAGCGTTCGGCGATCCAGCCGGCGTAATGGATTTGCCGCATCAGCCGCAGCGCCGGGATCAGGTCCAGCTCGCGGCGATCGAACGGACGGAAGGTTTCGTAGCCTTCGAGCAGCGCCTCGCGCTGGTGCTCATCGCCACTGAACAGCATCCACAGATCCTGCACCGCCGGGCCGCTTCGGGCATCGTCCAGATCGACGAAGTGCGGCCCGCCGTCGGTCCACAGCACATTGCCCGGATGGCAGTCGCCGTGCAGTCGCAGCCGGGTCGGGGCGATCGCGGCCAGGCGCTGTTCGATCGCGGTTGCCGCCGCCTGCACGCGCGCCGTGTAACGCTCGCGCAGCTCGGCCGGCAGCAGTGTAGAGGCCAGCGCCGCACGCATCGGGGCGCGCAGCAGATTTTCCACGTCGAGGTTCTGCCGATGCTGGAAGCGGGCCAGCGCACCGACGTTGTGGATGCGGGCGAGCAGCCGCCCGAGCCAGGCCGCGACCTCGATCTGTTCCAGCTCCGGGGCGCGCCCGCCGCGGCGCGGAAACAGCGCGAAGCGGAATCCGGCGTGGCGATGCAGACTGCCAGCCGCTGTGGCCAGCGGCGCCACCACCGGCAGTTCGGCGGCTTTGAGCTCGCTGGCGAAGCGGTGTTCCTCGCCAATGCCGGCATCGCTCCAGCGTCCCGGCCGATAGAACTTGGCGATCAGAAACCGATCCTGGCCGGGCTCGGCCTCAATGCCGATCTGGTAGACCCGGTTCTCGAAGCTGTTCAGTGCCAGCAGCCGACCGTCGGGCGCGAAGCCCGCCTGCTCGACCGCATCCAGCACGCAGTCCGGCGAGAGTCCGGCATAGGGTTGATCGTGGCTCACTTGCTTGCCACCACCGCGAGCGTCAAGCGCGACACGCAGACCAGTTGGCCGGCGGCGTTCTCGATGCGGATCTCCCAGACCTGGGTGCTCTGGCCCAGATGCAGCGGCCGCGCGGTGCCGGTGACCACGCCGTCGCGTTCCGCGCGCAGGTGATTGGCATTGATCTCGATGCCGACTACCAGCGAACCATCGTCCGGCCGGCACAGCCAGCCGGCCAGCGATCCCAGCGATTCGGCCAGCGCCACCGAAGCGCCGCCGTGCAACACGCCAAACGGCTGCATGGTGCGCGCATCGACCGGCAGGCTGCCGCGCAGGAAGTCGGCGCCGATCTCGGTGAAGACAATGCCCAGGGATTCCGCCAGGCTGCCCGCGAAGCGCGTATTGAGCTGATCCAGCGAGAAGGATTTTTGGAAGATCATGCTGCGGTCCTGCGGTCGAATGCCTGTGGCCGATACTACCCGGTAGCAGCCAAACCAGCGTCGGTCCGGCGTTTCGACGAGCCGGGGCGACAGCTCCGCTGTCCTCTGTATTCTGTCGTCCGGCCTCGGTCCTCTGAACCCGCCGTCGTCCCGGCGAACGCCGGGACCCAGTGCTCTGGCGGTGCCGCCCTATCCGGCACTGGGCCGGCATCCGCCGGGGCGACGGATTTTGCTGTCCTCTGTCATCTGTCTTCTGACCTCGGCCCTCTGTCCTCTGTCATCTGTCCTCTGTCCTCTGTCATCTGTCCTCTGAACCCGGCGAACGCCGGGACCCAGTGCCCGGCAGTGCCGCCCCATCCGGCACTGGGCCCCGGCTTGCGCCGGGGCGACGGATTTTGCTGTCCTCTGTATTCTGTCTTCTGACCTCGGCCCTCTGTCCTCTGTCCTCTGTCATCTGTCATCTGTCCTCTGAACCCGGCGAACGCCGGGACCCAGTGCCCGGCAGTGCCGCCCTATCCGGCACTGGGCCCCGGCTTGCGCCGGGGCGACGGCTCCGCTGTCCTCTGTCCTCTGTCCTCTGTCCTCTGGTTTCGCGACAATGCCCGATCCGAACCTGGAGCCGCGCGTGAGTTATCGAGTCAGTATCCAACCCGGCGGCAAATCGTTCGCGGTCGCGGCCGGCGAGAGCGTGCTCGAAGGCGCCGGCCGCGCCGGCCTGGCCCTGCCGTATTCCTGCCTGGGCGGGGTCTGCGGCAGTTGCAAGGCAACGCTGATCTCCGGTCGATGCAGTTATCCACGGCTGGCGCCTAGCGCTCTGTCCGCCGAAGAACGCGCGCACGGCGATGTGCTGCTGTGCCAGGCGGTGCCGCAGAGCGATCTGGTCATCGCTGCGCGCGAAGTGCCGAGCGTGGCCGATCTACCGCGGCGGGTGCTGCCGGCGCGCATCACCGGCAAGCAATTGCTGGCCGCCGATGTCATGCGCCTGTGTCTGGCCACACCGAGTCGCGATCCGCTGCTGTGGCTCGCCGGTCAGTATCTGGACGTGCTGCTCGACCAGGGTCGGCGCCGCGCCTTTTCGATCGCCAATGCGCCGCACACCGGCCGCGATATCGAACTGCATATCCGCCGGGTGCCCGGCGGCGGTTTCACCCAACAAGTATTCGAAGCGCTGCCGGTCGGCAGCCTGCTGCGCATCGAAGGTCCGCTTGGTACCTTCGTTGCGCGCGAGCATTCCGAACGGCCGATCCTGCTGATGGCCGGCGGCACCGGCTTCGCCCCGATCAAGGCGCTGATCGAGCATTTCCTGCACCTGGGTACGCGCCGGACCATGCATTGCTACTGGGGCGTGCGCAGCGCGAGCGACATCTACCTGCCGGAATTGCCAGGCCAGTTTGCCGCCGCGCATGCCGGCTTCGATTTTCAGGCGGTGCTGTCCGAGCCCGGTCCGCACGAAGCAGATCGCTACCGCCACGGCCAGGTCCACCAGGCGGTGCTCGCCGACCATCCCGACCTGCGCGAATACGATGTCTACATGAGCGGCCCACCGGTCATGATCGACGCCGCCCGCCACGCCTTCGTCGAAGCCGGCCTGCCGGCCGAGCAGTTGTACTACGACAGCTTCGAATACGCCCCGGACATCCTCGCCGCCATCCTCGCCGGCCGCGCCGGGCTGCGCGGGGCAGGGGACGGATGACGGAGGATGGGGAACGGGGAGCAGGGAGCAGGGAACAGGGAACAGGGAACAGGGAACAGGGAACAGGGAACAGCAAGAGCCGTCGTCCCGGCGAACGCCGGGACCCAGTGCTCTCGCGGTTCCGTCCTATCCGGCACTGGGCCCCGGCTTCCGCCGGGGCGACGGCACCGCTGTCTTCTGTCCTCGGTCTTCTGAACCCGGCTTCCGCCGGGGCGACGGATTTTGCTGTCCTCTGTATTCTGTCCTCTGTCCTCTGTCTTCTGACCCCGGTCCCCTGATATGAAACGTCGCGTCCTTACCGGTATCACCACCACCGGGGCTCCGCACCTCGGCAATTACGTCGGCGCGATCCGGCCGGCGATTGCGGCCAGTCGCAGCGATGCGGTCGAGTCGTTCTATTTCCTGGCCGATTACCACGCCTTGGTCAAATGCCAGGACCCAGAGCGCATCCAGCGCTCGACCCTGGAAATCGCCGCGACCTGGTTGGCGCTCGGGCTCGATCCGCGGCGGGTGCTGTTCTATCGGCAGTCGGATATTCCCGAGATTCCCGAGCTGACCTGGCTCTTGACCTGCGTTGCCGGCAAGGGTCTGCTCAACCGCGCGCATGCCTACAAGGCTTCGGTCGATGCCAATGTGCAGGCCGGCGACGACCCGGATGCCGGGATCAGCGCCGGCCTGTTCATGTACCCGGTGCTGATGGCCGCCGATATCCTGGCCTTCAACGCGCATCAGGTGCCGGTTGGGCGCGACCAGTTGCAGCACATCGAGATCGCCCGCGATCTGGCGCAGCGTTTCAACCACGTCTACGGCGGCGAGTATTTCACCCTGCCCGAGGCGCTGATCGAGGACAGCTCGGCGATCCTGCCCGGGCTCGACGGGCGCAAGATGTCGAAGAGCTACGACAACACCATTCCGCTGTGGTTGTCGGCCAAGGAACTCAAGCGGGCGATCGCCGGCATCGTCACCAATTCGCTTCAGCCGGGCGAGCCCAAGGACGCCGATGGCTCGCACTTGTTCGCGATCTACCAGGCGTTCGCCAGCCTGGAGGAGACCGCGGCGATGCGCCAGGCCTTCGCGGCCGGCATTGGCTGGGGCGAGGCCAAGCAGCGCGTGTTCGAATGCATCGACCGCGATATCGCCCCGGCACGGGCCGAATACCAACGGCTGGTTGGGACAGCGGACGGCAATCGCGAAGTGGAAGATCGCCTGCAGGAGGGCGCCGCGCGCGCCCGCACGATCACCCGCGCTCTGCTCGTCCGCTTGCGCGCGGCGGTGGGCTTACGTTCGCTCGGCACCGGTCCGGCGACGGCCGCAGCGGGCCGGCCGGCGGCGACGGCGGCGAACGTGCAGTTCAAGAGCTATCGCGATGGCGATGGACTTTTCTATTTCAAATTATCGTCGGCCGATGGTGCGGCGCTGCTGCAGAGCGCGGGCTACGCCGCGCCCCGCGATGCCGGTCTGTTGCTGGCGGCCTTGAAGGCGGCCGATCCCGATTCATTGCATGCCAGCAACGGCGTGCTGCACCTCGCCGATGGTCAAGCCCTGGGCGAACTGGCCAACGAGGACGCGCTGGCCGCGATCGTGGCTGGACTGCGCGCGCAGCAGGGCTCGGCGTAGCCCGGAAGAAGCGCAGCGGCTCTCAACAGCGGCGCGGGTCATTCCGGGAGGCCACAAGGATGCGGCCCGGAATGAGCGCAGCCAGCATCCCGAACCGGCCTCGACGATTGCCGGGGCGACGAGAGTAGGGTGGATAAGCGCAGCGCATCCACCGTCTGTCCGCCTGCCACCGTGACGATCGCGGCGGATGCGCTGCGCTTATCCGCCCTACCTCCTTCGATGACCAGCGCGTTCCCAGGAAAACCCGCTGCACTGCATCCGGGTTACTTTCCCCTACTATCGGCGATGCAGCGGCAGGAGCCGCAAACGCGTGCGGTTCGGGTCGATCGTGAGGAGTGCGCCCGCATCCAGTTCGGTGCGCATCTGCCGCAACGCGTCGATGACCGCTCGGCCGACGACGTCCGGGTCCACGTCTTCGCTGCGGATTTGCACCACACTGGGCTTGTCGCCGCGTGTTGCCGCCAGCATCGCGCTGAAGTCCAGGTCGTGGGTGAGCACAACATGCTTGTGTGCCTTGGCAAAGGCCATGATTACAGAATCAGGTGCATCGATGGCACCCACGGTAGACCAGTGCGTCGCCGCAATGCCAGCCTCGGCAAGCACGGTAACCCATCGCGGCGATAGGTTCATGTCGACCACCAGCTTCATCCGCCGGACAAAACCACTTCGCGCTCTTCAGCGCGCCATGCGGCGTAGCGAATTGCCTGCATGATGTCTTCGCGTTCCAGGTAGGGGTAGTCGGCAAGGAGGTCTTCAACGCTGTGGCCGGCGCCAATCTGGCCCACTACCATGCCGACCGTCACCCGCATGCCGCGAATGCAGGCCTTGCCGCCCATCACGCCAGGCTGTTGGGTGATCCGCTCCAGCTCTTCCATGGGTGTCTCCGGTTTGCCACGCGTGAAAGAATCGCCGATTGATCTATGCCTTTCAAGAACTATTTGCGACAGAATCGCCAGAGCCCATCGGAAGTCCGTGTTCACTGAGGCGGGATCGGCTACGCGTGGTCTTGGAAAGGAAGGTGCCCGATGCACAGCGATAGCAGCCTGCTCACTTCGCTCGCCCTGGTGCTAGGCGTGGCCGCGTTCACCACCACGGTGTTCCAGCGCCTGGGTTGGCCGCTGGTGCTCGGCTATCTGCTTGCCGGCCTGCTGGTTGGGCCGCAGTTGCATTGGGTGCATGGGGTCGATGCGGCCGATGTCGGCACCCTGGCCGAGCTCGGGGTGATACTGCTGATGTTCTTCATCGGGCTGGAGTTCAGCATCGGTCGCCTGCTGCGGGTTGGATTGGGTGGCGTGCTGATCGCGACCTTCGAGGTCGGTTGCATGCTCTGGCTCGGGGTGGCGATCGGCCGTGCCTTCGGGTTTTCGCTGCTGTCGAGCTTCTTTCTGGGTGGTGTGGTCGCGATCGCCAGTACCACCATCATCGCCAAGGTATTCGACGAGCAGCACATCGGCGGCCGACTCAAGGATGTGGTGTTCGCCACCCTGGTCGTCGAGGACCTGATCGCGGTATTGCTGCTGGCCGCGTTCAATACCCTGGGCAAGCAAGGCACCGCGGATTTTCAGGGTGTGCTGGTCGAGGCTTGGCATCTGGCCGGCTTTCTGGCGGTGTTGCTGATTGCCGGTTACGCGATGGTCCCCTGGCTGATGCGCTGGGTGGTGGCGCTGAACCGGCCGGAGACCACCCTGGTGTTCAGTGTCGGCGTGTGTTTCGTCTTTGCCATGGTGGCGCAACAGTTCGGGTATTCGGCGGCGCTGGGGGCGTTTCTGGCCGGTTCGCTGGTCGCCGAGTCGGGCGAGGAACGCCGCATCGAGGCGCTGGTGCGGCCCCTGCGCGACATGTTCGCCGCGGTGTTCTTCGTGGCGGTCGGGATGAGCGTGGCGCCACGCCTGATCCTCGACAATCTGGCCCTGGTTGCGACTCTGACCCTGGCGGTGTTGCTGGTCAAGCCGATGGCGGTAAGCCTGGCCGGGTTCTTCTGCGGACTCGGCGTCGGCAAGTCGGTGCGGGTCGGTATGAGTCTGGGCCAGATCGGCGAGTTCTCGTTCATCATCGCCGGGCTCGGCGTGGCCAGCGGCGCCGCCGATCCGCGGCTGTTGGCGCTGGCGGTTTCGGTGGCGGCGGTGACCGCGTTCACCACCCCGTTCATGGTGCGTGCGGCCGATGCCACCGCCCAGCAGATCGACCGGCACCTGCCCGGCCCGATCCGTACCTTCGCCGCGTTGTACGGCAGTTGGGTGCAGTCGATCGTGGTCGCCAGCCGCGAACGTCGCGGCGGCAAACTTAAGCGCTGGATCGGTTTCCTGCTGCTCGACACCAGCCTGATCATCGGCTTGATCTGGCTGGCCGCCAACGGCGCCCGGCGCCTGCGCGACTGGCTCGATGCCGAAACCGCGCTGGCCACGCTCAGCGCCGAACTGCTGGTTTGGGGTGGCGTGGCTGTCCTAGCTGCCCCGTTGCTGTTCGGCGTGCTGCGCGCGGTGCGTGCCATTGCCGGACGGATGGCGGCGTCGGCCTTGCCGCTTCCAGAGGACGGAGGACAGAGGACAGAGGACAGAAGCAAAGCGACAGCAGACCGACCATCGGCGATGGCGTCGCCCGCGGCCGCGGTCGACCTGGCCCAGGCACCGCGCCGGGTGCTATCGCTGACCCTGGAATCGCTGATGCTGCTGGTGTTCGGTCTGCTCACCATTGCACTGAGCGCCGCCAGCCTGCCCACGCTGCCGGGGTTTCTGGCGCTGGCTTTGTTGCTGCTTGGCAATAGTCTGGCGTTCTGGCGCAGCGCCGGGCAATTGCACGGCCATGTCCAGGCCGGATCGCTGGTGGTCCTTGAAGCGCTGCGTCGGCAGGCCCCCGGCTCCGGCGCCGGCAGCCAGGCGCACGCGCTGGAGCAGGTGCGCGAAGTGCTGCCCGGCTTGGGCGAATTGCTGCCGGTGAGCCTGGAAGCGGGCAGCCCGGCGGTCGGACGCTGCCTGCGCGAGATTGGTCTGCTCGGTCGTACCGGCGCCACCGTACTCGCGATCCGCCGCGAAGATCATTCGCTCGCCCCCGACGATCCGGGCCTGATCCTGCAAGCCGGCGACACCCTGGTGCTGGCCGGCAGCAGCGAGGCGGTCGAAGCGGCGCGGGAGAGCCTGCTCCCGGCCTGACCGGTTCAGCTCGCCAGGGCCAGGTCGTCGAGCAGGGCCTTGAGGAAGCGCGCGGCTTCGCCGCCGGTGGCGGCGCGGTGGTCGAAGGTCAAGGACAGCGGCAGTAGCTTGTGGGTTTCGATGCCGCCCATGACCGGCACCAATTGGTGGCGGCCCTTGCCGGCGGCGATGATCGCGACCGTCGGCGGCACGATCACCGGGGTCGCGTAGCGGCCGGCGAACATGCCGAAGTTGGACAGCGAAATGGTCGCGCCCTTGAGTTCGTCGGCGGCGATGCTGCGATCCATGACCTGGGCGCGCAGGCGCTCGATGCCGGCGCGCAGGCCGCGGCTGTCGAGCATGTCGGCATTGCGCAGCACCGGCACGAACAGGCCGTCGTCGGTATCCACGGCGATGCCGATATCGACGCGCTGGTGCAGGGTGCGGGTGGCATTGTCCATGTCGAACCAGGCGTTCAGTGCCGGCACCTGCTGGCAGGCGCAGACAATGGCGCGGATCAGCCGCACGCTGATATCGGTGCCGGGCGCCCAGACGTTGAGATCGGCGTCGTCGCACAGCGTGGTCGGCACCACGCTGGCGTGGGCGGCGGCCATCACCCGCGCCATGTTGCGGCGCACGCCGCGCAGCGGCTCCGGCTGGCCGCTGATGCTCTGCGTGGGCGGGGTGGTGCGCATCGGCTTGCCGCTGGCCGAGAGCAGGGTCGGGCGGGATTCGCGGGTTGCCAGTGCAGTGGCGGGCACGGCCGCGACCGCTGGCGCCGCATCGGCAACCGCCCCGGCCGGTACCGCGCGCGCGCTGCCGTTCGCCGCGGCGCTCTTCACGTCCTGCAGTGTGACCACGCCGCCGGCGCCGCTGGCGGCCACGGCGCGGATATCCAGACCAAGCTTCTTGGCCAGGGCGCGCACCGCAGGCATCGCCTTGACGCCGCCGCTGTCCAGCACCTCGCTCTTGACCTCGTTGCTGCTCTGCATGGCGCCGACCACGGTGCCTTCATCGGCACGCGCGGCGGTGCCGGGCGCGGCGGGTGTTGCCGCCGGCGTGGCCGGCACAGCGGCTTCGGCCGGCGCGGCTGCGGCCTGCGGCCTGGGCGCGTGATGGTGGCCGGTGGCCTCGGCGTCCTTGCGCTGGGGCAGGGACGGGTCGAGTTCGATCTCGACCAGGGCCGCGCCGGTGTCGATTACCGATCCGGGCTTGCCGTGCAGCTTCAGCACCTTGCCCGAAAACGGGCTCGGTACGTCGACCACCGCCTTGGCGGTTTCCATCGAGACCAAGGCGGCGTCGAGATGCACCAGATCGCCTTCGGCGACGTGCCATTCGACGATTTCGGCGTCGGGCAGGCCCTCGCCGAGGTCGGGCAGGAAGAAAGTCTTGATCTCGCTCATCGCTCGGTGTCCTTGGTTGCTGCGCTCACCGCCAGCCTACGCGCTTTGTTCAACTGAACTGCAGGGTACGGCGGGCCGCCGCGACGATGCGTTCGACGTTCGGCAGGTATTTCATTTCCAGGCGGAACAGCGGCATCGGCACGTCATAGCCGGTAACCCGTTCGACCGGGGCGACCAGATCGAACATGGCTTTTTCCGCCAGTTGCGCGGCGATCTCGGCGCCCACGCCGCCGCTGCGCGCGGCCTCGTGGACGATCACGCAGCGGCCGGTTTTCTGCACCGATTCGTGGATGGTGGCGAAGTCCAGCGGCTTGAGCGTGGCCACGTCGATCACCTCGGCCGAGACCCCGGCCGCGGCCAGCTTGTCGGCCGCTTCCAGGCATTCCTTGACGTGCGCGCCCCAGGTGACCAGGGTGACATCGCTGCCGTCTCTGAGCACGAAACAGACATCCAGCGGCAGCGCCTCGCCGTCGTCCGGCACCTCTTCCTTGTACTGCCGGTAGATGCGTTTGGGCTCGAAGAAGATCACCGGGTCCGGGTCGCGGATCGCGGCCAGCAGCAGGCCGTAGGCGCGGGTCGGGCTGGACGGGATCACCACGCGCAGCCCGGGCATATGCGCGAACAGAGCCTCGGGCGCTTCCGAATGGTGTTCGGGCGCGCGGATGCCGCCGCCCCAGGGCGCGCGCAACACCAGCGGGCAGGTGACCCGGCCGCGGGTGCGGTTGCGCATCTTGCTGGCGTGGCTGACGATGTGGTCGATCATTGGATAGATGAAACCCTCGAACTGCGCCTCGGCGACCGGGCGCATGCCCTGAAAGGCCATGCCGACCGCGAGCCCGGCGATCGAGGTTTCATCGAGTGGAGTATCCAGCACGCGATCCGAGCCGAAGCGGGCGTGCAGACCGGAGGTGGCGCGGAACACGCCGCCGTTGACGCCGACATCCTCGCCCAGCACGACCACGCTCGGGTCGTGGCCGATCTCGTAGGCGAGCGCCTGGGTGAGCGCTTCGATCAGGGTCAGCTCGGCCATCTCAGCGCGCCTCCCAGGACAGTGCCTGCGCACGTTGTTCGGCAAGATCGTGCGGCAGTTCGGCATAGACGAAGTCGAACATCGCGCCGACCGGTTGCGCGCGGGTTTCCAGGTAGGCGTTCACTTCAATATCCACTTCGGCACTGCATTGGGCTTTCCACTCGGTTTCCTTCGCTTCCGACCAGAGTTTCTGCGCTTCCAGATAACGCCGCAGGCGCGGTAGCGGATCGCGCTCCCAGGCCGCCTTGACCTCGGCTTCGTCGCGGTAGCGGCGGGCGTCGTCGGCGGTGGTGTGGTCGGACAGCCGGTAGGTGACCAGTTCGACCACCGAGCCGCCGCGGCCGGCGCGGGCGTTGTCGATCGCGGTCTGCATCACCGCGATCACCGCGATGATGTCGTTGCCGTCGGCCTGGACACAGGGCAGGCCGGCGGCGATGCCTTTCTGGGCCAGGGTCTTGGCCCCGGTCTGCGCCGAACGCGGCACCGAGATCGCCCACTGGTTGTTGACGATCACTGCCACGTAGGGCAGGCCGAAGGCGCCGGCCGAATTGATCGCGCCATAGAAATCGGTCTTGCTGGAACCGCCATCGCCGACCACGCTGACCGCGACCCGTGGCTCGGCGCGCAGCTTGAAGGCGAGCGCGGCGCCGGCCGCGTGCAGGCACTGGGTGGCGATCGGCACGCACCAGGGCAGGTCGTGGGCAGGGCCGGAAAAATCGCTGCCGCGTTCGTCGCCGCCCCAGTACATCAATACCTCGCGCGGCTTGACCCCGCGATAGAACTGCGCGCCGTATTCCCGATACATCGGACAGAACGCGTCTTCCGGCCGCATCGCCGCGCCGATGCCGACGTGGGCCGCCTCGTGACCGAGACAGGAGGCATAGGTACCGAGCTTGCCAGTGCGCTGCAGGGCGATCGATTTGGTGTCGAACACGCGCAAAAAGGCCATGCGCTGGTACAGATCGACCAAGCGGCTGCCGTCGCGGGCGAACTCCGGCAACGGTTCGCCGACCGGCTTGCCGTTGCTGTCCAGATACTGCACGTA
Source organism: Lysobacterales bacterium (assembly GCA_050173995.1). GTDB lineage: Bacteria > Pseudomonadota > Gammaproteobacteria > Xanthomonadales > Ahniellaceae > 0-14-3-00-62-12. Next base: position 1,209 of record JBFXKH010000092.1, on the reverse strand, counting down.
GTCGATCTGGAACGAGGCGACCTTGCTCATCAGCTTTCTCCGCTTGGTGACCGGCGGCGGCGATGCCACCACCGGTCGATACGCCCTGACCCGCACCCACGCACTGCGGCAAGCGCTGAAGACCGGGCCTTGGGATCGGGGCCGGCGACCCGCCGGTTCCCGATCCCCGCTTACCGCGCCACGCCGGTCAGCTACCGCGCCGCGCGACCGCGACCAGGCCGAGACCCATGAACAGCGCCGCGAGCCACAGCGCGAGCTGGCCATGCAGCACCGGCACCGGCACCACCGGCAGCGATGGTCCCGCCACCACGGTGACCACGGTGGTGCTGGCATTGTTGGCCGGGGTGGGGTCGCTGTTGTCGGCGCCGATGCTGGCGGTCGCGCTCAGATCGCCGGGCGCGGTACCGAACGGCACCGTGGCCTGCACGGTGAAACTGAAGGCGCCGACCGGCAGGCTGGCGATATTGCAGGTCACCGTGCCGGCGGCACCGATCGCCGGCGTGCTGCACGACCAGCCGGCAGGCCCGCTCAGGCTGGCAAACGCAGTGGCGAAGCTGAGCGACACCTGGGCATTGCTGGCCGCATCCGGGCCGGCGTTGTTGCCGTTCACGGTATAGGTCAGGGCATCGCCCGGTATCACCGGGTTGGGCGCGACGCTCACCGTCACCGACAGGTCGCTCGACGTGTCGTCGTTAGTGATCGTGCCGACGCCCTGGCCATCGACCACGGTGGCGCCGGTGACATTGCCGACATCGACGTTGAAGGTCTCGTTGGCTTCGAACACGGTATCGCCATTGATCGTCACATCGAAGGCGAAACTCGACGCGCCAGCGGCGATCGTCTGGCCGGTCAGGCTGCGTGCGACATAGTCGTTGTCAGCCACCGTCGCGCTGCCGTCCGCGGTGGCGATATCGAAGCTCACCCCGCCGGCCGGGGCCGGGTTGGACAGGCTGACGGTGAAGCTCGCTGTCGTGGTGCCGGCATTGCCCTCGGTCACGGTCACGTCGTCGATGCTGAGGTTGGGTGCCGCGTCGTCGTTGTCGATGAAGCCGGTGGCGCCTGTATCGCTTGGCGCCGCGCCGACTAGGTTGCTGACCTGGACCACGAAGTTCTCGTTCGGCTCGATGTTGTTGTCGCCGTTCACGGTCACGTCGAAGGTGAAGGTCGAGGCTCCGGCGGCGATGGTCTGTCCGGTCAGGCTACGGGCGA
>JBFXKH010000091.1:0-15223 GCA_050173995.1 Lysobacterales bacterium | reverse complement strand
CCGGGCGACAACGTGAAGATGGTGGTGACCTTGATCCACCCGATCGCGATGGACGAAGGCCTGCGCTTTGCGATCCGCGAAGGCGGTCGTACGGTCGGCGCCGGCGTGGTCGCCAAGGTCATCAAGTGACGCAATGGCGTGTGCGCGCCTAGCGCGAACGCCTTTGCCATTGCGTCATCCCCGCGAAAGCGGGGATCCATCCGGTGGCGGTAAGACAGTGGCGGGTTTGGCGACGGCCCGCCATGCGCGGTTTGAAGTTCAAGTACACGCCAGTAGCTCAATTGGCAGAGCGGCGGTCTCCAAAACCGCAGGTTGGGGGTTCGATTCCCTCCTGGCGTGCCACGCAGCAACCGTCGATGGCCGTGAATCGGCGATCAGGAAATACCCATGAATGCACAGCTAGACAGTTCCGGTAATTCGTCGCTCGACAAAACCAAGTTGTGGCTGGCGGTGCTGCTGGTGGTTGCCGGTCTGGTCGGCTATTACTGGCTGGAAGACCGGCAGGGCCTGTGGACGCGCGCCGGCATGTTGGTCGGCACGCTGCTGCTGGCCGGTCTGCTGGTGTGGTTTTCGTCGTATGGCGCCTATCTGCGCGAGTTTTTCGTCGAATCGCAGTTCGAGCTGCGCAAGATCGTCTGGCCGACTCGGCAGGAGTCCACCCAGACCACCTTGGTGGTGGCCGTGGTGGTGCTGGTAATCAGCTTGTTGCTGTTTGCCTTCGATTCCGTACTCGGCCTGTTTTTCAGCAAATTGTTCGGCGCCGGCCGCTGATCGACCGACCAGGGAAGCATCATGAGCAAGCGCTGGTATGTGGTTCACGCCTATTCGGGATTCGAGCAGCAGGTCGCGCGCTCGCTGCGCGAGCGCGTCGCGCGTGCCGGGATGCAGGACAAGATCAGCGAAATCCTGGTCCCGACCGAAGAAGTGGTCGAGATGCGTGGCGGCCAGAAGCGCAAAAGCGAACGCAAGTTTTTTCCTGGCTACGTGCTGGTGCAGATCGAAACCAGCAGCGAAGACCGGAAAATTCGCATCGATGACGATTCCTGGCACCTGATCAAAGAGACACCCAAGGTGATGGGCTTCATCGGCGGTACCGCCGAGCGTCCGCTACCGATCAAGGACGAGGAGGCCGACACCATCCTGCGTCGGGTTCAGGACGGCACCGAGAAGCCGCGGCCCAAAGTGCTGTTCGAGCCAGGCGAAATGGTGCGGGTCACGGAAGGTCCGTTCAACGATTTCCACGGCAATGTCGAGGAGGTCAATTACGAAAAGAACCGCTTGCGAGTGGCGGTGCTGATTTTCGGACGTTCAACGCCGGTCGAACTGGAGTTCGCCCAGGTCGAGAAGGTCTGATCGACGGGGGTCGGCGGTCCGCTCCACGGAGCGACCGCACGGCGTCCACTTTTCAACATCAGGAGGAGTCCCGCAGCCACGCGCGTGCAGACGTTCGAACTCCAGGAGAATCGCAATGGCAAAGAAGGTCGTTGGTTATATCAAGCTGCAGGTCAAGGCCGGTCAGGCCAACCCCAGCCCGCCGGTCGGCCCGGCGCTGGGTCAGCGTGGCCTGAACATCATGGAGTTCTGCAAGGCGTTCAATGCCGCCACCCAGAAGCTCGAACCCGGCTTGCCGATCCCGGTGGTGATTACCGCCTATTCGGACCGCAGTTTCACGTTCATAACCAAGACTCCACCGGCGTCGATCCTGCTCAAGAAAGCGGTCGGCATTCAGTCCGGGTCCAAGCGTCCGAACACTGAAAAAGTCGGCAAGGTCAGCCGCGCCCAGTTGGAGGCGATTGCGACGCAGAAGATGCCGGATCTCACGGCTGCGGATATGGACGCTGCGGTGCGCACCATTGCCGGTAGCGCACGCAGCATGGGCCTGGTAGTGGAGGGTTAAGCGATGACAACTCTGAGCAAGCGTTACCGTGCAATCAAGGACAGCGTCGCGCCGGGCCGTGCCTATGCGATCGACGAAGCGATCGGCATCATCAAGAAGAATGCCACCGCCAAATTCAACGAGTCCGTGGACGTGGCGATCCGCCTCGGCATCGACGCCAAAAAGTCCGACCAGGGCGTGCGCGGCTCGACCGTGCTGCCCAACGGCACCGGCAAGACCGTGCGCGTGGCGGTGTTCTGCCCGGCCGGGGCCAAGGCCGAAGAGGCTCTGGCTGCGGGCGCCGATGCGGTCGGCATGGACGACCTGGCCGAGAAGATGCAGGCCGGCGATATCAATTACGGCGTAGTGATTGCCACACCCGACGCGATGCGCGTAGTCGGCAAGCTCGGCCAGTTGCTTGGTCCGCGCGGGCTGATGCCGAACCCCAAGGTCGGCACGGTTTCGGCCGATGTTGCCACCGCGGTGCGCAATGCCAAGGCCGGCCAGGTGCGCTATCGCAACGACAAGGCCGGCATCATTCACTGCACCCTGGGCAAGACCAGTTTCGACAATGAAGCGCTGAAGGGCAACCTGACCGCCTTATTGAACGACGTGGTGCGGGCCAAGCCGTCCTCGTCCAAGGGCCAGTATCTGCTCAAGATTTCGCTGTCCTCGACCATGGGCATCGGCGTGATCGTCGACCAGAGCACCTTGACCCTGGCCAAATAAGACTGATTTACGACGACCTCGGTTGTCAGAATTTTGGGGGCCGACCCGGCGTTGTACTGCCGGCTTGGCCGTCAAAGACCTCAGGTGGAGTAACTCCGCGCGGCATGAAGCCGCAGTCCGCAGGGAGCGCGACGGAGCCAGACCTTAATCGGCGGGAAGCCGACCTGAGCAGATGGTGTCGCCCTCCGACGCATTCGGAATGCCCACCTGAATTCCGGCATCCGCCGGCGGTCGAAGCGAGGGATCGCATCGCCCGACAACTCAATCCACCGTGGTCGGCGCCGGATGTGCCGATTATGGAGCCATGGGGTGCCGCTCGGCACCGGCGTATGGTGACGTTGGCGGCAACGATAACGTCTTCCCGTAACGCCGGACCGGACCGGTTCCCCAACGTTCGGAGGTAATGCAATGCCGCTCAATCTGGACCAGAAGAAAGAGCTCGTTGCCGAACTGGCGGATGTTGCTGGTAAGGCGCATTCGATGGTTGCCGCCGAGTATTCGGGTCTCACCGTGGCCCAGCTCACTGATCTTCGCAACAAGGCGCGCCATGGCGGCGTGTTCCTTAAAGTGGTGAAGAACACGCTGGTCCGCCGTGCCGTGGAAGGTACCGACTTCGCCTGCGCCAAAGACGCGCTGACGGGGCCGATGATCTACGCCTTCTCCAAAGAAGACCCGGGTGCCGCAGGCCGCCTGATCAAGGATTTCGCCAAGACCAACGACAAGTTGCAAGCCCGCGTGGTAGCGATTGGCGGCCAGGCTTTCCCTGGCTCGCACATCGACCGCCTGGCCTCGTTGCCAACCCGTGAACAGGCTCTGTCCATGTTGCTGTGCGTGATGAAGGCGCCGATCGAGAAACTCGTTCGCACCCTCATCGAGCCGGCAGCGATGGTCACCCGCGCGGTCAAGGCAGTCGCCGATCAAAAGGCGGCCTGAGCGCAACTTTCCCCAATCCATTCGGCGTTCCAAACCACGTCATCAATCAGAGGTAATCCACCATGGCCGTTTCAAAAGAAGAAATCCTGGACAGCATCGCGCAGATGTCGCTGATCGACATCACCGACCTGGTCAAGTTGATGGAAGACAAGTTCGGCGTCACCGCCGCCGCCCCGGTAGCGGTTGCTGCTGGCCCGGCCGCAGCCGCCGCTCCGGTCGAAGAGAAGACCGAATTCACCGTCGTGCTGAAGGCCGCCGGCGAGAAGAAGGTCGAGGTGATCAAGGCGGTTCGCGCGATCACCGGTCTGGGCCTCAAGGAAGCCAAGGACCTGGTCGAGTCGGCGCCGGCAACCGTCAAGGATGCGGTCAGCAAGGCCGATTCCGACAAGTTCAAGAAAGAGCTTGAAGCTGCTGGTGCAACCGTCGAACTGAAGTAAGACGGGTGTTGCTCGGAGAGTTTTTCCGGGCCGGGTAAGGCTGGGGGTGAAAGCCCCCGGCCTTACTGTGCTTCACGCCAACAGTAGCCAAACACGGCTGCAAATGGCGAATGTTCGGTCGTGCCGACCCGATCGGCGTGACCGGAAATTCGCGATTTGCATCAACCAGGGCCAAGCCGGCAATGCGCCGGCAGAAGCCGAACAACCAAGGGTGGTAGCGCGACCATGACCTACTCATTTACCGAGAAAAAGCGGATCCGCAAGGACTTCGGCAAATTGCCCCCAGTGCTGGGCGTGCCCTACCTGCTGGCAATCCAGACCGATTCCTACCACGCCTTTCTGCAAGCCGAGTCCACGGCCAAGAACCGCGAAGAGCGGGGCCTGCACGCTGCGCTGAAGTCGGTGTTCCCGATCAGTAGCTACTCGGGCAATGCCGCGCTTGAATACGTCAGCTATCGCCTCGGTGAGCCGCCGTTCGACGAGAAAGAATGCCGTTCGCGCGGACTGAGCTTCGGCGCGCCGCTGCGCGTGCTGGTGCGTCTGGTGATTTACGACAAGGACAGCCCGGCCTCGAACAAGGCGGTCAAACAGGTCAAGGAGCAAGAGGTGTACATGGGCGAACTGCCGCTCATGACCGGCAACGGCACCTTTATCATCAACGGCACCGAACGGGTGATCGTGTCGCAGTTGCACCGCTCGCCGGGCGTGTTCTTCGATCACGACCGCGGCAAGACCCACAGCTCCGGCAAGCTGCTGTTTTCGGCCCGGGTCATCCCGTACCGTGGTTCCTGGCTCGACTTCGAATTCGACGCCAAGGACTGCCTGTTTACCCGCATCGACCGTCGCCGCAAGCTGCCGGCGACGATTCTGCTGCGCGCGCTCGGTTACAACAACGAGGAAATCCTCGCGCACTTCTTCGAGAGCAACGATTTCACCCTGAACGCCAGTGGCGGTGCCGGCCTGACCCTGATTCCCGAGCGGCTCAAGGGCGAAGCGGCGGCGTTCGACATCCGCATCGGCGACGAGCTGATCGTCGAAGCTGGCAAGCGCATCACCGCGCGTCATGTCAAACAGCTGCAAACCGCCAAGGTCGGCGCGCTGGAAGTGCCGGACGAGTATCTGATCGGCCGTATCCTGATGCACGACGTGGTCGACAAGAAGAGCGGCGAGCTGCTCGCCGCGGCCAACGACGAAATCACCGACGAGCATCTGGCCAAGTTTCGCAAGGCCGGCATCCCGTCGATCGGCACGCTGTACGTCAACGATCTGGATCGCGGCGCCTATCTCTCGCAGACCCTGCGCATCGATCCGAGCAAGACCCAGCTCGAAGCGCTGGTCGAAATCTACCGGATGATGCGCCCGGGCGAGCCGCCGACCAAGGAAGCCGCGCAGAACCTGTTCCAGAACCTGTTCTTCACCTTCGAGCGTTACGACCTGTCCGCGGTCGGCCGGATGAAGTTCAACCGTCGCGTCGGCCGCAAGGACACCGAGGGTTCGCCGGTGCTGTACGACGGCAAGTACTTTTCGGGCCGCAGCGACGAAGAGGGGCGTCGCCTGTTCAAGCAGTTCGGGCCGGATTTTTCCGACGTGCTCGACGCGATGAAAGAACTGGTCAACATCCGCAATGGCCAGGGCGTGGTCGACGACATCGACCATCTCGGCAACCGTCGCGTGCGTTCGGTCGGGGAAATGACCGAGAACGTGTTCCGCGTCGGTCTGGTCCGCGTCGAGCGCGCGGTGAAGGAGCGTCTGTCGCTGGCCGAGTCCGAAGGCCTGACCCCGCAAGAGCTGATCAACGCCAAGCCGGTGGCCGCTGCGATCAAGGAATTCTTCGGCTCCTCGCAGCTATCGCAGTTCATGGACCAGAACAACCCGCTGTCCGAGGTGACCCACAAGCGGCGTGTTTCCGCGCTCGGCCCGGGCGGTCTGACCCGCGAACGCGCCGGCTTCGAAGTGCGCGACGTGCACCCGACCCACTACGGCCGCGTGTGCACCATCGAAACGCCGGAAGGTCCGAACATCGGCCTGATCAACTCGCTGGCGGTTTACGCCCGCACCAACCATTACGGGTTCCTGGAGACGCCGTTCCGCAAGGTGGTCAACGGGCGCGCCACGAATCAGATCGACTATCTGTCGGCGATCGAGGAAAACGAGTTCGTGATCGCCCAGGCCAACTCGCCGATGAGCGACAAGAAGGAATTCACCGAAGCCTTCGTGTCCTGTCGTCATCGTGGCGAATCGGAATTGCGCCCGGTCAAGGACATCGGCTACATGGACGTCTCGCCCATGCAGACCGTGTCGGTGGCCGCGGCGCTGGTGCCGTTCCTCGAACACAACGACGCCAACCGCGCGTTGATGGGCGCCAACATGCAGCGCCAGGCGGTGCCGACCCTGCGCACCCAGACGCCGATGGTCGGCACGGGCATCGAACGTGACGTGGCCCGCGATTCCGGTGTTCTGGTCAGTGCCCGGCGTGGCGGCGTGATCGAGCAGATCGATGCGGCGCGCATTGTCGTCAAAGTCAATGAGGCCGAGGTCGGCGAAAACGATGCCGGCGTGGATATCTACTCGCTGATCAAGTACACCCGGTCCAACCAGAACACCTGCTTGAACCAGCGTCCGCTGGTCTCGGTCGGCGATGTCGTGGCCCAGGGCGATGTGCTGGCCGATGGCCCGTCCACCGATATCGGCGAACTGGCGCTCGGGCAGAACATGCTGGTCGCGTTCATGCCCTGGAATGGCTACAACTTCGAGGATTCGATCCTGCTCTCCGAGCGCGTCGTGCGCGAAGATCGCTACACCACCATCCATATCGAGGAACTGGCCTGCGTCGCGCGCGACACCAAGCTCGGCCCGGAGGAAATCACCGCCGATATCCCGAATGTGTCCGAACAGGCGTTGACCCGCCTCGACGAATCCGGCGTGGTTTACATCGGCGCCGAGGTCAAGGCCGGCGACATTCTGGTCGGCAAGGTCACGCCCAAGGGCGAGAGTCAGTTGACCCCGGAAGAAAAGCTGCTGCGCGCGATCTTCGGCGAAAAGGCCTCGGACGTGAAGGACAGCTCGCTGCGTGTGCCACCGGGCATGGATGGCACGGTGATCGACGTGCAGGTGTTCACCCGCGACGGCATCGAAAAGGACAAGCGCGCCCGCCAAATCGAGGAATCCGAGATCAAGCGGGTCAAGAAGGATTTCGACGACCAGTACCGCATCCTCGAAAACGCGATCTACGCGCGGCTGCGCTCGCAGTTGGTCGGTCGCCTTGCGATCAGCGGGCCGAACGGCCAGAAAAAGGGCGAGCTCGCCGCCGCCTACCTCGAAGGCCTGAAGCGCGATGAACTGTTCGCGATTCGCATGAAGGACGAGGACGCCGCCGAACAGATCGAAAAGGCGCAGGAACAGATCGCCCGGCATCGCGCCGAGTTCGACAAGCGTTTCGCCGACAAAAAGGCCAAGATCACCGCCGGCGACGATCTGGCCCCCGGCGTGCTCAAGATGGTCAAGGTGTACCTGGCGGTCAAGCGCCGTATCCAGCCCGGCGACAAAATGGCCGGCCGCCACGGCAACAAGGGCGTGGTCTCGATCATCGTGCCGGAAGAGGATATGCCGTACAGCGAAGACGGCCGCCCGGTTGACATCGTGTTGAATCCGCTCGGCGTGCCCTCGCGTATGAATATCGGGCAGATCCTGGAAACCCACCTGGGCTGGGCAGCCAAGGGCCTGGGCGAGCAGATCGGACGCATGCTGGCGGCCAATCAAAAAGCCTCCGATCTTCGCAAGTTCCTGGACACCATCTACAACCACGACAAGCAGGAACACGGTGAGCGAGTCAAATTGTCCAGCCTCAAGGACGATGAACTGCTCGCCCTGTCGCGCAAATTGACCGATGGCGTGCCAATGGCCACCCCGGTGTTCGACGGTGCGTTGGAGTCCGAGATCAAGCGCATGCTGAGTCTGGCCGGACTGCCGGAAAGCGGCCAAACCACGCTTTACGACGGCCGTACCGGCGAGGCATTCGATCGCCCGACCACGGTCGGCTACATGTACATGCTGAAGCTCAACCACCTGGTTGACGACAAGATGCATGCACGCTCGACCGGTCCGTATTCGCTGGTCACCCAGCAGCCGCTGGGCGGCAAAGCGCAGTTCGGCGGTCAGCGCTTCGGCGAAATGGAAGTGTGGGCGCTGGAGGCCTATGGGGCCGCCTACACCCTGCAGGAAATGCTGACGGTCAAGTCCGACGACGTGACCGGACGCAATCAGATGTACAAGAACATCGTCGATGGGAACCACGAAATCACCGCGGGAATGCCGGAGTCCTTCAATGTGCTGGTGAAGGAAATCCGCTCGCTGTCGATCAACATCGAATTGGAAGGCCAGTGAGCGCAGAGGACGTCATGCCATGAAAGACTTGCTCAATTTGTTCAATCAGCAGCGCCAGACGCTGGACTTCGATTCGATCCGGATCGGCCTGTCTTCGCCGGAACTGATCCGTAGCTGGTCGTTCGGCGAGGTCAAGAAGCCGGAGACGATCAACTACCGGACCTTCAAGCCCGAGCGCGACGGCCTGTTCTGTGCCGCGATCTTCGGACCGATCAAGGACTACGAGTGCCTGTGCGGCAAGTACAAGCGCATGAAGCACCGTGGCGTGGTCTGCGAAAAGTGCGGCACCGAGGTCACCCTGGCCAAGGTCCGCCGCGAACGCATGGGCCACGTCGAACTGGCCGCGCCGGTCGCGCATATCTGGTTCCTCAAGTCGCTGCCTTCGCGGATCGGCCTGATGCTGGACATGACCCTGCGCGACATCGAACGCATCCTGTATTTCGAGGGATTCGTGGTGATCGACCCGGGTCTGACCCCGCTCGAGCGCGGCCAGATGCTGACCGAGGAGCAATACCTGAACGCGGTCGAAGAACACGGCGACGAGTTCGACGCGCGCATGGGTGCCGAGGCGGTCAACGAACTGCTCAAGACCATCGATCTGAACGCCGAGCTGGTGCGGTTGCGCGAGGAAATGGCGCAGACCAGTTCCGAGACCAAGCTCAAGCGCTTCGCCAAGCGCGTCAAGCTGATGGAGAGCTTCCTCGATTCCGGCAACCGCCCGGAATGGATGGTGATGACGGTGATGCCGGTGCTGCCGCCGGACCTGCGTCCGCTGGTGCCGCTGGACGGTGGCCGTTTCGCCACATCGGATCTGAACGACTTGTACCGGCGCGTAATCAACCGCAATAACCGCCTGCGTCGTCTGCTCGAACTCAATGCGCCGGACATCATCGTGCGCAACGAAAAGCGCATGTTGCAGGAATCGGTTGATGCGCTGATGGACAACGGCCGCCGCGGCCGCGCCATCACCGGCACCAACAAGCGCCCGCTCAAGTCGCTGGCCGACATGATCAAGGGCAAGCAGGGTCGCTTCCGGCAGAACCTGCTCGGCAAGCGTGTCGACTATTCCGGACGCTCGGTGATCGTGGTCGGCCCCACCCTCAAGCTGCACGAATGCGGTCTGCCCAAGAAAATGGCGCTGGAGCTGTTCAAGCCGTTCATTTTCTCCAAACTGCAAAGGCGCGGACTGGCCACCACCATCAAGGCGGCCAAGAAATTGGTCGAGCGCGAGTCGGCCGAGGTCTGGGATATTCTCGAAGACGTGATCCGTGAGCACCCGGTCATGTTGAACCGCGCCCCGACCCTGCATCGTCTCGGTATCCAGGCGTTCGAGCCGGTATTGATCGAAGGTAAGGCGATCCAGTTGCACCCGCTGGTCTGTACCGCGTTCAACGCCGACTTCGACGGCGATCAGATGGCGGTGCATGTGCCCCTGTCGATCGAGGCGCAGCTGGAAGCGCGCGCTCTGATGATGAGTTCCAACAACATCCTGTCGCCGGCCAACGGCGAACCGATCATTGTGCCCACCCAGGATGTGGTGCTCGGCCTGTACTACATGACCCGCGAGCTGGTCAACGTCAAGGGCGAAGGCATGGTGTTCGCCAACGTCAATGAAGTGCATCGCGCTTACCAGAATCGGGCGGCAGCGTTGCACGCCAAGGTGCGCGTGCGTCTGGACGAGGTGGTGATCGCCGAAGACGGTAGCCGCAGCAACAAGCGACACATCGTCGCCACCACGGTCGGGCGCGCACTGCTGGCAGAAATTCTGCCGGTCGGGTTGCCGTTCGACCTGGTCAATCGCGACCTGACCAAAAAGTCGATCTCCAATCTGATCAACAGTTGCTATCGACTGCTCGGGCTCAAAGACACCGTGGTGTTTGCCGACCAGTTGATGTACACCGGCTTTGCTTACGCCACCCGCGCCGGTGTGTCGATTGGCATCGATGACCTGACCATCCCGAAGGAAAAGCAGGTAATCCTGTCGGCCGCCGAGAAGGAGGTTATCGAAATCCAGGAGCAGTTCGCTTCCGGCCTGGTTACCTCCGGCGAGCGCTACAACAAGGTGGTCGACATCTGGTCGCGAACCAATGAGCAGGTCGCGCAGGCGATGATGAAGGGCATCGGCACCGATCTGGTGAAGAACGCCAAGGGCGAGATGGTCGAGCAGAAATCGATGAACTCGGTCTACATCATGGCCGATTCCGGTGCCCGTGGTTCGGCCGCTCAGATCCGTCAGCTGGCCGGTATGCGTGGTCTGATGGCGCGTCCGGACGGGTCGATCATCGAGACCCCGATCAAGGCCAATTTCCGCGAAGGCCTGAACGTGCTGCAGTACTTCATCTCCACCCACGGCGCACGCAAGGGCCTGGCCGACACCGCGCTGAAGACCGCCAACTCGGGTTATCTGACTCGTCGTCTGGTCGATGTGGCGCAGGACGTGGTGGTCACCTCCGACGACTGCGGAACCAACGAAGGTCTGACCATGACCGCGCTGGTCGAAGGCGGCGACGTGGTCGAGCCGCTGCGCGATCGGGTGCTCGGTCGGGTGGTCGCCGAGGATGTCTACGCGCCCGGCAACGACGAAGATCCGATCGTCGTATGCAATACCCTGCTCGACGAGAAGCTGGTCGAGAAAATCGAAACCGCCGGCGTGCAGTCGTTGCTGGTGCGTTCGCCAATCACCTGCCAGGCACGGTTCGGCATTTGCCGGCTGTGCTATGGCCGCGATCTGGCCCGCGGCCACCTGGTCAACATCGGCGAGGCGGTCGGCGTAATTGCCGCCCAGTCGATCGGCGAACCGGGCACCCAGCTGACCATGCGTACCTTCCATATCGGTGGCGCCGCGTCGCGTGCGGCCGCGGTCGACAACGTTCAGGTGCGTACCACCGGCTCGGTCAAGTTCAACAACATCAAAACCGTCCAGCACAGCGGCGGACATCTGGTCGCGGTGTCGCGTTCCGGCGAACTGTCGGTGATGGATGCCCATGGCCGCGAGCGCGAGCGTTATCGCGTGCCTTACGGCGCCAGCATCAGTGTCAAGGACGGCGCCGAGATCAAGGCCGGCCAGGTGCTTGCGAACTGGGATCCGCACACCCATCCGATCGTGTCCGAAGTGGCCGGCGTAATCCGCTTCCTCGACTTTGTCGATGGCGTGACCGTGCAGGAGCAGGTCGATGAACTGACCGGCTTGCAATCGGCGGTGGTCACCGATCCCAAGCGGCGCGGTTCGGCGGCCAAGGACCTGCGCCCGATGGTGCGCATCGAAGACAAGAAAGGCGGCGAACTCAAGTTGCCGGGAACCGATATTCCGGCGCAGTACTTTCTGCCGCCGGGCGCGATCATTTCGCTACAGGCCAAGGCCGCGGTCGGGGTCGGCGACGTGATCGCGCGTATTCCGCAGGAAACCTCGAAGACCCGCGATATCACCGGCGGTCTGCCGCGCGTCGCCGATCTGTTCGAAGCGCGCAAGCCCAAGGAACAGGCGATCCTGGCTGAGATCACCGGCCTGGTCAGCTTTGGCAAGGACACCAAGGGCAAACAGCGTCTGATGATCACCGACCGCGAGGGCAACGTCCACGAAGAGTTGATCCCGAAGTGGCGCCAGGTGATCGTATTCGAAGGCGAGCACGTCGAGAAGGGCGAGACCGTGGTCGATGGCGAACCCAACGCCCACGACATCCTGCGCCTGCTCGGCGTCGAGCCGCTGGCGGCTTACCTGGCCAAGGAAATCCAGGACGTGTACCGGCTGCAGGGCGTCAAAATCAACGACAAGCACATCGAGACCATCATCCGCCAGATGTTGCGCAAGGCCGAGGTGGTCGATGGTGGCGACACCCGCTTCCTGCGCGGCGAACAGGTCGAGCGTGCCCGAGTTCTGGAAGAGAACGGCCGCGCCCGCGATCGTGACGAGCGCACCGCGGTGATCGCGCCGATCCTGCTTGGTATCACCAAGGCGTCGTTGGCCACCGAATCGTTCATTTCTGCGGCGTCTTTCCAGGAAACCACGCGGGTTCTGACCGAGGCTGCGGTTCGCGGCACCCGGGACACCTTGCGCGGACTCAAAGAAAACGTTATTGTGGGCCGCTTGATCCCAGCCGGTACCGGCCTCGCTTATCACACCAAGCGCTTGGCGGCCAAGGCAGGCTTCACCGAAGCCGAGCTGGATACGCTTGGCACCGAGTCCGCCGTGACCTTTGCCGAACCCTTGTCGGAGGATAGTAGTTCAGACGAAGCTTGATGCCAGTTCGAACACAACGAAATGAAGCGCAGGGAGCGCTTCGTGTTCGGGGTAGGGATTGCCCGTGTGCCTTGACTTAGCACGATCTGACCTGTTAAAGTCTCAAAGCTGACAGGCCGACTTTTCGTCGGCCTGTCTTTCGTTATCCCAGGACCCCTCAATGTCAACGATCAATCAGTTGGTGCGTGAAGCGCGCCGCCCGAAAACCTACAAGAGTCAGTCCCCGGCATTGGCCAATTGCCCGCAGCGTCGCGGCGTTTGCACGCGCGTCTACACGACTACCCCGAAGAAGCCGAACTCGGCCCTGCGCAAGGTCGCCAAGGTGCGCCTGACCAACGGGTTCGAGGTCATCTCGTACATCGGTGGCGAAGGCCACAATTTGCAAGAGCACTCGGTGGTGTTGATTCGTGGCGGCCGCGTCAAGGATCTCCCTGGTGTCCGCTACCACACCGTGCGCGGCAGTCTCGACGCCTCGGGTGTCGCCAAGCGTCGCCAGAGCCGCTCGAAGTACGGCGCCAAGCGCCCGAAGTCCTGATCAAGTAACGAGGCTGACTACCTATGTCCCGTAAAGGTTCCACTCCCCAACGCACCGTCCTCGCCGATCCGAAACACGGCAGCGAGATGGTCGCGCGTTTCATCAACATGGTCATGAAGAGCGGCAAGAAGTCGGTCGCCGAAGGCATCGTCTACGGCGCGCTGACCGTGATCGGCGAAAAAAACCCGGAGTCTCTGGCGGTGGTCGAGAAGGCCCTGAGCAACGTCGCGCCCGCGGTCGAAGTGAAGTCGCGCCGCGTCGGCGGTGCAACTTACCAGGTGCCTGTGGAAGTGCGTCCGGCCCGGCGCCTGGCGCTGGCGATGCGCTGGACCATCGACGCCGCGCGCAAGCGTGGTGAGACCTCAATGCCGCGCAAGCTCGCGGGCGAGCTGCTGGACGCCTCGGAAAACCGTGGCGGCGCAGTCAAAAAACGCGAAGAGACCCACCGGATGGCGGATGCGAACAAGGCGTTCGCGCACTACCGCTGGTAATGGAAGACCGAGGATAAGCACATGGCACGCACCCATCCAATCGAACGTTACCGAAATTTCGGCATCATGGCCCACATCGATGCCGGAAAGACCACCACCACTGAGCGCATCCTGTATTACACCGGCGTCAATCACAAGATTGGCGAAGTGCATGACGGGGCGGCCACCATGGACTGGATGGAGCAGGAGCAGGAACGCGGCATCACCATTACTTCGGCGGCGACCACCTGCTTCTGGAAAGGCATGGATCTGTCCCTGCCGGAGCACCGCTTCAACATCATCGACACCCCTGGGCATGTCGACTTCACCATCGAAGTCGAGCGTTCCTTGCGCGTGCTGGACGGCGCGGTGTTCGTGCTGTGCGCGGTCGGTGGCGTGCAGCCACAGTCCGAGACGGTGTGGCGCCAGGCCAACAAGTACGGTGTTCCGCGCTTGGCCTTCGTCAACAAAATGGATCGTGCCGGCGCAGATTTCAACAAAGTGGTCGCGCAGCTCAAGTCACGGCTGGGCGCCAACCCGGTGCCGATGCAGGTGCCGATCGGTGCCGAAGAACATTTCGAGGGCGTGATCGACCTGCTGAAGATGAAGGCGATCCACTGGGATATGGAAAGCCAGGGGATGAAGTTCGAGTACCGCGACATTCCCGCCAACCTGCTGGCCGAGGCGAGCAAGGCGCGGGAGTTCATGGTCGAGTCGGCGGCCGAAGCGACCGAGACCCTGATGAACAAGTATCTCGAATCCGGCGAATTGTCCGAGGAAGAGATTCTCGCTGGCATCCGCATGGCGACCCTGAGCAATGCGATCATCCCGGTATTCTGCGGCACTGCCTTCAAAAACAAGGGCGTGCAGGCGATGCTGGACGCGGTGGTCAGCTACCTGCCGTCGCCGATCGATCGGCCGCCGGTCAAGGGCACCGATGACGACGAGCGCGAAGTGTTCCGCAAAGCCGGCGACAGCGAACCGTTCTCGGCGCTGGCTTTCAAGATCATGACCGACCCGTTCGTCGGCTCCTTGACGTTCTTCCGCGTTTACTCCGGCACGCTCAACTCGGGCGACTCGGTGCTGAACGCGATCAAGGGCAAAAAGGAGCGCATCGGCCGTATCCTGCAGATGCACGCCGCCGAACGTTCGGAGATCAAGGAAGTGCACGCCGGCGATATCGCTGCGGCGGTCGGGCTCAAGGATGTGACCACCGGCGATACCCTGTGCGCGACCGGGCACGCGGTGGTGCTCGAACGCATGGTGTTTCCGGAACCGGTGATCGCCATGGCGATCGAGCCGAAGACCAAGTCCGACCAGGAGAAAATGGGCGTCGCGTTGGGTCGTCTGGCCCAGGAAGACCCCTCGTTCCGGGTGCGTTCGGATGAAGAGTCAGGGCAAACCATCATTTCCGGCATGGGCGAATTGCATCTGGAAATTCTGGTCGATCGCATGCGCCGCGAATTCAATGTTGAAGCCAACGTCGGCAAACCGCAGGTCGCCTACCGCGAGACGATTCGCAAGAATGTCCGGGTCGAAGGAAAGTTTGTCCGCCAGTCTGGTGGCCGCGGCCAGTACGGTCACGTCTGGCTGGAACTGGAGCCGCGCGAACGTGGTGCCGGC
>JBFXKH010000090.1:0-15234 GCA_050173995.1 Lysobacterales bacterium | reverse complement strand
CCGCAGGCCGGTGCGGTCCAGGTCGATCACGAAATGCGTGGTCGGGCCATATTCTTCGCTTTGCGCGACTGCCAGCACTTCGAGCGCAGCACCGAACCCCGCCGGCGGCGGTACCACGGTCAGCGTCTGACGGCCGATCTCGACGCGGTTGCCCGGCCGCAGATTGGCACGCGCGACCGATTTCCCGTCCAGCCGCACCCGCGCCGCGCCGATGCAGCGCAGGGCAAAACGGCCGCCACGGCCGGCGCTGAGCACGGCGTGCAGGGCGGCGATCTCCGGGTCCAGCAATTGCAGGTTCTGGTCGTTCTGGTGACCGACGCTGAGCCTGCTGCCGGCGATCGCGGTCTCGAACAACGCTTCGTTGCCCTTGCGATCGCGCTGCACCCGCCGGATCAGGATCTGCATGGCGTCACCAGTACAGAAACACGACCAGCACATGCACCGCGAGCGCGGCCAGCAGTGCCACCGTCAACGGGATGTGCAGATACAGCCAGGCGCGCAGGCGGGCCTGCAATTGCACCGCGCGGCGCAGCGTGGCGAGCACCATGCGCCGACGGCTGGCCAGGGCCAGCAGCTCCTGCAACAGCGCCGCCTCGCCGCGACGCTCGGCCTTGGGCACCGCCTGCGCCAGATAATCGACCAGACGCTGCTGGCCGCGGTTGGCGACCAGCTTGGCGCCCTGCTCGACGCGGTCCGGATCGAGCAGCCGCGAACGGTCGCCGGCAAATAGTTGGGCCAGAACGCCGCCGCCCAGACTGGTGCGCTCGATGGCACTCTCGACCAGCGCCTGGGTGCGGGCATTGGCGCCGACCGCCAACTCGCGCAGGCGCGCATCGATGCGGTTCAGTTCGGTCAGCCATTGGTCGCGGTTCTTGTCGCCCAGCGTTTCGGCCAGGCGCCGCGGCAAGATGCTGTAGGCGAACAGGCCATACAGACCGCTCAGCACCACCGCGACCATCAGTACCAGCGCCATGGTGTGGACATTGAGGCCGAGCTGGAAAGCCGCGTGCAAAAACCCGATCGGCAGCAAGGCCAGCCCCAGCCAGACATGCGCCGAGGTCCAGCCCTGCACCGTGCCCAGGCGCGAGCGGTAGCTGCGTTTGCGCACGCCAAGCCAGGACAGCCACAGAATCAGCGCCAGGCCGATGCCACCCAGGGTATAGCCCTGCCAGGAGCCGCCATTCGGTGGCAGGGCGGCCGGCTGGCTCAGATAGACCGCGACCGCGAACAGCACCAGCCCGACCCCGCACCACAGGTACAGTCCACCGCGCACATTGGCCAGGTTCTCGTGCATGCGTCAGCGCTTCTCGATCAGTTCGTTGAAACGCTCCGGGCCGATCCGCACCGCCGCACCGGTCGGGCAGGCGCGCACGCAGGCCGGGCCACCCGGCAGATCCATGCAGGCGTCGCACTTGACCGCCTTTTTACCCTTGGCCTTGGCGCTGGCGTCGGGATGCGCGGCCTGGTCTTCGCCCGGCCCGGCACCGGCGCCGAACAGCAGCCACGACCACAGCCCGGGTTTCGCCGGTGCGTCGTATTCCATGCGGATCGCCGAGTACGGGCAGTTGCTCTCGCAGTTGCCGCAGCCGATGCAGCTCTGGTCGATGAACACCGCGCCGGATACCGCGCGGTGGATGGCGTCGACCGGGCAGTCCTTCATACAGTGCGGATGTTCGCAATGCCGGCAGGAGATCGGCACCCGCACCGCCGCGTAGGAAGCGCCGCTGCCGCGGTCCAGCCGCGAGCGGCCACCGTGGGTTTCGGCGCAGGCGGTTTCGCAATGGTCGCAACCGACGCACAGGGTCTGGTCGATGATGATCGCATTGGTCGCCTCGCCCAGCCCTTCGCGCATCAGGAACGAAACGACATGGCCGGCCTCCGGCTGCGCCGCCAGCAGCGAGACCTGCTGCAATTGTCGGGTGGTGGTGGCGCGCAGGCTGTTGACCCGTCCCGGGTCTTTCTTGAGCAGGGCCAGAAACTCGGCACTGCGTAGCGAAATGGTTTCCACCGGCACCGCCGCGCAGGCGGTCTCGCGCCGCAGCGGATCGCCCATCAATGCCAATTGCCCGGCGATCTGGCCGCTGTGCAGATGTCCGACCGCGACCCGCCCGCCCGCCGACTGCCGGAACAGGGCGACCGTGCCGCTGCGGATCAGGTGCAGACAGTCGCCGCTGTCGCCTTCCTGGTATAGGTTCTCGCCGGCGGCAAAGGCATGCACGCCGACGCGCTGGGCGATCTCGCGCAGCTCAGACATCGGCAGGGCCGGCGCGAAATGCTGCTGCAAGGCCCGCACCACGAACACCCAGTCGATGCCGGCGCGCACCTCGTCGTTCGAGTTCATCAGCTTGAGCATGAACCGGCGCGGCGTTTCGATCAGGATGGTCTCGGCGCCGATGCTGGCGCTGCCGCGCCGCGGTCGCCCCGAGATCAGGCTCATCTCGCCAAAAAACTGCCCGGGGCCGAGTTCGAAGGTCTTGCTGCCGTCGGCGGAGCGGATGCTGACCGTGCCCTCGACGATGGTGTAGAAGGTGTTGCTGTAGTCGCCGTTCTTGAACAGGGTATCGCCGGCCCGGTGCAGCACGGTCGCGGTCGGTTCCGGCGGCGGCGCCAGGTCGGCCGCGTCCGGCGTCTGGCCGTCCTGGCGCAGCGCCGCCAGGCGTTCTTGCTGTCGGCCAAGCTGCACCTTGCGCCGCGCTGCTATCGCAGCATCCAGCTTGGCCTGCGCCTCGGCCAGGGCATCGTCGCCCTGCACGCCGATCAACACCCGGCTCTCGATCACCAGCTCGCGGAAGGCCAGCGCATTCATGCGCCGGAACATCGGAATGCGGCTCTGGTACAGGGCGAGAATCTCCTCGACCCCGGCCGCATAGGGCAGCGCCGCAAACTGCAATGCCAGCAGGGCATGATCGACCGGCTCGACCGCCACCCCGTGGATGCTGTCGACCACATCCTGGCCCTGGTTCATCGCCTGCTTGATCAGCGGATAGCCGGCCAGCGAACCGACGATGAACAGGCCCGGCACATTCGATTCGTAGCGCGGGCTGAGCTCGGGCAGGGCGTCACGACGCTCGCTCGGGAACTTGACGCCGCAGGATTCGACGAAGCGCCGCGGCGGCACCCCGCCCAGGCGCGCGATCACCCGGTGGCAGCGGATCGGCTTGATCCCGCCCGGCGTGGCCAGTTGCACCACCGCTAGGCCATCGTCGGCGCGCGGCTCGATCGCCTTGATGCTGCTGGCGTAGTGGCAGTGCAGATCGACCGCCTTGTTGTTGATCGCGGCCAGGATGGCATTGAGGTTGCCTTCCTTGGCGCGGCTGAACTCATCGCGGCGATTGATGATCAACACCTGGTTCTGCCGGGCCAGGCCAAGCGCATTCTCGATCGCCGAATCGCCGGCACCGACCACCATGATCGTCTCGTTGCGGTATTCCTCGGGGTCGTCGAGCTGGTACTGGACCAGGCCATCGTCCTCACCCGGCACACCGAGTTTCTGCGGATTGCCCTCGGTACCGATCGCCAGCACCACGTGGCGCGCGCGGACCGCATCGCCATTGCCCAGGCGCAGCACGAAATCGCCGCGCTGGCCGCTGATCCCCAGCACCTCGGCACCGTAGCGGACGTTGATCCGCGCCGCGCCGATATCCTTCTGCCAATTATCGAGGATGGTCTCGCGCTGGCCCGAGCGGAAGCGCAACGGGCTGCGCAGGTCCAGAAAGCCGGGCTCGTCCATGACGAACTTGCCCTTCTGGTAGCGGTGGATGGTCTTGGCGAAGGTGCCGAAGGCCTCCAGCAGAATATGCGTGGGCGCTGCGCCCTCAGCAGCGCGGGCGTCGTACCCGGCGGCGCGGGCCGCGGCACTGAGCCCGGCCGGCCCGGACCCGACGATCGCGATCTGGTAGACAGTGTCCCCTTCCCGCATACCAATCCCCTGGTTGCAATCCCGGGAAATACCCAAACGACCTCGGTCGGACGCGTCTGCACGCCCCCATGCATTGCCGCTCGTACCATACTCGGTATTTTCTTCTCGCGCATTGACCAGCCCGAGTGCCGGGAATCGGAAAGCCGCACTCAAGCTGTGCCGAGCGTCGGCGTCGCAATGCCAAGCCCGATTCACTCCCGAGTGATCGCGTAGTCGTGGGCAGCCCCGTCATCGGCCGCCTGTTCAGCGCAGCCTGAATGCCCGATACGCAGCCAATCGACAAAGCAGCCTGTGTGGTTTCCCCGACGTAGCGAGCGTTTCATGGAATTCGGATCGAGACCTGGCCGGCGCCACTCGCTGCTGATGCCACAACACTGGCCGTCGAGCGTGCGAATATGTCGCTACTGTGGCTGTAGAACGAGCGAATCATGAACAACTCGAATCTCGACAAGCTGGATCCACATCTCACCGGTCTTTGGGCTGGTGGCGTGCTTGCCTTGGGCGCCGTGCTGTGCGGCTTTATAGGTGCAGCGATCCTGTTTTTCGGCAACGGCTCGTTTGATGTGGTGCACTACGGACTCGGCATTGAGAATAAATACCTGCGCATCGCCCTGCTGCCCTTGGTGGCGTTTGCCGGAGGTTATGCCTTCGCGTTCAGCGTGTGCTCGATTCTGCGTATGTTCTACCGCAAGTAAGCCACTAGCCAGGTAACAGCGCTGCGACTCGCAACAGCGAAGCGGGTCATTGCCGAAGCATGTTCCGACCAGCGCCCGCCGAGAGCAAGCAAAGTGGCGCAGAGCGCCGGCCTCCCGAACGCCACCAAAGCGCCGCCCCGCAGGGGAGTGGATAAGCGCTGCGCGCCCAATGGCTACCCGCTAAATCGACACTGGCATTGCCGGCACGAGCAAGCGCCACGGGAAAACCCTGCCCTCAGCCCGGCTTGCGTCGTGTATTCGCGATCACCGGTGGACATTCACCGCGAACATCGGCAGAAAATTCGGCCACAATGATTTACCATGACTGGCCGCTGCCGCTCGTACCGACCACGTCCGACGCATGCAGGCAGGAAACGAAGCCGTTACCAAGCCAGGAATCAAGCAGGGCACCCCATGAGCCTATTGTTGCGTCTGATCGTCATCGGTTGTGGTCTGGCATGTAGCGCGGCGTCCTGGTCGGCTCCGACCGGACCGGTGCGCTCAGTCACAGCCAGCGGTTTCACCGTCGCCATCGCAGCGGCCCCGGATTGGGTCGAACCGATTGCCACCGCGCAGGCGTGGCCGACCACGGCGGGCGAGAACGACAACCCCAGGCGCGTGTGGCTGCACAACACCCAGGTCGACCGCCGCAACGGCGCCTATGCGCGTTTTGACGAGCAGATCGTCCAGGTGATGAACCCGACCAAGTTGAGCAGTGCCGCGCAAATCAAGATCGAATACGAACCGAATTACCAGTCGCTGACCATCCACAGCATCGAGGTGGTCCGAGAGGGCGTGGCGCTCGACCGCCTGGACCCTGACAAAATCACCCTGTCGCGACGCGAGGCCGACTTCGAGCGGCAGATGTACGATGGATTTGTGACCGCGATGATCGTGCTGGACGATGTCCGGGTCGGCGACCTGGTTCGTACCAGTTACACGATAGCCGGTGCCAATCCGATCCTGGCTGGTCTGCACAGCGACCGCTTCTATCTAGCCGACCTGGATCCGGTGCTGTGTCGCTACGTGCGCGTGCTGGCCGATAGCGCGCCCAGGTTGTCCTGGCAATTTTCCGGCGTCGCGGACCTGCAACCCAGATTGCGCCAGCAAAAGCATGCCCAGGAATTGCAATTGCGCATCGGCTATCAGGCGGCGGTGCCGTATGAAGCCGACTCGCCGGTCTGGCACCCGATCGTGCCGCTGCTGGTGGTGGGGGTGGAACGACCCTGGACCGACGTGGTGGCCTGGGCACGAAAACTCTACCCGCCGGCACCGATCGACGATCTGCGCGAGATTCTGCCCCGGCTTCGGCAACTGCCGGATGAGGAGCAAAGGATCGTCGGGGCACTACGCTGGGTGCAGGACGAGGTCCGCTATTTTGGCGTCGAGATGGGCAGCAGCACGCACCGCCCGGCCGCGCCGAAAACCGTCCTGGATCGTCGCTTCGGCGACTGCAAGGACAAAGCGATGTTGCTCACCACCCTGCTGCGGGCGATGGACTTCGAAGCAGCCCCAGCGCTGGTATCGGCTAATCGCGGACGGGCCATCGCGACCGAACCGGCCAGCGCCAGCGCGTTCGATCATGCCATCGTCAGCCTGGACTGGCAGGGCCGGCGGTATTGGCTCGACCCGACCCTGACCGAGCAAAACGGCGACCTTGACCACCTCGGCTTTCCGGATTACCAGTACGCTCTGCGCATCGCTCCCGACGCGCAAGCGTTGGAAGAAATGCAGCCACCGCCCGACTATCGGATGACATCCGAAATCGACGAAGTGTTCGAAGCCGGCAGCGACGGCGACATGCGCCTGCGCGTCACCAGCCGACTCGGCGGCGCCTGGGCCGACCAGCAGAGGCGTAGCCTGGCCAGTCAGGGAATCGCGGCTATAGCCAAAACCTGGACGTCCTACTACGCCCGCATGTACAACGGCGCGCGTGTCGAAGTGGACCCGGTAATCAAGGATGACCCCGGCAGCAACACGCTCACCATCGAAGAGCGCTATGTGCTGCCCGCGATGTGGACCAGCTCCGACCAGCGCAGCAAGTACGTCGACCTGGACGCGAGCTCGATCGCCCAGTATCTGACCACCACGGTCAACACCGACCGCAGCTCTCCGATCGGCTTGCCGCGCTTCGCGCGCATCGTGCACCGCCAGCGTCTGCGGCCACCGGCACAGACGGAAATAGGCAATGCGCCCAGTGTCGCTTCCTTGCAGCGCCCGGAATTCGAATATCAACGCAAAGTGGCGATCAGCAACAACGAATTGTTGATCGAGCACAATTTCGAAACCCATAGCGATGCGATTTCCAGCGATCAACTGCAGCGCTACGAAGACGATGCCCGCAAACTGCGCGATTGGCGGGGAATGCGTGCCTACATCAACCTGCCCGAAACGCGCACCAGCGACCGCCAGGCCCGGCTGCGCGCGGTACTGCGCGAATTGACCCGCGACCCGAAAGGAAACTGATCGATGCCACCATTGCCCCTGCGCCTTGCCGCCCTGGCCTTCGCCCTGATCGCCAGCGCTTCCGTGCTCGCCGGAAAAGACGCGACCGAGCCGGCCGCCGACACGCTATCGGTCCGCATCGACCAGATGCTGGCGGATCCGCAAGCAACCGACTACGCGGCGCTGTGGGACAGCTTTCTGGGTGAGGCCAATCTGGACGATGCCATGCGGGCCTTCGACCTGATCGAAGCGATCCCCGAGTTCGGCGATCAACTGGCCGACATCTGCCGGCAACAGGCGGAGCCGCTGCAGCAGGCACTGCGCCTGGCCGTGGTCAGCGTGCGCATCCACCATGTTGCGCTGACCTGTGCCGAGGCGCTGAACGATCAGACTTTCGCGGCCCGCGAAGAAGCGATCCTGCTCGGATTGGCGCGGCACGCGTTTGCCAACGGTGCCGGCCGCCACGACTGGCGGCCGATCCGCGTCCTGTCCGAACATGATGCGAACACCCTGATCCAATTGGCCGGGCAACAGCTCTACGGCGGCGCCTACAGCTTTTACAGCCAGAACGCATTCCGTCATCTGCCGCTGTTGCTGGAAAGCTATGACGCCGAAGCCGGAATCGAACACCGCTACTGGTTCGATGCACTGGATACCTGGATGCAGCTCAATCGCGCCGATCCCGATGCGGTTTTCTTCGCGTACCGGCGCGAGCTGGCCGGTTCCTTTCTGCGCGACCAGGCCGAACGAGGCAACGAATATGCCATGGTCACCATGCCCGAAGTGGCCTTGCTCGAAGACGAAGGCACCGATGCGATCCAACAAACGCTGCCGCTGCTGCGCGATGCCGTCCGCAGTGGGGTCGAGCACGCGCGGATCCAGTTCGCCGACCTTTGCCTGCAGTCCGGGCAGCGCGACTGCCTTGACGAAGCGATCGACCTGCTGCTGCCCTTGGTCGAGCAGCACCGGGCATCGTCGCTGATCCTGCTCGCGGTTGCCTACAGCACCGGCAGCGGGGTCGATCTCGATCCGCAGGCCGCCGAGGCATTGCTGGCCAAAGCCGACCTTCGCCTTGGGCGCGAATTGGCGCGCGAGCAGTTCGCCATCCTGCTGCTGCGCCAGGACGTGGAGTCGAAGCTGAAGGGCAAAAGCAACAAGGCCGATATCGCGTCCGCCCTATTCAAACGCAACATGGGCAACACACACGCGCGGGCGATCCTGACCGCTGCCGAATCCGGTAGTGGCGCTGGTATGGTCCTGCAGGCCTCAACGATCTATGCGAATGCGACTGCGACTGCGGAGGGGGATGGCCTGGACTGGGTGCGCCGGGCGGTGGCCGCTGGCTTTGGACCCGCGCTGCCAAGTCTGGCCCGGCTGGTGTTCGACAAGGAACATCCCGAAGAGAGTCTGGATCTGCTGCGGCGCGGTGCCGAACTCGGCATCGCCGAGTCCGAATACTGGCTCGCCCTCATTTACCAAGGTGGCCTGTACGGCGTCGAACAGGACCTCGCGCGAGCGCAGGAATTGCTGCTGCATGCCGCGCAAGGGGGTGATAATTCCGCCGGCCTTAGCCTATCGAAATCCGCCGAGCAACGCGGCGACTGGAACAGCGCCATGCGCTGGGCGCAGGGCTGCGCCGCCGTGGGCGACAACGACTGCGCGTTTCGCCTGGCCAATCTGTTCGAGGTCGCGAACGCAGATCAGGCAACCGACGGGCCGGTAACGGCGCGCGCCTTGTATACCGCGATGTCCGAGGGCAAACACGTTGCGGCCAGTCTGCGTCTGGCGGCGATGGTCCAGGAGGGTCGCGGCGGCGACCGTGATCCGGATGCCGCTCGCGCCACCTTGCTGGCGCCGGCCGAGGCCGGCGACAGCGAAGCCCAATGGCAGCTGTCGCTGCTGCTGCTCAACGCGGCCGAGGACGGCGGTGATGACGCCAGCGCCGACATCGAAGCCGGCATGCAATGGCTGCGCCGCTGCGCCAAAGCGCGTTCGCCCGACTGCCGCAATGAACTCGGCATGTACTATCTACTCGGTCACAACGTCGAGCGCGATCTGCCCAAGGCGCGCAAACTGTTGCAGCAGGCCGCGTCCAGCGGCCACGCAACCGGACAAAACAACCTGGCCTGGTTTCTGTGTACCACCCCGTCGGCCGAATTTCGCAATCCCACGCTTGGACTGGGTTGGGTCAGGCAGGCGATCGCCCAAGGAGAAAACTCCGGATACCGCGATACCGAAGCCGCCTGCCTGGCGGCCGCGGGCGATTTTCGCCAGGCGGTAAAGACCCAAAATCGGGTACTGGCCGAATGGAAGAAACTGCGCAAGCAAGGCCAGGACATATCCGACCAGACCATGCAGGGCGGAAAAGAACGGCTGAAGCTGTACCGTCAGCGGCGTCCGTACTTGCTGCTGCTGAATTGAGCTTGGCATGCAAGGCGCGCCACCCGGCCGCGGGTGCCGGCCATAGCCGCTACCGCAATTGCCTGCCGGCCCGATGACGCCCGCGGCAAAGCGTGCTGCCGCACAGAGCGGGTCGCTGTGTGGGTTCACCATGATCGACGCAAGTCAGCCGTCGGCAGCCGCTGTTCGGCGCTCGCAACCTGGGCCACCCGGCCTGGGCACAAACCAACGCTAAGGGATACTTGTCATGAAACGTCTATTGATCGCTGCTCTGCTCATGTTCTGTTTTGGTCTGCTCAATGCCTGCAACACAATGGAAGGTGCCGGCGAGGATGTGGAAAGCGCCGGCAAGGCGGTCAGCGATGCGGCTGCCGACTGCAAGGACGAAGGCGGCTGCAATGATCGCAAGGGCGAAGACGACCACGACTGATCGTTTCGGCAAGTAGCCCGGAAGAAGCCTAGCGGCGCTCAACAGCGGAGCGGGTCATTCCGGGAAGAACATGCCGAGAAGTACATTCCGAGTCGTAGGGTGGATAAGCGCAGCGGATGCCGCGAAGAACGTTCCGGGAAGATCATTTTAAGCCATAGCACGTAGGTCGGCTCAAGCGCCGCAAGCGCGGAGCCGACATTGTCCGGTCGGTACGTAAGTCGGCACAAGCACCGCAGGCGCGAGGCGCTTGGCAACAGCGGCGCGGGTCAGCCGACATGGTTCGGGGTTGCTCTACTGGTGGAAATGTCGGCTCCGGCGCTGCGCGCCTTGAGCCGACCTACGGCCGGTCGTTGGTCTTGGTCCATCGAGCGGCGTCGCCCCGGCGAACGCCGGGGCCCAGTGGCAGGGATGCCGCTACGGTCACCACTGGGTCCCGGCGTTCGCCGGGACGACGGAAGTAGGGTGGATAAGCGCAGCGCATCCACCATCTACCCGTATGCCACACCTACCAAAACGGCGGATGCGCTGCGCTTATCCGCCCTGCGGCGGTTCGCTGTCGTCCGAACCGTGCATTGCCAGCGGACGGCGCCATGCGCTCTACTGTGCCGGCCAACAGCGCACTCCCGCGGCTGTAGCCACCGCAGGAGCGGCGCCGCTAATGCAATTCGATTCGCTTGCCTTTGTGGTTTTCTTTGCCCTGGTGCTGGCGGGCTACCGGCTGCTGGGCGGCTGGGCGCTGCGCAAGAACTTTTTGCTTGGCGCCAGCTATCTGTTCTATGCCGCCTGGAATCCGGCGTTCCTGCTGTTGTTGCTGGCCTCGACCACGCTCGACTGGTGGATCGCCCAGCGCGTGTACCGGGCCGCCGATCCGGTCGCGCGCAAGCGCTGGATCGGCGCCACCTTGTTGGTCAACCTGTGCGTGCTCGGCTATTTCAAGTACGCCGGCTTTTTGCTCGACAACCTGACCGTTGGCCTGGCCGCGCTCGGCGTCGATTACCGGCCGCCGGCGCCGGACATCATTCTGCCGATCGGCATTTCCTTCTACACCTTCCACTCGCTGTCGTATTGCCTGGACATTTATCGAGGCAAGTTCGCGCCGACCCGAAGCTGGCGCGACTACGCGCTGTACGTCGCGTTCTTCCCGCAACTGGTGGCCGGCCCGATCGTGCGCTGGACCGAGATGCGCGAGCAGATCGAGACCCCGCGCACGATCAGCATCGGCGGGCTTGGCCTCGGCTTCGCGCTGTTGCTGCTCGGGCTGTTCGAGAAGATCGTACTTGCCGATTCGGTGTTCGCGCCGGTCGCCGATGCTGTGTTCAACCAGGCCGCGGGCGCCGACGTGGCGGGCGCCTGGATCGGCATGATCGCCTTTTCCGGGCAAATCTTCTGCGACTTCGCCGGCTATTCCAGTTGCGCGCTGGGCAGTGCGCTGGCGCTCGGCTTCGTGCTGCCGATCAACTTCCGCAATCCCTATGCAGCCAGTAGCTTTGCCGATTTCTGGCGGCGCTGGCATATCTCGCTGTCGCGCTGGCTGCGCGACTATTTGTATGTGTCGCTGGGCGGCAACCGGCTCGGCCGCTGGCTGACTCTGCGCAACCTGTGGCTGACCATGCTGATCGGCGGGCTGTGGCATGGCGCGGCCTGGAACTTCATCGTCTGGGGCGGCCTGCACGGTGCCTTTCTGGCGCTGGAACGCTGGCCGCGCGATCAGCCCTGGCTGGCCCGACTCGGGCAGTTTCGGCTGGCCCGCGCCGGCTATGCCCTGCTCACCCTGCTTGGTGTGATGCTGGCCTGGATCTGGTTCCGCGCGCATGGGGTGCAAGACGCCTGGCTGCTGACCGGCAAGCTCGTTGAATTTGAGCAATGGCCTGGCGCCTGGGCGGCAAGCGGGTTCGAGCAGCGCCTGGCGCTCGCAGTTTTTGGCCTGCTGTTGCTGGTGCATTGGCGCTGGCGCAGCGGCGAGACCCGCGAGCTGCTGGCGCGCGCGCCCTGGTGGTTGCTGGCGCCGCTGCTGGCGATGATGTTGTGCCTGATCGTCCTTTCTCCCGGTGACAACCATGCCTTCCTCTATTTTCAGTTCTGATCGGCGTTGGCTGCTGGTCTGGCCGCTGACGCTGCTGCTGGCGGCCTTGGTGCTCGGCGCGGTCGAGTGGCATTGGCGCGGCCTCGACTATCGCCCCAAGGTGCTCGATTCGATGCAGTTATGGTCGCTGCAACGCGATCAGGTCTATGGCGATGGGCGGGTTCCGCTGGTGCTGCTCGGCGCCTCGCGGATCGAATTCGGGGTCGATCCCGCGGTGCTCGCCGAGCACTTGCCGGGCTACCGGCCGCTGATGCTGGCGATCGACGGCCACTACCCGATCGCGGCCCTGCGCGACCTGGCCGCCGACACCGAATTCCGTGGCGTGGTGCTGTGCGATGTCGAGAGCAACGGCCTGCTTGCCGCCTACCACGACATGCAGCAGCCCTATGTCGATTACTACCGCACACGCTGGTCGCCGCACTGGCGCTGGC
This sequence comes from Lysobacterales bacterium, assembly GCA_050173995.1. Classification (GTDB taxonomy): domain Bacteria; phylum Pseudomonadota; class Gammaproteobacteria; order Xanthomonadales; family Ahniellaceae; genus 0-14-3-00-62-12. The sequence continues at coordinate 2,831 of JBFXKH010000090.1, read as the reverse complement.
ACCGGCGCCTGCTGACGCTGTGGCAGCAACGGGCGGTAATCGCCGACCCGCGCCTCGGGGCCTTGGCCACGCTGCGTCAGGCCTGGCTGGGCGGACAACCGTATCGCGACTATGTGCGCTTCTTTGCCGACCGCAGCGGCGCGATCGACTATGCACTGACCGATGTCGAAGGCGCCAAGCGCCATTTCGCCGAAACCGTCGAGGGCAATATCGACCGCCTGCCCGCCCACGACCCCGACAGCTGGCTGGCCGGACTCGAACCGGTGTTCGCCGATGTGCGCCGCATCCAGCAACGCGGCGGCCAAGTGATTTTCTACGAAAGCCCACTGCACGGCCTGCAACACAAGGTGATGGAGCGGGTCTACCCGCGTGCGGACTACTGGGACCGCTTCGCCGCCGCCAGTCCGGCGCCGGTGCTGAGCGCGCAGACGGTACCGGCCTTGATGGCATTTCCGCTGCCGGACGATTCGCATCTGGACGCCCGCGACCGCGCCGCCTACACCCGCGCTTTGGCCGACGAACTGCTTGAACGCCAGTTGCTGCCGCGGCTGCGTTGATCGCAAGAGCGAATCCCGTGTCAGGTGCGGCTCTGCGGGCGGCACCGACCAAGCAGTCGGAGCCGAATCAAAGTTTGGACAAACTCGAGCGTCGCAGCGAGAGCGACAACGAGCATCCGCTATCCGCAACAGACTTCGTCAGCCGAATACCAAGTCGCATGGGGGACCACCGGACCGGCATTTTCGCGCCGCGCAACGCCGCTCGGGGTGCTTGGCGACGGCCGCAGTTGTCGGGCGATCTCTCTCAAGCGCTCAGTCGGCAATCGCCGGAAGCCGCATCAGATCGATAGTGAGATGGTCGGTACGAGCGAACCAGGCGGTTGTTTCGTCTTCGCTCACGACCAGAGCCGGACCAACCGCATCGGCACCAAAATTGTGGGTGACAACCGTCTCCTCCAGTGTGTCCAGATCCCAGCGTTTGAGGACCGGGCCACCGGACTCGCGCACCGCCACATACAGACGCCGACCCTGCACCGTCCAGGCAAAATCTGCGATGGGTTGGACGCCGGGCAAAATGTCCCGAACCTCAGCCCGACCCTCGCCTTCCAATACGCGAAAGCCATTTCGGCCTCCTCGATACACTAGGATAAAACCAGCGCCTGGCAGATACTGTTCGACCCCCTCAGCACCGCCCAACTGCGTCGGACCAGAGCCGTCCGTCAGTCCCTGAAACCACAGGTCGCGGGCGCCATCCGATCGCTGGCGCAAGAAATAGATGCGGTGACCGTCCAGGCTGTAACGACCGCTGCTGACCTGGGTACCGAGCTCATCCAATCTTGCAACGCGGCCAGTGCCGAATTGGTAATGGTAAATCGCCTGTTGATCGGCGTCATCGTAGCCAGTCAAGAGCAGACCCGAGCCATCACGGCTGAAGCTGGGTCGGGACCAACGCCGACGATCGTCGAGCGCAAGTCTCTGCTGGTCGCTACCGTCGCTGTTGCCTACAAATATCTGTTCGAAATCGTTCCGGTTGGTGACGAAAGCGAGCCGATGGCCATCCGGACTCAAAGCCGGTGATGCGTCATATCGGGTCGAGTTGATCACCGCCACCTGCGGCAGCATCGGCTTATCCAGCGACACCTTCCAGATATTTGCATCGAATTGTGCCGACTCGAACACCAGTTCGCCGTTGTCAGCCCAGGTTGGATAACGCGCACCACGAGCAGCCAAGATTTCGATTTGCCTGCCCTGCCGGTCATACCGCACCAGGGTTCGATACCCCGGTTGGTCGGTGGCGAGCAGCAATTGCCTGCCATCGCTTCGCCAAGCATGGCCCTGCAGACGTCCGGCCGGAATCAGTGCGAACGGCGGGGCCGAAGACTGGCGCAAATCCATCCTCATCAACGTCTGCTCGCCATCGAAGCCGCGTGCAAAGGTGATCGCTGAAAGTCCTGGTATAAACTTTGGGTCTCGGTCCGGGCCTTGGTGGCGGCTGGGCCGGGTGAGGCGGCGTTGCTTACCGGAGACCAAATCCAACAGAACCAGGGCTGGCGCCTGCCCGGCCAATGCTGGCGCAGTGTAAACAACACGCTGATGATCGGCCGACCAGGCGGGTGTGCTCAAGGCTTCGACGGCGCAGTCTGCCAGGCGGCGGCTGCCTGCCCCCGGCAGCGAACGCAAATGCAGTTCGCAACGGCCATCCTGCAATCGCAGGAACAAAACCTGCCTGGCATCGCCGGCAAGGGTCGGGCGCAGCGCATTGCCTGCACCCGTTTCCAGCAGCTCGCGATGTTTACCATCAATCGATTCCAGCACCAATTGGCTGCTCTCAGCTTGCAGCGTCTGTACGGTGTAAGCGAGCCAGTAGCCATCCGCGCTCAAGGTCGGATACAGCTCCCACCCAGCGGCACTGGTCAGTGGCCGTACCCGGGACATATCCGCCACCGACCATGGGTCCGTCGTAGATGGTCGCAACGTCATCCCCACCAAACCAACCAGCAGCGCAGCCAGCAGCCAGATTTCCCGGCGCTGCCCTAGCCAATGCCCCCGACCGACGTCCGGCCCATCCCTTTGGGCAGCGGCTGGCTTTGGGGTTGTTGTTTTCGCAGCCAACGCCAGTGCTTCCGGCGCGATTGGGTTAACCTGCGCACAAACTCGGTATCCGGCCTTGTGAATCGTTTCAATGTAGCGTGGCGTTCGCGGGTCGTCGCCGAGCGCTTTACGCAAGTCGGCAATCGCTCTTGACAGCACCTCGTCTTCGACCATTCGCCGCTGCCAGACCAACTCGATCAATTCTGATCGACTCAGCACCGCAGGCGCCACCTCGATCAGCCG
>JBFXKH010000089.1:0-15543 GCA_050173995.1 Lysobacterales bacterium | reverse complement strand
GCCCGGAAGGCGGCGGCCGCGGCGGCCGCATCATCGCCGAAGGCACCCCCGAACAGGTGGCGGCGAATCCGGCCTCGCATACCGGCCAGTATCTGCGCCGGGTGCTCGGCAACGACAAGGACGCAGAATCGATTCGACCAGCGCGGGCCAGCGGCAGCAAATCCACCGGCCGCCGCACCAGGAAAACCGCATGAGCCCAACCAGACTGTTGTTTAGCTGCGCGATCAGCGTGCGTTGGGGCGACCTGGACGCCTTCAATCACGTCAACAATGCGGTCTATTCGACCTACCTGGAAGAAGCCCGGCTGTGCTGGCTGCAAGGCCTGGACGGCGCCTGGTCGAGTGGCACGGCCGCCCCGGTGGTGGCCAATATGCAGATCGACTTTCGCCGCCCGATCAACTGGCCGGCCACGGTCAGCGTCGGCCTGTATGTCGGCCGCGTCGGCCGCAGCAGCCTGGTCCTGCCGTTCACCTTGCGCGATACCGACGACCCGGAATTACTGTACGCCGAAGGCGAAACCACCATGGTCTGGATCGACCCGCAAAGCGGCCGTGCGGTGCCGCTGCCGGAAGCGATCCGCCGGGCCGCGACGCGGACCGAGTGCGAATAGGCGCCCGCTTTCTGCGCGCGCAGTCTGGTTTCGGCAAGCAGCCTACAGAAGACAACCCCGACCTTGGCCCTGGGCTTTGTTGCGCTGACCGGCTCCGCCGTTAAAAGCCGCTGCGCTCAGCACAACCTTCTATGTGCTGCGAGGGCGACCCACCGGGTCGCCCCTACGAACTTGCGCTTCGCTGCGCTCAGCACAACCTATGCATCTGCGCTCAGCACAACCCATGCATCGCCCAACCCCTAGCCTCTAGCCCCTAGCCCCTAGTCTTGATCGATCGTTCCAGACATGCCATTATGGCTGCCACTGTGGAGATCGACGATGCCCTGGGAAAAGACTTTCGATGTCGAGCAGACCCTGAACCGGGCCATGCAGGCGTTCTGGGCGCACGGCTATGAAGCGACTTCGATGCAGGACCTGGTCGCCTGTACCGGGGTCAACCGCGCCAGTCTGTACGCGACCTATGGCGACAAGCGCGAACTGTTCATCGCGGCGCTGCGCTTGTTCGACCGCGAGCAGCGCAAGGCGCGGCTCGACGATCTGGAGCAGCGCTTCGCCCCACGCGCCGCGATCGCGGCGTTCTTTCGCGGCTTCGTCCGCCACGCTGCCGGCAAGGACGATCGGCGCGGCTGCTTTCTCACCAATACCGCGCTGGAACTGGCCTCGCACGACGCCGAGGTCGGTCGGATCGTGGCCGATTCGCAGGCCGATATCGAGGCGTTCTTCCGGCGCCTACTGAAGAAAGGCCAGGCCGCTGGCGAGTTTTCCGCCGCGCTCGACAGCAAGCGCGCCGCGCGCGGCCTGCTCGCTTCCCTGCTCGGTCTGCTGGTGCTGGCACGCAGCCGGCCGCAGCCGGCCTTGCTCGACGACGTGGTCGGCGACGCGCTGGACCGACTGGCCTGATTTTTTTTGACCTGTTTGGAACATTTATTCCATACAAGCTCCAACCGAGCGCGCGTCCCTGCCTGGCACGCGTTTGGACCCCCACCAAGGCACACCTGGAGAACGATCATGAGCTTCACCATCCACAACGAAAGCACCGCCCCGGAAGCCGCGCGCGAGACCCTGACCCGGGCCAAGGCCAAGTACGGCTTTCTGCCCAACCTGCTCGGGGTGATGGCGAATGCACCTTCGGTGCTGCAGGCTTATGCCAACCTCGGTCAGAGCTTCGACCAAAGTTCGTTCACGCCGACCGAACGCCAGATCGTGCTGCTCGCCACCAGTTACCACAACGACTGCACCTATTGCGTGGCTGCTCACTCGGTGATCGCCGGCATGCAGAAGGTGCCGCAAGACGTGATCGCTGCCCTGCGCGAAGGCCGGCCGCTGGCCGACCCGAAACTCCAGGCACTACGCCAGTTCACCGCCGAAACCGTGCTCACCCGCGGCTGGCCGAGCGAAGCGGCGCGCAACACCTTCACCGCTGCCGGCTACGGCCCGCAACAGATGCTCGAAGTGGTGCTCGGCGTGACCATGAAGACCCTGTCGAACTACGTCAACCATCAGGCCGAAACCCCACTCGACCCGGCCTTCGGCGGCGCCGCCTGGACCAAGGCGGCCTGATCTGACCGGAAGTCCGAGCACGACCGACCGGCGGCCCTTTGCGGCGGCGCCGGCCGGCTGCTTTTAGTTGATCGATCAAGCGTTCAACCGCAGGCCGGCACCTGTAGTCGCTGCCCGATGCGGATCAGATAGCGCGGTGGCCGCAGGCGATTGGCCGCCGCCAGTGGGCCAACGGCGCAGCCGAAGCGGCGTGCAATGCTGTGCAGGGTCTCGCCCTTGCTGACCGTATGCAGGCGTGCTCCGGCCGCGACCTGGGCCAGATGCGTGCGGCCGGCCATGTGCGGCCGTTCGGCGGCATGCAGTTCGGCGCTGCGTTCGGCTAGCTGGCCGCTGCGGCAGCGAGCGGCGTAGGCATCGGCCGCAAGCCGGGGCGCGTCGAGCACACTGCCGGCAGCGATCGGCGTATCCGGAAGATAGCGCGGATTGAGGTTGCGCAAGGTGCGAAACCAGCCACGCGGATTGCCGGACTGACCCATGCACACCGACAGCTCGCTGAGCGAGCTGGCGCGTTCCAGGATGATGCTGGCTGGGGTCGGATCGATTTCCGGGAAGTCCAGACCGTACTCTTCCGGGTGCAGGAATAGCCAGGCCGCAGCCAGCACCATCGGCACGTAGTCGCGGGTCTCCGGCGGCAAGGCGTTGTAGATCGGCGCGTCCCAGAAGCCATGCCGGCCATTGCCGGCCAGGCGCGATAGGCGATTCTCGCCGCCGTTATAGGCGGCCAGGACCAGTTCCAGATCATTGTTGAATCGCCGAAACTGGTCATTGAGATAAGCGACATTGGCTTCGGTGATACGCACCGCGTCGAAGCGCTCGTCGAAGCCACCGGCACGCGACAAGCCATAGCGACTGGCTGTGGCCGGCATGAATTGCAGCAGCCCGGCGGCACCGGCACGCGATACCGCGTGCACCTTGCCGCCGGATTCCTTGGCGACCATGCCGAACAGCAGCGCTTCGGGCAAACCGGCGTTCTCGTACACCGGCCACATCCGGTAGCGCAGGTACTGGTAATTTTCGTAGGCATCGAGCAGGTTGCTGCGCATCGAAGTCAACCAGTCCTCGATGCCGGCCTTGACCGCGCCGTTCAACTGGATCACCTGATCGAGGCGCCGGCCCTTGAGCAGAGCGGCGCTGCGCGCGACTTCGGGCAAGCCGTCCGTCAAACCGAGTGGCGCGGCCGGCAGCCCCTCTTCGCCGTCCTGCTCAACGACCACTTCGTCGGAAGACGAACGACCGAACAACGCCTGCTGTAGGCGCTCCAATGCTCGTGCCTGCGCGTCCACTGCCTGAGTGTGATCGCAACGCGCCTGTTGGACGCAGGCCGTCACCGCTGCCTGCAGATCGCTACGAGCGCTAGCCAACCCGTCCTCGGGGCGTTCGCCCAGACCATGCACCCAGGCCTCGACCGCCTGCTCGAAAGCGAGACCCGCCTGGTTGACCGCGTCGGCCGGAACCGGCGCTGGCGCAAACTCACGCGGCGTCTGCCCGGCACAACCGGACAGCGCCAACACCAACAACCACTTACCGCACCCGCACCGGGCCATACCCATGGGAAATCCTGTCTTCGATCAAGCGGCACGGTAGCCCGCAGCTCCTCACCATGCAAGCGACCACCCACCGCTTGCGCCCCTGACCGCCAGGCGCAGTGGTTCGGAGCCCGGATTTTGGTCCAGTGCCAGTCCAACCGGCGCAATCACTTGCCTGCCGACCGGCACGGACCGATAAACTGCGCTGCAACCGCCACCACCGGAGTGACCACGTGAACGATCTCTTTCTCGGCAAGGGTGAACAGCCCGTGCACCTGCTCGCCCGCTACGGCAACCGCCACGGCCTGATCGCCGGCGCCACCGGTACCGGCAAATCGGTTTCGCTGATGGTTCTGGCTGAGGGTTTCTCGCGGCTCGGGGTGCCGGTGTTCCTGGCCGATGTCAAGGGCGATCTGGCCGGTCTGAGCCAGGCCGCCACACCCAACGACAAGCTCAACGCCCGTATCGCCAAAATCGCCATGACCGATTGGCAGGCGGCGGCCAACCCGGTGGTGTTCTGGGACATCTACGGCGCCAAGGGCCACCCGGTGCGGACCACGGTTTCCGAACTCGGCCCGGAGCTGTTGAGCCGCCTGCTGGAATTGAACGACACCCAGGAAGGCGTGATCCAGGTCGCCTTCAAGGTCGCTGACGATCATGGCCTGCTGCTGCTCGATCTGGACGATCTGCGCGCCATGCTCGGCTATGTCGGCGAGCACGCGCGTGACATCTCGACCCGCTACGGTTTGGTCGCACCGCAGTCGATCGGCGCCATCCAGCGCGCCCTGCTCCAGCTCGAGAACCAGGGCGGCGGCAGGTTCTTTGGCGAACCGGCGCTCGACCTCGCCGACTTCATGCGTCAGGACATGTCCGGACGCGGCATCATCAATGTGCTCGCCGCCGACCAACTGATCCTGAAACCCAGGGTTTATACGAGCTTCCTGTTGTGGATGCTGTCGGAACTGTTCGAGAACCTGCCCGAAGTTGGCGACGCCGACCGCCCGCGCCTGGTGTTCTTCTTCGACGAGGCGCACCTGCTGTTCGCCGATGCGCCGGCGGCGCTCAGGCAACGGGTGGAACAGGTGGTGCGGCTGATCCGCTCCAAGGGGGTCGGCATCTATTTCATATCGCAATTGCCGGATGATGTCCCCGACGCGATCCTGGGTCAGCTCGGCAACCGTGTGCAGCACGCCCTGCGCGCTTTCACGCCGCGCGATCAGAAAGCGGTCAAAGTCGCCGCCGAAACCTTCCCGCCCAATCCGCGCTTCCAGGTCGCCGATGCGATCACCCAGCTCGGTGTCGGCGAGGCCCTGGTCACCACCTTGCAGGAGGGCGGCGTACCGCTGCCGGTCGAACGCACCCTGATCGCGCCACCGCGCAGCCGGATCGGCACGATCAACGACGAAGAACGCGCCCTGGTGCGCTCGCGCTCGCCGATCGGCGGAAAATACGATACCGCGGTCAATCGGGAATCGGCCTACGAACGCCTGAATCAGCGTGCCGTCGAGGGCAGCGCCGAGGCCACCCCTGCGGGTGTTCCAGCAGGCAAACCTACGGCCCACAAGCCGCCCCCGGCACCGGCCCAGACCACGGCACCGGCACAGACCACGGCACCGGCACAGACCACGGCACCGGCCCAGACCACGGCACCGGCCACGACTGAAGATGGCCCGGACTGGGGCGATAGGCTCAAGGGTTTTCTGTTCGGCACCTCGCGCCGCCAGGGCGCGCTTGAGGCCTTCGCCAAATCCGCGATGCGCAATGCCGGCAACCGCGTCACCAACCAGATCCTGCGCGGCGTGCTGGGCGGCGTCAGCCGCCGCCGCTAGCCCGAGCCGATGTCACGCTGGCGCCCTCCCGCTCCCAGCAGCAGCGCGATCGTCACCGCCGCCGGCATGCAGCGGCTGAAGGCCGAGCTGGACGAGCTGTGGCGGCAGCGACGCCCGGAAGTGGTGCGTGCCCTGGCCGCCGCCGCGGCCGAGGGCGACCGCTCGGAAAACGCCGAATACACCTACCGCAAAAAGCAACTCGGCGAAATCGACCGTCGCGTGCGCTATTTGAGCAAGCGTATTCCGAGCCTGCGCGTGGTCGAATCATGCCCCTCAGATCCGGATCAGGTGTTCTTCGGCGCCGAAATCGAAATCACCGACCAGCGCGGCGGCAGCTTCCGCTACCGCATCGTCGGACCGGACGAAACCGATGCCGGCCTGGGTCATATCAGCATCGATTCGCTGCTCGCCCGCGCCGCGCTCAAGTGCCGACCCGGCGACCGCTTTGAAGTCGATTTGCCGGCCGGTCGCAGCGAATTCCTGATTGTTGCAGTGCGGTATCCAGCGACCCGCGGATTTTAAAAATGCGGCCGTGTCGGCGCATACGCGAAAGCACTTGCCCTGGACACCGGCATCGGTCAACAATCGGGACACAGGGGTTTACCGATCAGTCCGAAGAGGAGATGTTCATGCATCCAGCACGTTCGTGTTCATGGGTCGCCGCCCTGTTCTTGTGCCTGGCCGCCGCCAGCCAGGCCGAGGTCATCACCATTCGCGCCGATCCCTGGCTGCCCTACAACGGTGTCGGGCTGCGCAAACCGGATGGCTACATGATCGACCTGGCCAAGCGCATCGCCCAGATCAATGGCCATACCGTCAATTACAACAATATGCCCTGGGACGATGCCATCGAAGCGGTGCGCAAGGGCGAATACGACTGCGTGGTCGGCGCGGCCAAGGACGACGCCGAGGACTTCGCCTTCCCCGCCGAATCCTGGGGCAAGTCCAACAATGCCTTCTGGGGCATGGCCGAGACCACCTGGCGCTTTACCGGCATCGACAGTCTGGAGAGCATCCGCCTACTCGCGCTCGAGGGCTATTCCTATTCGGAGACACTCGATCCGTACATCGAGGCGCACGCCAGCGACGGCAAGGTCATGGTGATCAATCCGATCCGCCGCGCCGCCAACACCGCGGTATCCAACCTGGTCGCACGCAAGGCCGATGTGTTCGTCGAGGACGTCAACGTGATGCAGCAGACCCTGCGCGGCATGCAGATGCAGGACCGGGTAATCAACCTCGGCGCGCTCGACGAACTCACCGACGTCTACATCGCCTGCACCCCAGCCAAACCGCGCGGCGCCCAGTATGCGCAGATGTTTTCCGAAGGCCTCAAGGCCCTGCGCAACAGCGGCGAACTACAGAAAATCCTCGACGCCTACGGCCTGCAGGATTGGGCGCAGCCCTGATCGCTGCCGGAATCGCACGTAGGGTGGATAAGCGCAGCGCATCCACCATTCACGCACTGGCCGCGGCCTTGATCGGCACGCTGCGCTATTGCCCATCCTACTTTCGGTCTTCACTCGTCGGTCCGCCCGCTGGACGGCGATACCGCTCAAACCAGGCGATGGTGTTCAGCACCTGAGTCAGCATCTGGCTGGGACGGCGATTGATGTCGTGCGAGGCGCCGGGGATGCGCAGCATGGCGGTGTCGATTTTGCGCAGCTTGAGCGCCTGGTAGAACTGCTCGGCCTCCGGGCTCGGCGTGCGCAGGTCGGCTTCGCCGGTGATCAGCAGGGTCGGGGTGTTTACCTTGCCGACGTAGCTGATCGGCGAACGCTCACGGTAGGCCGCTTCCTGTTCCCAGGGCGGGCCGGGGAACCAGTAGCGGGTGAAAAACGCGGGAAAGTCCGCGGTCAGAGCGAAGCTCGCCCAGTTGATCACCGGCTTGGCCACTACCGCGGCACGGAAGCGGTCGCTGTGGCCGACGATCCAGGCGGTGAGCACGCCGCCGCCGCTGCCGCCGGTGACGAACAGATTGTCGGTGTCGACCTGTCCGCGCGCGATCACCGCATCGACCGCGCTCTGCAGATCGTCGTAGTCCTGGCCCGGATATCGATGGTGGATCAGGTTGGCAAACTCGGCGCCATAACTGGTGCTGCCGCGCGGATTGACATACAGCACCAGATAACCGGCGGCGGCGTACAACTGGGTCTCGGGCGCGAAGCGCGGGCCGTAGTTGGCAAACGGCCCACCGTGGATTTCCAGCAGCAGCGGGTATTTTTTGTCGGCGGAAAAGTCCGGCGGATAGACCAGCCAGCCCTGGATCGCGCGGCCGTCGGCGCTGGACGTTACGCTGATCTCTTCGACCCGACCGAGCCGCCGATGACCGAGCAGGTTGGCATTGAGATCGGTCAGCGTGCGTGCGCGGCCGTTGCGATCGAGCACGGCGACTTCGGCCGGGCGGTATTCGCTGCCGCGGGTGTAGGCCACCCGGCCGGCGGCGGCGGACTTGGAACCGCCGCCATAGGGTCGGCCGACTGCGGTGCCGCCCAGGTCATCGGCCAGGCTCCGCACCTTGCCACCGCTGGCGGCGATCCAGCCGATCCGGGTGCGGCCATGGTCGTCGTACTGGAACCACAGGCCACGGTTGCCATCCCAAACCGGCGCTTCGATGCTGAAATCGAAATCGGCGCTCAACACCCGCGACTTGCCGCTGACCAGATCCAGCACCGAGAGTTGCTGGTTCTGATAACCCAGTTGCCGATCGTCGAAACCGACATAGGCGAGTTGCCGGCCATCCGCCGACAGCGCCGCCTGGCCATCCGGGCCGCGCCGATCGGTCAGCCGGGTGAGTGCGCCGCTGTCCACATCGAGACGATAGAGATCGCTCTCCAGCGGCGCGTATTCCCAGTCGTAGTCGAGATTGGCACTGACGAACAGCGAACCGCCATCGGCCGCCCACACCGGATCGCTGTAGTGGTGTTCGCCGCGGCTGACCTGTCGCGCTGCGCCGCCCTCGGCCGGGATCACGAACACCTGACTGAAGCCAGGTTCCAGATAGCCGGCGCCATCGACCCGGTAGGTAACCCGATCGATCAGCTTGGCCGGTGCCGCCCACTCGGCGCCCTTGGGTGCCTTGGGCAGGGTGGCCAAGGGCCGGTCATCGGCCGCGACCTGCATGGTGAAGGCGATCCAGCGTCCATCCGGCGACCAGGCGAGGCCAGACGGCGACGACGGCAACTGCGCCAGCGCCGTGCTACGCGCGCTGTCGATCCAGCGCACGGTCAAGGCCGGCTTGCCATCGTCGGCGGCGAGGTAGGCGATGCGCTGGCCGTCCGGCGACCACACCGCCGGGCCGTCGTGCTTGCCGGTGGTCAGCGGCTGTCCGCCACCGCCGTCGGCGTCCTGCAGCCACAGGGTCGAGGTCTTCACATCCTTCAAGACATCGAAGCCGCTGCGCTGATAGACGATGCGCCGGCCATCCGGAGAAAGTTGCGGCTGGTCGGCCCACTGCAGGGCGAACACATCGATCGGCTGCAGGGCCGGCACGGCCGTGGCCGTGGGCTCGGCCCCAGCCGGCATCGCAAAAACGCCGGCAGCAAGTAGCAATGAAGCAAATCCGATGTTCCGCATACGCATGGCAACCACCTCGACCACGAAGGGGCCGCAAGTATGCCGGATTTCGTCGGTTTGCCGCTCAGCGCTCGAACACCGCGATCGATTCAACGTGGGCGGTGTGCGGAAACATGTCCATCACGCCGGCCGCGTGCAGGCGAAAGCCATGTTGATGTACCAGCAGGCCGGCGTCGCGGGCCAGGGTGCCGGGATGACAACTGACGTAGACGATGCGCTCGATCGCCGCCAGCGGCAGCCAGGCCAGCACCTGATCGGCACCGGCGCGGGCCGGATCCAACAGTAGCTTGTGATAACGCCGGCCGGCCCAGGTGGCATGGCGTTGATCCTGGATCAGATCGGCGACGAAAAACTCGGCGTTGGCGATGCCATTGGCGCGGGCATTCTCGCGCGCGCGTTCGACCAGACCATGCTCGCCCTCGACGCCGACCAGCGCATGCGCGCGCCGCGCCAGCGGCAGGGTGAAATTGCCGAGCCCGCAGAACAGATCGAGCACGTCCTCGTGCGCCTGGGGATCGAGCAGGGTCAGCGCCGTCTCGATCATGCGCTGGTTCATGGCACCATTGACCTGGATAAAATCCAGTGGTCGGAACGCCAGACGGAGATCGTAGTCCGGCAGAGCGTAATCGAGCTCGGGGGCTTCCGGCCACAGTGCATGCACCGAATCGTTGCCGCCCGGTTGCAGCATGACCGCGATTTGCTCGGCCTGGGCGAACGCAATCAGCCGCTCAAGATCGGCCGCCGACAACGGATTGAGATGCCGGAACACCAGCACGGTGACGCGATCGGCCACGGCGAACTCGATCTGCGGAATGCTTTCGCGCGCCTGCAGGCCCTCGACCAGCTCGGCGATGCGTTCGATGCGCTGGCCGACCGAGGGGTGCAGCACCGCGCAGGACTTGATGTCGGCGACGTACTTGCCATTGTGCTCGCGAAAGCCGACCAGAGTGCGGCCTTTCTTGGCCACATGCCGCACCGACAGGCGGCCGCGCCGTCGGTAGCCCCAGGGCTCACCGACGAACGCCGGCAATAGCGTTTCCGGCGTTACTTCGCCGATGCGTTGCAGATTGTCGAGCAACACCTTCTGCTTGGCCGCGATCTGCGCGGCCGGATTGAGGTGTTGCAGCACGCAGCCGCCGCACACACCGAAATGCGCGCAGGCCGGCATCACCCGGGTGGCGGCGGCTTGGAGCACCGTCACCGTCTCGGCCTCATCGAACTGGCGATGGCGGGCGGTCAGCCGCGCCTGCACCCGCTCGCCGGCCAGCGCGCCCGCGACGAATACGGTCTTGCCATCCACACGCGCGACACCGCGACCATCGGCGATCAGATCGACGATGTCGAGTTCCAGCACGGCGGTAGGCTGCGTCTGTTTGTTGCGTCTGGCCACGATCTCACCTGCTCGGTAGGGCAGCCGGCTATTGTTTCATGTTTGGCCGGGCACTGCCGCATGATGCGTATTGGCGCCAACGATGGAGGGTCGTAACGGCGGCCAAGCGCAACTATTCCGGCGCAGGCACCGGCACCGGCGCAGCAGCAGCCAATCCACGGGCTTTGTCTAGCGTAGTCCGGGCGCGCTCAGGATAGGCTGGGTCGATCTTTTCCAGCTTGGCGTAGATCGACAGGGCGGTATTTGCCTGCGCAATCGCGGTCGCGGCGTCGCCACTGGCCAGCGCTACCCGGGCCGCGGCGGCGTGGGTATTGGCCAACGACACCTGGTCCGGCCCGAACGCGGCTGCGGCGTGGGCCTGCGCTTCGGCGATCAGCGCCTGGGCTTCCTGGTGTTGACCGCCATCGGCCAGGATCACGGCCAGATTGGTTTGTGCCTTGACCGTGAGCGAACCGTCGGCGCCCGCGAACTGGCGGCGGATTTCCAGAGAACGACGGAACAGGCCCAGCGCCTGCTCGTGCCGGCCGGCGTCTTGCAGCGCCATCGCCAGGTTGTTGAGGCTGACCGCAATGTCGGGATGGATCGCCGGCAGCACCCGTTCGAATTCGGCCAGCGCCGCCGCGTGCGCCGCGATCGCCAAGTCCAGTTGGCCGAGACCATGGCGGGCAAAGCCGAGATTGCTGAACATGCCGGCACGATCGCGGCCCTCGATGCGGGCGCCGGCATCGATGAGTTGCTGACTGCGCTCGACGCTGGCCACCGCCTCCTGGAAGCGGCCGAGATCGTTCAATAGTGCGCCATAACTGTTCAGCGCACCGACCTGCTGGGTCGGATCGGCAGGCATGCGCTGGAAGCGATCGATCGCGTCCAGCATGCGCCGCTCGGCTTCGGCGTAGTGCCCGTTCCACCAATCGAGGATGCCGAGTTGCATCTGACAGTCGGCATATTCCGCGCCGCCGAACGGACGCAGCAGCACCTCGGCGGCACGCAACTGGCCGGCCGCTGCGTCCAGGCTCTCCAGAGACAGGTAGACCCGCCCCAGCGCCAGCCGCACCGCGCCTTCCGACTGCGGTTGCCCGCCGAAACGCTCCGCAATTCCCGGCACGGCGCGGTCGATCGCATCACCCAGCGTCGGCATGCGGCCACTGACCAACAAATCGGCATTGCCGATCAGATCCAGCAGAAAGTCCTTGGCTCTTTCCGCCCGGTCGGCCTGCGCGTGCGCGCGCTGCCCCTGGTACGCAGCGACGCCAAGGCCGATGGTGAGCGCCAGCACCACCGCGGTGCCCGCCGTCACCGCCAGACGATTGCGGCCGACAAAGCGTCGCAATCGATACAGCGTGCCGCCGGCCCGCGCCTGCACCACGCGCCCGTCCAGCCAGCAGCGCAGGTCATCGGCGAATTCGCGCGCCGAGCCGTAGCGGTCCACGGGCCGCGGCTGCAAGGCCTTCAGCAGCACCCGATCCAGATCGCCGGACAATTGCCGACGCCAGATTCGTGCCGTCCGGTCATCGAGTCCAAGGCCCGCTGCATCGACGCGTCCGGAGGCAAGCGTATCCGGCGGACTCATCGCGGCGCGGGCGATCTCCTGCAACGAGCGACCCCGGCTGCCATGGGCGCTGACGCCGGTCAGCAACTCGTGCAGCAACAAGCCGAGCGAATAGACGTCGCAGGCGGTGGTCAGCGGTTCTCCGGCGAGTTGTTCGGGGCTCGCGTAGTCCGGCGTCAATGGGCCGCGCTCGCCGATCGTGGCGGTACCGCGGATGCGGCCATCGAGCGACTTGGCGATACCGAAATCGAGCAGTTTGACCTGGCCATCGCGCGACACCATGACATTGGCCGGCTTGATGTCGCGGTGCACGATCAGTGCGCGGTGCGCGGCATCGACCGCCGCCAGCACGTCGAGAAACAAGGTGATGCGCGCGCGCAGGCCAAGCCGCTCGGCACGACAATGACGATCGATCTGCTCGCCATCGACATACTCCATGACCACATACGGCTGCCCCTCGGCGGTGCTGCCGCCGTCGAGGATGCGGGCAATATGCGGGTGTTCGAGCCAGGCCAGGAAGCGCCGTTCGGCCTCGGCGCGGCGGATCGAATCCGGGTCGGCCAGGCTGCTCGACAGAAGCTTGATCGCGACCCGCTGTTCGAATGCGCCATCGCTGCGTTCGGCCAGATACACCGCGCCCATGCCGCCCGAGCCGAGCAGGCGCAACAATCGGTAAGCGCCGACCACCCGCTGGGCCGACTCGGGTTGCAGAAAGGCGGCGCTGCGTTGGTGCGCGGCGAGCAGCGCCTCGACCTCGGCCAGGCAGTCCGGATCGTCGGCCAGCACGTCACGCACATGCGCCAGTCGCGCCGCCGCCGGCCGGTCCAGCGCCGCTTCGAACTCGGCCAGGGCGCGCGCGCTGATCATGCCAGCGCCCGATACAGGATGGTACGTGCGACCTCCCAGTCGCGTTGCGCGGTCGCCCGCGAAATATCCAGCAGTTCGGCGATTTCCGACATTTCGAGACCAGCGAAGTAACGCAGCTCGACCACCCGGGCCTTGCGTTCATCGATCGCTTCGAGCTGGGTCAGTGCCTGATCCAAGGCCAGCGAATCGATCGCCGATGCGCCGGGCTGGTCGTCCAATGCCGACCAGGTCACCCGCTCCAGGTCGCCGCCACGGCGCTCGGCGCCGCGACGCCGGGCGTGATCGACCAGCACCTGGCGCATGCGTCGCGCCGCCACCGCGAAGAACTGGCGACGATCGGCCGGAGTGAAGGTCTCGTCGCTTGCAAAGCGCAGATAGACCTCGTTGACCAGGGCGGTCGGCGACAGGGTATGCCCGGGGCGCTCGGCAGCCAGTTGGCGCGCAGCCAGTACACGCAATTCCTGGTACAGCAACGGCAGCAACACCTCGGCCGCATCCGATTGGCCGGCCGCGGCGCCTTGCAACAAGCGGGTGATGCTGCCCTGTGCTTGCATCGCAACTCCAATCGAACCGCCGTGCGACACCGCGGACGGTTTTTACGCCTTGCAGGTTAACCCAGCCCATGGCGGCTGGATACTACCCTGGAGATTCCCGATGCTGCCCGCCCGCATGGCTTGCTTTTCCGGTCTCGCCCGCCATCTGCTGGTTCTGACCTGCTTGCTGTCGATCTCGCTGTCGGCGCGCCCGGCCGATCTCCTGGAAGGGGCCGATGGCCTGTTCATCGACGGCTTCGAGGGGCCGGCGAACCTCCCCCCGACGGTCGATGCCGGCCCCGACCTGTTGCTGACACTGTCGGCCGGCGAACAGGTCGCGGTCGCCAGCCTTGCCGCCACCGTCGATGATGACGGCATTCCGGCCTGGGCAAGTACGCGCTGGCAGTGGTCGCTGGTCGCCGCGCCCGGTACCCCGCCATTGATCGGCTTCGACGACGGTGGCCCGGGTGGTCTCACCCCGGGAATCGAACTGCTCACGCCGACCGTTCGGCTGGGCGCGGTCGGCGACTACGTACTCAGGCTGAGTGCCGACGACGGCATTCTGGCCAGCAGCGACACCTTGACCATCACCGTGCTTGCAGCGCCAAACCAGGCGCCGGTCATGCTGCCACCGGGCGACCGGGTGCTGACGATCGGCGAGGCTTTCGATTTGATCCTGTCCGGCAACGACCCTAACAGCGGCGACACCCTGGTCTATAGCCTGCTACAGGCGCCGGCTGGGGCAGAGCTCGATCCGCCCGGGTCCGGCCGCATTCGTTTTCTTCCCGGCGCCACCGGCGACTATGGATTTACCGCCCAGGTCAGCGATCAGGGCGGACTGTCCGACCAAGCAAGCTTCGTGCTGAGCGTTGTGCCCGGCAATCGTGCGCCGCTATGGCTGGCCTTGCCGGGTGGCGCAATCGCGGCCCAGGTGCCGTATGTCTTCCCGCTCGGCGCCAGCGACCCCGACGGCGATACCCCATTGAACTTCACGCTGCTGGCGGCCCCATCCGGCGCGCAACTGAGCGGCAATGTCCTGACGTGGACCCCGGACAACAGCCAGCTCGGCGCCGCCACGCTCAAGCTGCGCGTGGCCGATCCCTCCGGTGCGAGCAGCGATGCGCTGGCCACACTCGATGTGCGCGCCAATGCCGCGCCGGTAGCGCACGACGACGTCTACCAGGTACGCATCGGCGAGACCCTGGAGATTCCGGCGCCGGGCGGCGTGCTCAGTAACGATACCGACCCGGATGGCGAGACCCTGTCCGCACTCAAGCAGAGCGATCCCGACCAGGGCGTACTGACCCTGCTTGGTCTGGATGGTGCGCTGAGCTATCAGGCACCGGCGGTGGCGCCTCCACCTTCCTTCACCGCCAAGGCACGGCGCTGGATCAAGGATAGTTCCAATTTCTCTTTCTACACGCAGCCCTTGGTCGCCGACATGAATGGCAGCGGCAGTCCGGACCTGCTCGGCACCGTGCTGAATAACGATCTGCGCGTCTACGCCGGCGCCAGCGGGCTGCGTCGCAGCGAATGGGCGATACCGTCCGACTGTGGCGCTCACTGGCTGTCGAACTCGGCGATTTCGATGGCACTCGGCAACGTCGACGACGACCCGGCCGGTAGTGTCGAGTACGTGACCCTGTGCGATCGCGAGCGGGTGGTCGCGTTCGGCGCCGCGGGCGCGGTACGCTGGATTTCACCGAGCATCTTTGCCGGCGACGGGCCGGGCGGCAATGTCTCCGGATTCATCGAACGCGCGCCGACCCTGGCACGTTTGACCGCGAACGGGACAGTGAAAGTGCTGATCCCGTTGGTGGTGCAGGACAGTATCGGCACCGGCGTACAACACGGCTGCCGCATCCTCACCAATATCGACAGCCACGAGGGCGTCGGTTGTCACGCGGTGATCCAGATCGACGGCGCGACCGGCGCCATCGAGCGGCGCATGGTCACCCTGCGACCCGCTGGATTGCCCACTTTGCAGCAAGATGTCGGTGCCTATCGCCGCGCCTTTCTTTCGGCGGTGGTCGCCGACATCGACGGCGATGGCGTGGTGGAAATCATTTCTGGGCCGAGCGTGTACAACAACGATGGCAGCCT
>JBFXKH010000088.1:0-15675 GCA_050173995.1 Lysobacterales bacterium | reverse complement strand
GACGTAACGGTCGATGCGGCCGTCGGAGTCGCAGGTCAGGTCGGCGATCACGCCGTGGCGCTGCGGTGCCTGGTCGAGCCGGTCGATCGGCACGATCGGAAACACCTGTCCGATCGCCCAGATATCCGGCATCGACTGGAATACCGAGAAGTTGACGAAGTATTTGTCGGTGAGCTTTTCGTTCAATTCGTCGAGCGCGGCGCGGTGCGCGCGTTCGTCCGGTTTGAGCCGGCCGCGCACGGCGTGGGCGATGGCGTGGAAGATCTGGTCGAGCGCGGCACGCTCGGTGAGCGCCATGCTGCCGAGCGCGAACAGCGACTGGCCTTCGGAGAGGAAATGCTGGGCCTCGTGATACAGCTCGAGCGGCGGCCGCTGGCCGATCGCGGCGTATATCTCGCGCAGATGCGCCAGTGCATGCGATTCACTGGCCCGCGCCGCCGGGATCGTGCCGGTCGGCGCCGCTTCGACTTCGCTGACGTTGGCGATCAGCACCGCGTGGTGCGCGGTCATTGCGCGGCCGGCCTCGGTGATCAGGTGCGGCGGCGCGATGCCGTGTTCGCGGCAGGCCTCGGCGAGCGGCTGCACGATGGTGCTGGCGTACTGGTCGAGGCCATAGTTGATCGAGCAGTCGCTGCGCGAGCGGGTGCCTTCGTAGTCGACGCCGAGCCCGCCACCGACATCGAGATGATCGACGCCGAAGCCGAGCTGGTTCAATTCGACAAAATAGCGCACCGCCTCGCGCATGCCGCCGGCGATGTCGCGCACGTTGGATATCTGCGAGCCCATGTGGAAGTGCAGCAGGCGCAGCGAAGCGCGCAGCCCGGCCGCATCCAACGCGGCCAGCAGTTCCATCAACTGGCCCGGGTTGAGCCCAAACTTGGCCTTGTCGCCGCCGGTGTTCTGCCACTTGCCGCCGGCGATCGAGGCCAGCCGCACGCGCACGCCAAGCAGCGGCTCGACCGCCAGCGCGCGCGCTTCGGCGATCACCAGTGCGAGTTCGCTCGGCTTCTCGATGACGATGAAGATGTCCAGACCGAGTTTGCGCCCGATCAGCGCGAGGCGGATGTACTCGCGGTCCTTGTAGCCATTGCAGACCACGATGCCGCGTTCGGCCAGCGCCAGCACCGCAATCAATTCCGGCTTGCTGCCGGCTTCCAGCCCAAAGCCGTCGCCGACCGCGGCGGCCAGTTCCCCGGCGACACTGCGGTTCTGGTTGACCTTGATCGGATACACCGCGGTGTAGCGGCCGGCGTATTGATTGGCCTGCATGGCGCGCGCAAACGCCTGCTGCATCCGCGCGCGCTTGTTGCCGAGGATGTCGGTAAAGCGCAGCAATAGGGGCAGGCGCAGCCCGGCGGCGGCGGCCTGGTCGAGTACGTCGACCAGGGCGATCTGGCGTTCTGCCGAGCCCAGTGGCTGCATGCACAGGCGAGCGCGGTCATCCAGATCGACGTAACCCTCGCTCCAGTGCGGAATCGAATAGGTATGCCGCGCCGCGGCCAGGTTCCACTCGGACATGGGCAGAAACTCCAGACAGAAGCGCGGCAGTGTAGCGTTGCCGGCGGGCAATCCGGTGACCACGCCGGTAATTTAGCTGCCGGTTCGCCCCGAGCGCGGCTGGCTTGGCTACAATCGCGGCCACACCATCAGCGAGGTTGATGCATGAGTCTCACCAAGGACTGGTTTTCCGAAGCGCACCTGGCCTCCGGCTCGGCCATTTCCTACCGCATCCGCGAGCGCCTGCACGCGGAACAGACGCCGTTTCAGCACATCGAAATCTACGACACCAGCGACTGGGGCAAGTTGATGGTGATCGACGGCTGCGTGATGCTGACCAGCCGCGACAATTTTCTTTACCACGAGATGATGGCGCACCCGGTGCTGTTCACCCACACCAGCCCGAAACGGGTGGTGATCATCGGTGGCGGCGATTGCGGCACGCTGCGCGAGGTGCTCAAGCACCGCGAGGTCGAGAGCCTGGTCCAGTGCGATATCGACGAACGCGTCACCCGCCTGTCCGAACAGTATTTCCCGGAATTGTGCGATGCCAACGCCGATCCTCGCGCGACCCTGATGTTCGACGACGGCATCGCCTACATGAAGGCCCTGGAGGCGGAGACGATCGATATCGTGATCGTCGATTCGACCGACCCGGTCGGCCCGGCCGAGGGTCTGTTCGGCCAGGCGTTCTACGCCAGCTGCCTGAAAGCGCTGCGTCCTGGCGGGATTCTGATCCAGCAGAGCGAATCGCCGATTGCCCACCTGGAGCTGATCCGGGCGATGCGCCACGCGATGCGCAACGCCGGTTTCGACAACACCCGCACGCTGACCTTCCCACAGCCCTGCTATCCGACCGGCTGGTGGAGCGCGACGATGGCGCGCAAGCACCTCGACTTCGGCAGTTTCCGCGAACGCGGCGCCGCCACCAAACAATTTGCCACCCGCTATTACAATGTCGATATCCACCGCGCCGCCCTGGCCACGCCCGAATTCATGCGCGAGACCCAGGGCGATTAGCCGCCATCGTCCCCCGGCCGCAGGCCGGACTGCCCGGAGGCCCGTCGAGGCATGAGCGCATTACGCTGCTGGCTGTTGCTGGTCTCATTGTCCTTGGCCGCACCCACGCCAGCGACAACAAGCGAAACCCACCCAGGACAGAACCAGTTTCTGAACGATCTGGCGCGCAGTCGCAAGGCCGACCCGGCCACCCGCGCCGAGTGGAAACGCCTGCTCGACCAGGCGGTCTATCAGGACAAGATCATCCAGGCGATCAGCAAGCCGGCCGAGGCGACCCGAACCTGGAAAGACTACCGGCCGATTTTCCTGACCGACAAGCGCGTCCGGGATGGCATCGCTTTCTGGCGCGAGCACCGGCAGATACTGGACCGGATCAGCGCCGATACCGGGGTGGCAGCCGAGGTGCTGCTCGCCATCGTCGGCGTCGAGACCAGCTATGGCCGCATCACCGGCGGCTACCGGGTGGTCGATGCCTTGGCCACACTGGCTTTCTACTATCCGCCACGGGCGCCGTTCTTCCAGAGCGAACTCAAACAGTTTCTGACCCTGCCCAGCCAGCAGTTTCCGATCGATCCGGTGTCGGTCAGCGGTTCCTATGCGGGTGCCATGGGCTGGGGCCAGTTCATGCCGACCAGTTACGCCAACTACGCCCGCGACTTTGATGGCGACGGCAAGATCGACCTATGGAACTCGCCCGGCGACGTACTCGCCTCGGTCGCCAATTACTTCGTCGCCCACGGCTGGCAACCGGATGCGCCGGTGGCCGAGCTCGGCTTTGCCGGCGACCAGGCCCGTCTGCCAAAACTGGACGGCACGGCGCCGATTCACACGGTCGCGACTCTGGCGAAATTCGGCTACACCATCGCCGAGCCACTTGCCCCCGACCTGCCAGCGACCCTGCTGGTACTGGAAGGCGCGGCGGGTCCGGAATACTGGATAACCCACAAGAATTTTCAGGTGATCTCGCGCTACAACCGCTCGCCCCTGTATTCGATGGCGGTCTATCAGCTGAGCCGGGAGCTCGCCGCTGGCATAGCCGAAGCGGTCGCGAGCAACACGCCATGAGGGTGGCACCGGCCAGCCGAACGGCTCTGCTGGCCGCCCTCGCCCTGCTGTTGGCTGCGTGTGGCTCGCATCCGGTGCGCCAGTCGCCCCCCTCGGGACCGGAGCGGGACAGTGGACCCAACGGCACCGTCGATGTCAGCCGGATTCCGGAGCCAGTGCCCCGGCCAGAGCCGCTTTCGGCCTATGGCAATCGCTCACCCTATACCGTGCTCGGCAAGAATTACACGGTGCTGCCGAGTGCGGCAGGCTATGTCCAGCGCGGTATCGCCTCCTGGTATGGCAACAAGTTCCATGGCCGGCCGACGTCGAGTCGCGAGCCCTACGACATGTACCAGTTCACCGCCGCGCACAAATCGCTGCCCTTGCCGACTTATGCCCGGGTGACCAATCTGGACAACGGCCAGAGTGTGGTGGTCCGGGTCAACGACCGCGGCCCGTTTCACGACGACCGCATCATCGATCTCAGCTATGCCGCCGCGGTGCGAATCGGGATTGCTGCGCGCGGAACCGGGCTGGTCGAGGTACGCGCCATCGATCCGGCCGATCCCGGACAGGATCGGTCCGCAGCACGCCCGGCCATCGGCCCGCATAGGGTCTACGTTCAGGTCGGCGCATTCGATGACCGCGATAATGCCCAACGGATCAAACAACGCCTCGAACAGCATGCTATCGATCGGGTCTTTCTGGACCGGGTGCGCAGGGGCGGACGGGTCCTGCATCGGGTCCGGATCGGCCCGCTCGCCGACACCGCGGCCGTGGATAGCGTGGCGGCCCGACTGCGCGCACTCGGCCTCGACAGCATTACCGTCGCGGTGGAGTGAATCCGGCCTGCTTCCGGCGGCCAGCGTGCCCGGGCGGCCTGGCGCGCATCGCCACCCTGCCGATTCTTCCTTCAGTCAATCATCGAGAAACCGAACATGATGCTTTTTTCCGCTGCACCTTTCCGTCTGCTGGGCACGCTGTCGTTGTCGCTGCTGCTCGTTGCGACTACCGCCGCTGCCGCTGACGCGCCGGTGCCGGCCCTGCCGAGCCCGGCGGCACCGGCGGTCCCAATGCCGCCGGCACCGAAGATCGATGCCAAGAGCTGGGTGCTGATCGATTATCTGACCGGCCGCGTGCTCGCCGAAAAAGACGCCGATCTGCGGGTCGAACCGGCCTCGATCACCAAGGTAATGACCTCGTATGTGGTCGCGGCCGAGCGCAAGGCCGGCAAGATCAAGGACGACGACGCGGTGTTTATCAGCGAGCACGCCTGGAAGAATGGCGGCGGTGGCACCGATGGTTCGACCAGCTTCGTGCCGGTGAACAGTTCGGTGCCGCTGCACGATCTGCTGATGGGCATGGTCATCCAGAGCGGCAACGACGCCGCCATCGCACTGGCCGAGCACGTCGCCGGCAGCGAGGAGACCTTTGCCGCGCTGATGAATCAGTACGCCGATCGGCTGGGCATGAAGCAGACCCATTTCGTCAACGCCAGCGGCCTGCACGACCCCAATCACTACACCAGCGCGCGCGATATCGCGATTCTGTCGCGCGCCTTGATCCGTGATTTCCCTGAGGACTACGCCGCCTATGCGATCAAGGAATTCACCATCAACGGCATTACCCAGCACAACCGCAATACCTTGCTGTGGCGCGACCCCAGCGTCGATGGCATCAAGACCGGCCACCACAAGCAAGCCGGCTATTGCCTGGCTGCTTCCGCGCAGCGCGGCGACACCCGCTTGATCAGCGTGGTCATGGGTTCGAGCGGCGAGAAGATTCGCGCCGACCAATCGCAGGCGCTGCTCAACTACGGTTTCGGGTTTTTCGAAACGCACCGGCTGTACGCTGCTGGCGATCTGGTCGCCGAGCCCCGGCTCTGGCACGGTGTGGACGACAAGGCCCGCCTGGGCGTGGCCAACGCCGCCATGGTGACCATCCCGCGCGGCAGCTACGACCGCCTGGTCGCCAGCATGAACATCCCCAAGCCGCTTTCGGCACCCCTGGCCAAGGGCCAGCAGGCCGGCCGTCTGGTGGTCAGCCTGGATGGCGACGAACTGCTCAACGCACCGCTGGTGGCGCTGGCCGATTTTCCGCAGGCCGGCGTGTTCAGCCGGCTGTCGGACACGGTGTGGCTGTGGTTTTCGGACGGCGACTGAATGCCCAGGACCGATGCCATGCGCGAAACCGAATCCGGCTTCCAGTTTCCCGGTTGCTTTGAAATAACCGCCTTTGCCGACAGCGAAGCCGATTTCGCGCGTTCGCTGCCTGGCCTGCTCACCGCCCTGGATGTCGCCATGACCACAGCCGCGCCGCGTACACGCGCTTCCAGCGCTGGTCGCTACCAGGCGATCACGGTGAGTTTTCTGTGCCCCGACCGGGACCGCTACGACGCCGTGGTCGCGGCCGTGCGCGGCCACCCGGCGGTGCGCTGGGTGTTGTGATGGCCGTGCCCAACAATGTCTGTGCGGTAAGCACGCCGAGCGCGCGTGAGGTACTGGTACGCCGACTCGGCCGCCGCGCTTATGAACCGGTGTGGCGGGCGATGCAGCGCTTCACCGACCAGCGCGGCGCCGACAGCGCGGACGAACTGTGGCTGCTCGAACACGACCCGGTGTTCACCTTGGGCCAGGCCGGCAAGCCCGAGCATGTGCTGATGCCGGGCAGCATTCCGCTGCTCCAGGTCGATCGCGGCGGCCAGGTCACATACCACGGTCCCGGCCAGATCGTCGCCTACCCGCTGTTCGACCTACGCCGAATGGGCATCGGGGTCAAGGAGCTGGTGTGCCGGATCGAACAGGCGATCATCGACACCTGCGCGCATTTTGGAGTAAGCGCCGAACGCCGCGCCGGTGCACCCGGGGTCTATGTCGGTGCCGCCAAGATCGCCGCGCTCGGCCTGCGCGTGCGCCGCGGTGCCTCGTTCCACGGGCTGGCGTTCAATATCGATATGGACTTGCGCCCGTTCCTCGGCATCAATCCCTGCGGCTACGCCGGGCTTCAGGTGACGCAACTGCTAGACTGCGGCGGTCCCGGCGACACCGATCAGGTGGCCGCGGTGCTGTTGGATGCGCTGGCCCGCGGCTTCGCCTTCCGCCCGCGCGTGGCCGCCGCCGAACTTCCCTGCTGACAATCGCATGAATACGCCACCGAACCCCAAGTTGATTCCGATCACCACCCTGACCGACGCGCCGGCCAGCCTGGCACCGGGCGCCAAGCAATCCGGCCGCGACAAGATCGCGCGCAGTCCGGTCAACTTCGACAGCGAGCGCCCATTGCTGCGCAAGCCGGACTGGATCCGCGTCCGCATCCCCAGCCACAACGCGGTGCAGAACCTGAAGTCGAAACTGCGCAGCAGCGCGCTCGCCACGGTCTGTGAAGAGGCCAGTTGTCCGAACATCCACGAGTGCTTCTCCAAGGGCACCGCCACCTTCATGATCCTGGGCGAGGTGTGTACGCGCCGTTGCAGCTTCTGCGATGTTGCCCACGGACGGCCGAAGCCACCGGATCAGGACGAACCGGAAAGCTTGGCGCGTACCATCCGCGACATGCAACTGCGTTACGTGGTGATTACCTCGGTCGATCGCGATGATCTGATCGACGGTGGCGCCGGCCATTTCGCCGAGTGCATCCGCCGCACCCGTGCCTACAGCCCGGCCATCCAGATCGAAATCCTCACCCCGGATTTCCGTGGCAAGGGCCGGGTCGAACGGGCACTGGCGGCGCTGGCCGAAGCCCCGCCGGATGTGTTCAACCATAATCTGGAGACGGTACGCGCGATCTACCGTGAAGTCCGCCCTGGCGCCGATTACGACTGGTCGCTGCGGTTGCTGGCGCAATTCAAGGCCGCGCACCCGCAGATTCCGACCAAATCCGGGATCATGCTCGGGCTCGGCGAAAACCTGGAGCAAGTGACCGAGGCGCTGCGCGACCTGCGCGCGCACGACGTGGATATGCTCACCGTCGGCCAGTACCTGCAACCCTCGCGTCACCACCATCCGGTGCTGCGCTACTGGACCCCGGACGAATTCAAGCAGATCGAGACGATCGGTTACCAACTCGGTTTCCGCCACGTCGCCTCGGGTCCGCTGGTGCGCAGCTCTTACCACGCCGACCAGATGGCGCATGCCGCCGGGGTCGTGGCCGCGCCGACCGCGTCGGCGCCGAGCCCCACGCCGAGCAATGGAACTCGGCGGCTGGTAGCCGGTCCGACACCGGCTTGACCGTAGACTGTATGCGAGCTGGCTCACCGAAGCCGTAAGGAATCTCGGGCAAAGTCTGTCTGAGCAATAACTGTTTCACCACGGCCCGCTTCCGGCGGCGCCGCCCACGCAATCGACAGGAGTGGCAATGCTGATCCGCACTGGTTTGATGTTGGTCCTCGCGCTGGCCTGGTTCGCGCCGGCCGCAGCCATTGCACCGGCGACCAAGCCGGTCCCGGAACTTGCGCCGACCGAGGATCAAGGCCGCGCCGCGCTGTGGGCCACGCGCTTCCTGACCCGCTTCCATTACAAGCGGGTGCCGCTCGACGACCCGATGTCGGCGCGGATTCTGGAGCGCTTTCTGAAATCGCTCGACGCCGAGAAGCTGTTCTTCCTGAAGTCCGATATCGATGCCTTCGCCGCCTATCGCAATGGATTGGACGACGCCATTTTTGGACAGGAACTGACGCCACCGTTCGCGATTTACCAGAAGTTTCTGGTGCGGCTCGGCGAACGCACGGCCTATGCCCGCGGCCTGCTCGCCGACGGCTTCGATTTCAGTGTCGCTGAGACCTGGAATTTCGATCGCGAAGACGCCCCCTGGGCGGCCAGCACCGCCGACCTCAACGCGCTCTGGCGCCAGCGCATCAAGAACGACTGGCTGCGGCTGAAGCTCGCCGGAAAGCAGGAAACAGCGATCCGCGAGACCTTGGACAAGCGCTATCGCGGCCTGTACGACCGCGCCCTGGACGTCGATAGCGATGACGTTTTTCAGAGTTTCATGAACGCCTACACCGAGGAAATCGAGCCACACACCAATTATTTCTCGCCGCGCACCGCGGAAAACTTCAACATCCAGATGCGCCTGTCGCTGGAGGGCATCGGCGCGGTGCTGCAGCGCGAAGACGACTACACCCTGGTGCGCCAGGTAGTCAAGGGCGGTCCGGCCGACAAAAGCGGCAAGATCAAGGTCGGCGATCGCATCGTCGGCGTCGGCCAGGGCCGGGATGGTCCGCTCACTGAAGTGATCGGCTGGCGGGTCGATGATGTGGTCGACAAGATTCGCGGCAAGAAGGGCAGCGTAGTGCGCCTGGACGTGCTGCCCGCCGAAGCCAGCGACGACGCCAAGCCGACCACCCTGGTGTTGGTGCGCGAAAAAATCAAATTGGAAGACCAGGCAGCCAAAAGCACCCTGATCGAAAGCCCGGATCAAAGCCACCGGATTGGGGTCATCACCCTGCCGACCTTTTATCACGACTTCGAGGCCGCCCGCCGCGGCGATGCCGATTTCCGCAGCTCGACCCGCGATGTCGCCCGCCTGATTGCCGAACTCAAGGCGAAAAAAATCGACGGATTGGTGATGGACCTGCGCGGCAATGGCGGCGGATCGCTGACCGAGGCCACCGACCTGTCCGGACTGTTCATCAAACAAGGTCCGGTGGTGCAGGTACGCGATTCGCAGGGCCGGGTCGAGGTCGAAGCCGACGAGGACCCGGGCATCAGCTGGAGCGGTCCGCTGGCGGTGCTGATCAATCGCGAGTCTGCCTCGGCCTCGGAAATTTTCGCCGCTGCCATGCAGGATTACGGTCGCGCGCTGATCATTGGCGAGACCAGTTTCGGCAAGGGCACGGTGCAGAACCTTCTGGATCTGGACAGTGGCGCACAGAACGAGACCCCGAAATTCGGCCAGCTCAAGATGACCATCGCGCAGTTCTTCCGCATCGATGGCGGCAGCACCCAGCACAAGGGTGTGGTACCTGACGTAGCCTTCCCGGAAACCTGGGATCCGAAGGACTTTGGTGAAAGCGCGCTCGACAACTCGTTGCCGTGGACCCGCATCAAGCCGGCCGATTACCGCCGCAGCGGCGACTTGCACGAACTGCTGCCGGAACTGGTCGCCAGGCACGAAGCGCGAGTGGCCAAGGAAAAGGAATTTGGCTGGTGGTTGGAAGACCTGGCCGACTACCGCCAACAGCGCGACCAGAAATCCTTATCCCTGCTTGAAGCCGATCGCCGCGCTGAACGTGAGCAGCGTGACCAGAAGCGCGAACAACGCAAACAGGCACGCATCGCCGCTGGCCTGGACGAGAAGCCGGTCGACCGGGCTCTGGACGACGGCCTTCAGGCTGACGAACGGCCGCTCACTGCTGCGGTCGATGAGGAAGACAAGGACAAGGAAGCCAAACCGGACTTCCTGCTAAAGGAAGCAGCGCACATCCTCACCGACGCCATCGACCTGGTCAGCACCGACCGCCGCCTTGCCGAGCGGGTCAAGAGCATCGACACCAGCTTGACGCCCTGAGCACAGGAGCCAGGGGCTGGGGGCTGGGGGCTAGGGGCTAAGAGCGGAGCGGCCCGTAGGTTGTGCTGAGCGCAGCGAAGCGCAACAAAGCCGGGACTATGCATAGGTTGTGCTGAGCGCAGCGAAGCGCAACATGGCGGAGCGTGGCGACCAAAACATCGTTGCGCCGAGCCGCGCCTACAAAATCTTTGGTTCCCCATCCCCCATTCCCCGCAGCACTCACCACCCGCCTACGCGCTGGCTCGGAATGGCGTGGCGACCGGCACGCGGTCGAGCTTGCGGTAGGCGATCGCTTCGCTCAAATGTGCGCGGGTGACTGGCACGCTGCCGGCCAGATCGGCGATGGTACGGGCGATCCTCAGGATACGTTGGTGGGCCCGCGCCGACAGCCCGAGCCGGTCGGCGGCGCGGTCGAGCAGTTGGCGGTCGGCCAGGTCCAAGGCCACATCGCGAGCCAACTCGCGGGTGCCGAGCAGCGCATTGGGTCGGCCGGCACGGGCCATCTGCACCTGCCGTGCCAGCGCCACCCGGGCCCGGACAGTGGCCGAATCCTCACCCGGCTCGCGCCATTCGGCGGGTGGCACCCGCGGTACTTCCACGTGCAGATCGATACGATCCAGGATCGGGCCGGACACTCGGCCGCGGTAGCGAGCGATCACGTCCGGCGAGCAGCGGCAGCGCCCGGAAGCATCGCCGGCATACCCGCAGGGGCAGGGATTCATCGCCGCCACCAATTGGAAGCGGGCCGGAAATTCTGCCTGGCGGGCGGCCCGCGAAATCAGGATCTTGCCGGATTCCATCGGCTCGCGCAGCACTTCCAGCACGCTGCGGTCGAACTCCGGCAATTCGTCGAGAAACAATACCCCGTTATGGGCCAGCGATACTTCGCCAGGGCGCGGAATCGAACCTCCGCCGACCAGGGCGACCCCACTCGCCGAGTGGTGCGGGCTGCGAAAGCTGCGCTGGGCCAGGAACGGCTGCACGTCAAGACCGCAGATCGAGGCGACCGCAGCGCTTTCCAGTGCCTCGGCCTCGCTCAGGTCCGGCAGGATGCCCGGCAACCGTGAGGCCAGCATGGTCTTACCGGTGCCGGGCGGCCCGACAAACAACAGATTGTGGCCACCAGCGGCGGCCACTTCCAGCGCACGCCGTGCCGCTGCCTGGCCGCAGACATCGCGCAGATCCGCTCGCTCGGGCGGACCCGCCGACGGCGCCGCCGCCTGGGCGCGGGCGAGCGCGCTGTCGCCGCGCAGAAACGCGCAGACCTGCAACAGCGAGCGCGCGGTGTAGACTTCGGCGTCGCCGACCAGGGCTGCCTCCGCGCCGTTATCGTGCGGCAGGATGACCTTGCGCCCGGCCCGACTGGCCTGCAGCACCGCCGGCAGCACCCCGGTGATCGGACGCAGTTCGCCGGACAGGGCCAGCTCTCCGAACACTTCGAACTCGGCCAGCGCGCCGTCCGGGACCTGCCCCGATGCCGCCAGGATGCCAAGCGCGATCGCCAGGTCATACCGACTTCCATCCTTGGGCAGGTCGGCCGGCGCCAGGCTGACGGTAATGCGCCGCGCCGGAAAATCGAACAGCGCGGTAATCAGTGCGGCGCGCACCCGATCGCGGCTCTCGCGCACTGCGGCTTCCGGCAGACCAACGATGCTGGTCGCCGGCAGGCCACCGGACAGATGGACTTCGATCGCCACCAGCGGTGCGGCGACCCCGAGCTGGGCGCGCGAATTGACCGTGGCCAGGCTCATGGCCGCCACCCGGCAGCGATGCCAGTCAGCCTCGCGGCAAGGTCGGAAAAGGGCCCACCCGCCGGACGTTCGGATCCGGCGGGCGGGCGGCCATCCCTTGCGGTAGACAACGCCCATCCGGGGCGCGATGCGTGGCCCCTGGCGAGGGGGGCCCGCGGTAACCAGGCGGTTGCATGGATGCAACCATCGAACCGGGGGATTCGATTTCGCCTGGCATCAGCGTGGAGGCGGGGCATCGGCCTGCAGTCGCTCGATCCGGGCGAGCTCGCGCTCGAGCAGATCGAGTTTCTCGCGGGTGCGCAGCAAAACCAGCCGCTGCACATCGAACTCGTCGCGGGTCACCAGGTTGAGTCGTTCCAGACTCGCGCGCAGGGTGGCCTTGAAAGTCCGTTCCAGATCGTCGCGGGCGGCATCCAGACCGGGTGGAACCAGCTCGGCCAGTCGGTTGGCCAGGTCATCGATAGCGCGTACGTTGATCATGTTCGTCATGCCTCTTCTCCAATGGGGCCAGACTACGCCGAGTCGCGTCCGCCGGCTTCGGGGTTTTTCTGAAAAACACCTAGGAAATTTCCTAGATTTTCCTAAGAAATTTCCCAGATGCGGGCCGGAATGGTCGCAGATCGGCCAGTTTTGGGAAAATCCAGCCCGAAAGACCGGGGACTGGGGACCGAACAGCCGTCGCCCCGGCGAACGCCGGGACCCAGTCCTGGATCGAACGACACAGCCAGAGCACTGGGTCCCGGCGTGCGCCGGGACGACGGAAGTAGGGTGGATAAGCGCAGCGCATCCACCATGGCAGGGCAGCCGGCACTGCCCGATACAAACTGCCGTCCCCTGCCCGCCGGCGATCCTCCCTAGCAATGGCTAAACTATGCGCTGAGTGGTTTTGATCGGTAACTTTCAGGGGAATGCGATGAAAATGATCATGGCGATCATCAAGCCGTTCAAGCTCGACGACGTGCGCGAGGCGCTGGCCGAGATCGGGGTGGCCGGCATTACGGTGACCGAGGTCAAGGGTTTCGGCCGTCAGAAAGGCCACACCGAGCTCTACCGCGGCGCCGAGTACGTGGTCGATTTCCTGCCCAAGATCAAGATTGAAGCCGCGGTCGACGACGGCCTGTGCGATCGCGCGGTCGAGGCGATCATGCAGGCCGCCAATACCGGCAAGATCGGCGACGGCAAGATTTTCGTCTACGAACTGGAGCGGGTGCTGCGCATCCGTACCGGTGAGATGGACAACGACGCGCTGTGAGCCGCGCCGTCTGGCACCAGCGCGGGAGACCTATTCGAAGCCATCGCGGAACAGCACGTCCGGGTTCGGCAACTCGGTCGGCAACGGCCACACCCAGGCGCCGCGCGAGCGCGTCCAGGCGGCGAGCGTGGTGAAGCCGCGATCGACGGTCAGGTCCCAGACCATCACGCTGGGCAGACCGGCATGCTTCGCCCATACCGGCACCGCGGCATCAATGTCGTCGGTGAAGAACAATCCCCAGTCGGTGCCGACGAACACTTGGCTCGGCAGGTTCGGGTTGACGATCACGCTGTTGGCCGGGATGTCCGGCAGATTGCCGCTGACATCGCGCCAAGCGAAACTGGCGCAGCCCGCCGTGCAGGTCACTTGATAGACGTGGCCGGGCCGACCCGGGGTATTGGCGGCGAAGCCACCGATCGCGGCGTAGCCGATCAGTGGATCGACCGGATCTAGAAACACATCCAGCACCGGCCGGTTGGGCAGCACCGCATTGCCATCGGCCAGCGCCACCCAGGTCGCGGAATTAGCCAGGTTCTGACCCAAACCAAAACCGATCGCTACGTTGCCGTCATTGGTTCCGGCAATGGCCACCGTGGGCGTGCTCAGGGCATAGGCGACCTGATTGATGAAGGCCCGCTGGCCCAGATTGCCGGGCACGCTGGTGCCCTTGGTCAGGTCGGGACTGTTCGGCACCCAGCTACTGGTCGGGCTCCCGCCGCTGACACTCTCCCATACCCGGAACGA
This sequence comes from Lysobacterales bacterium, assembly GCA_050173995.1. Lineage (GTDB taxonomy): Bacteria > Pseudomonadota > Gammaproteobacteria > Xanthomonadales > Ahniellaceae > 0-14-3-00-62-12. The sequence continues at coordinate 1,860 of JBFXKH010000088.1, read as the reverse complement.
GCCAGCGATGATGTGTCCGCAGCCGGTCGCGGCCGGGCAGCCAGTGCTTTCGCCGCCGAAGCGGTACAGATCGAAATTGGTCAGGAAGCTCTTGCGGTCCGCAGCCCAGCCGCTCGGTGCTGCGCCGACCGTGCCGGTGCCCTGGGCGGTGCTGGTGACGCGGATATTGCCGTTCTGGCTGGAGTAGTACCAGCGCTGGCCCAGGATCGGCTCGATCGTGCCGAAGAAACCGTCGCCGCCATTGCGCACCGCCCAGCTCTGGGCGGCGAAATTGCCGTTCGACCAGGACGACACCATCATCGAATTGTCCTGCGCGCCGCCGACCGCGCCGCTGCTGTTGGCCGTGCCGAAGTTGGCGCTGATCCCGCCCGAATAGAACTCGATGGTGTTGAGGGTGTTGTTGAGCGAGATCCAGGTCGGTGGCGAGGCCTGAGCATTGGCGGTGTAGAACACCCCACCGTCGGTGCCGATCAGCAGCCGGTTTGGGTCGCTGGCGACGAAACTGCGGCCATGATGGTCGACGTCCGGGACCGAGCCGAGATTGCTCCAGCCGCTGCCGCCATTGGACGAGCGGAAGGTCGCGAAGGCGCTCAGAATCACGTTGTTCGGGTCGATCGGGCTGACCGTCAGGCCGGCGTTGTACCAGCTCTGGGTGCCGGCACCGGGGATATCACCGACGGTCGTCTGCTGCCAGGAATCGCCAGCGTCGCCGCTGCGCCAGACGCCAAGGATCACCGGTGAGCCGGCATCGACCTTGGCGACCTGGGCGTAGATCACGTTCGAATCGGAGGGTGCGATAGCGAGATCGATCCGCCCGAGCGTATTGGTCGGGATCGGCACTCCACCACCGCTGCCGGCCGGCCAGCCGTTGTCGCCGCGCGAGACCAGGGCGAAATCCAGCGGACAGCCGCTGGCCGGCATGGTGCCGCGATAGACGCCATTGGCGCCGTTCTGGTTCAGGTCCGGCTGGACCGGGGTCTCGAACCCGCGGGTGCCGACCGCCGCGATGATCTGGGTAGACAGACCATTGTCCCGCAGGACGATGCCGGTGATGTCCTGGCGCTGACTGGTAAAGGTATTGGTCAGGCAGGGGCCGGTCCATTGGTCGCCGCCGTCGAAACTCAGCCACAGCCCGGTTTTGGTGCCGACGATGACCTTGTTGCCGTCGTTCGGATCGACCTCGACCTGGCCGATCGCCTGGTACTGCGGAAAGCCTCCGGCCGAGGGGGGAAAGAACGGATTGAATTCGGCCTCGCCCTTGACCACCCAGGTTTCACCGCCATCCGTGCTTTTCAGCACGCCATTGCTGCCGAAGGAAAACGAGCCGAAGCGCAGGTCGCCGGTAGCGGCATAGAGCACGTTGGGATCGTTCGGATCCAGGGTCATGTCGCTGATCGCGCTGGCCTGGATGGTGGGGATATCGGTCTTGATCGTCCAACTGGTGTTCGCATCGCAGCAGTTGCTGGTCTTCCAGATGCCGCCGCCATCGGCGCCCAGCCAGGCGATGCTGGCGTCTCCAGGATGCCCGATCACCACATTGACCCGGCCAGCAGTGGCCTGACTGCCACTGACCAGCGGCCGCGGGCCGAGCGCGGTGAACTGCAATGGGTCGAGTGCGTTCAGGCTGCGTCGTAGGTCGATGCCGGCCGGTGTAGCACTGGCCATCGTGCGCATCTGGGTGGCGGCGGCGACCTGCCAGGCGGGGTTGTAGTGCCCGGTCGGATAGGTCGCTCGGTTCACCCAGAAGTCGCCCATATCGGCGACCAATGCGGACTTGTCCGACGACTCGGTCGCTGGTCGCGCGATCAAACCGATCGCAATCAGACCACCGATGCCGAACAGCATGCCCAGACGAAAACC
>JBFXKH010000087.1:0-15805 GCA_050173995.1 Lysobacterales bacterium | reverse complement strand
CTTCGCTGCGCTCAGCACAACCTATTTCCGTTCCCCGGTCCCCGTTCCCCGTTCCCCGTTCCCCGTTCCCCGTTCCCCGTTCCCCGTTCCCCGTTCCCCGTTCCCCGTTCTCCGTTCTCCGAAAACCTAAAACCTAAAACCTAAAACCTAAAATGCCCTACTTCGGCATCGTCGCCAGCGCAGCATCCAGCTTGCCGCGCAGCACGGCCAGTTGCGCGCCGACACTGCCGCCCTCGCGGTCTGCGCTGGCGCGTAATTGCAGCAATTCGTGGGCCAGGTTGAGTGCGGCCAGCACCGCGATACGGTCGGCGGCGGCACTGCGCGCGCTGTTCTTTACATCGCGCAGTTTGGCGTCAAGCAATTGCGCCGCGGCCAGTAGCTGCGGACGCTCGGCAGCGGTGCAGGCGACCAGGTAATCGCGGTCCAACAGGCGCACGCCGACCGTTTCGCTGCTCATCCGTGCTGCTCCAGTGCGCGCAGTCGCGCGATCATTGCCTCGATCCGCGAGCGCGCCTGCTCGTTCTTGGTCAGCAGGTTGGCCCGTTCCGCGACCAGCGATTCCTGGCTGTGGCGCAGGTTGCGGTTTTCCTCCTGCAGGCGCGCGCATATCGCCAGCAGTTGATCGACCCGCGTGGCGATGGCGAGCAGGTCATCGAGTCGGGAAGGCGCGGGCGCCGGATCGGGCAGGTTCATGGGCGCAACATAGGCCAAGGTGGGAACACGGTCAATCGCCGATTGCCGTCTGCGGCACGGTCCTGGCCCCGGCCAGTACCGTCCGGGCCTGCCTGACGGTTCAGGCTGATACCCGGCGCACTGATCCGGTCTGCGTCAATCTTCATCCGATGCGCCCTTCAGCGGCATTGATGCCGCCCTTTCCTTCAGGAACAGCAAGATGTGCTCGGCGCTGAGCGGGTGGGAGACCAGATGGCCCTGGATATGGTCGCAGCCGTGGCTGGCCAGGAAACGCATCTGTGCCAGCGTTTCTACGCCTTCGGCAATGACATCGAGCCCGAGCGAATGCGCCATCACGATCACGGTGGCGATAATTGCCTCGTCGTCCGGGTCGATGCTGAGATCAGCAACGAAGGTCTGGTCGATCTTCAAGGCGTCGATAGGCAGCCGCTTCAAATACGCGAGTGAAGAGTAGCCGGTGCCGAAATCGTCGATCGCAATACGTACGCCAAGCTGGCTGATCTGGGTCAGAGTGGCGATGCTCTGTTCCGGGTGTGCCATCAGCATCGACTCGGTCAGCTCGATTTCCAGGCGCTCCGGCGCGACCTCGAACTCTTGCAGAATCTGCTGCATGTGCGCGGCCAGTTCCCCGCGGAACAGTTGCATCGCCGAGACGTTGACCGCGATTGTCTGGGTTTCGAGGCCGGCCTTGGTCCAGCGCTTGATCTGGGTACAGGCCTCGCGCAATACCCATTCCCCAATCGGCACGATCAGACCGCTTTCCTCGGCGATCGGTATGAACACGCTCGGCGACAACTCGCCCAGTACCGGGTTGTGCCAGCGCAGCAGCGCTTCGGCGCCGGTGATGCGTTGGTCGCTCAGCGACAGTTTCGGCTGGAAGACCAGATGCAGTTCGTTGCGCTCCAGTGCTTTGTGCAATTGGTTGCCGATGCTGGCGCGGAAGCGCACTTGCGCATCCATCGCATCGTTGTAAACCTGATAGGTGTTGCGACCGCGATCCTTGGCGTGATACATCGCGGTGTCGGCGTGTTTGAGCAGGTCGGTCGGCACCTGGCCGTGCTCTGGGTACAGCGCGATCCCGATCGATGGCGAAATTACTACTTCGTTGCGGCCGTCGATCTCGAGCGGCTTTTGGAAGTCGGCCAACAGTTTGTTCGCGACCCGTTCGGCCTCCAGCGTATCCCGGATATCTTCCAGCACCACGGTGAATTCGTCGCCGCCCAGCCGGGCCACCGTGTCGGATTGGCGTACGCTGCATACGATACGCGCGGCGACCGCCTTGAGCAGTCGGTCGCCGGCAGCGTGGCCCATGGAATCGTTGACGTGCTTGAAGCGATCCAGGTCGAGGAACAACAGCGCCACCCGGTTGCCCAGGCGGCGTGCGCGGATCAGCGAATGCGCCAACCGTTCGCCGAGCAGGGTGCGGTTGGGCAAGCCGGTCAGGGTGTCGTAATTGGCCAGGTAGCGCAGTTCCTGTTCGGCGCGTTTGCGGTCGGTGATGTCGGTGATCACCGCGACCCAGTAAAGGCGTTGGCCGAAATCATCGCAGACAGGGTTGATTTCAATTTCGGTCAGGATGCTTTCGCCGTTTTTGCGCTTCTGCCAGGCCTCGCCGCGCCAGTGTGCGCGCTCCTCCAGGGATTGTCGTAACTGTAGATAGAAATCCGCCGGGTGCTGCTCCGAATTGAGGATCGCGGCATCGACGCCGATCACTTCGTCGGCCTGATAGCCGATGACCCGGGTAAACGTGGCGTTGATCGAAACGAAGCGGAATTCGAGATCGGTAACGCACACCACTTCGCCCATCGAACGGATCACTTCGGCGGCGATCAGTCGATCGCGATCGCGCGCGCGCTGTTCGCTGACATCGCGAAAAGTTCCGGCGACCTGCAGCGCGTGCCCCGCTGCATCGCGGCGAATCACCCGGCCACGGGCGCGAATCCATGGGTAGCGACCAGCGCCGGTGCGTACCCGGTATTCGGCCTCGTAATAGCTGCTGCTGCCCTGGATATGTTTCTCCAGCGATGCCTCGACCTGGGCCAGGTCGTCCGCATGCACGACATTGCGCCGCCAATCGCGGCCGCTCATGCGCATTTCGCGCTCGGGTCCGAGAAATTCCTCGGGGCCGGCCAGATAAACCATGTCGCTTTCGATATCCCAGTCCCAGTAGCCGTCACGGCTGGCCCACAGCGCCGAAGCTAGCCGTTCGCTATACAAGGCGAGTTGCTGATTCTTTAGCTTGGCCTCGCGCACACGCTGCCGACGGCTCGCCCACCAGCTGCTGGCCGCAGTCAACAGCAGCAACAACGCGGCCGCCTGACTCCAGCGCGTCTGCCACCATCGCGGCACCACTTCGATCGCCAGTTCCAGCGGTCGATCGCTGGAAATTCGGTCGCGATTGCTGCCGCGCACCTGCAATTGGTAGCGGCCTGGGGAGAGGCGGGTGAAGGCGACTTCGTGGCGATTGCCGAGATCGATCCAGGTATCGTCGAAGCCAAGAAGACGGTAGGCGAAGCGGTTTTGTTCCGGAGCGTTGAGGTCGAGCGCGGTGAATGCCAGCATCAGTACGCGTTCGCGTTCGCTGAGGACGATTTTGGTGAAGCGCTGGCTGTCCAGCACGTCGGTGCGCTGGCTGCCGATCTGGTAGGAAGTGAATGCCAGCGGCGCCTGAAAGGCCGGGCCGGGCGGGCGTTTCGGGTCGAGCCAGACCAGGCCCGCGCTAGCGCCGAAGAACAGGCGGCCATCGTCTCCCTTGGCGAACGCATTGCCGTTGAATTCCAGGCCCGGCAGACCGTCGGCAATCTGGTAATTGCGTACCCTGGCGATCGCCACCGGCGCGCCTGGAGCGGCTGCCTGCTGCGGGTTGCGTGCTGCGAACTCGATCCGGCTGATGCCGCTGTTGGTACTGATCCAGAGTTGCCGCTCGCCGTCTTCGAGAATCCCGTAGATGGTGTCGTCTTGCAGTCCGTCGCGGACCAGGAAATGCTGGAACAGTGGATCGCCCTGGCGGTAATCGAGCATCCGGTTGAGGCCATTGTGGGTGCCGACCCACAGGCTGCCGTCGGCGGTTTCGATGATTGCACGTACCACCTCTCCGGCCAGGTCGCCCTTGGTCTGGCTGCCCCTGCGGATTTTGAGTAGCCGTCCGCTTTCCTGCTCCAGCACGTTCAGTCCGCTGATGGTGCCGATCCACAGCCGCCGCTCGCTATCCTCGTGCAGGGCCACCACCGACGCGTCCCACAGGCCGGGCTGTCCGGCTGTGGTCGCCGCTGGATAGCGTTGCCATTGACCACTGGCGGGTTGGTAGCGCAGCAATCCATGGCCATGGGTGCCGATCCAGACACTGCCGTCGTGGCCGACCAGCAAGGCATGGGTATCTGCGCTCGGCAGAGCATCCTCGCGTTCGATGGCGACCGGTAAGGCGGTGGCGGAGCGCTTGTCCGGGTCAAGCAAAAACACCCCGAGGTTGCTGGTAACCCAGTACTGCCCTTCGGCGGCGGCCCGGGCGATCGCTCGTACGCGCAGGTTCGGCGGCGCCCGGGGCAGCCCCAAGGCCCGGCCGAGTTCTGCGCCGAAACGGGTGAACCTGCCACTGGCCCAGTCATAGAATTTGAGCCCGTCGCCGTCGGTACCAATCCAAAGTCCGCGTTCGCCCTCGGCGAACATGGTAAAAATGTTATTGGCGGCGGGTCGCGAAGACCCCTGGCTGTCGTCGAACAGGCTGGTGAAATACGCCCCATCCGGCTGTGCCCGCGACAGGCCGGTAATCAGGCCGCCGATCCAGAGCAGGCCGGAGCGATCGACCAGTAGGCTCTGGATGCGATCTTCCGGCAGGCTGCCGTCGATGCGCTGGTTGTGCCGCAACACTTCGACCTTGACCTCGTCCGGGGCGAATTTGACCAGACCGCCACCATCGGTGGACAGCCACAGGTTGCGCGCGTGGTCTTCGGCAATGCGTTCAAAGTCGACATGGGCCAGCGGCGGATGGGTGCTTGCTGCATCCAGAGCCAGTCGCCAATGGTCTCGTTGGCGCTCGAACAGCTGTAGTCCGGCAGCGATCCACAGCGTCCCGGTAACATCGCAATGCACCACGCGCGGTTGCAGACCCTGCTCAGGAAGCAGGTAGCGTCTTGCCCTTCGCTGCCCGGCCTGAATGCGAAACAGGCCGTCGCTGCTTGCGGCATAGACGTCACCGTTACCGCAGCGCGTCAGGCTGGTTACCGAGGTCGTGCCGCGGGCGGCCGGTGGCAGGCGCAACACGTCGGCGAGCTGCCCATGGCGGTCCAGATACTCCAGGCCGAAATGCGAACCGATCCAGAGTCCACCATTGGCATCGGCCAGCAGTTCGGTGATCACTTCTCTGCGCGCCGTTTCGCCGCTGCCCAGGGCGATGGCGCGAAAGCGGCGTTCCTCCGGATACCAGCGGGCCAGACCGTGGCGGATGCTGCCGGCAAACAGGTGGCCCTCGCTGTCTTCGGCGAGTGCGGTGACGAAATTGTCGGGAAGGCTGCCGGTATCGCCCGGAACATGTTGAAAGCGCAGGAAACCATATCCGTCGTAACGGTGCAGGCCGCCCTGGGTGGCCACCCAAAGGAATCCGGCACGATCCTGCAAGAGTGCATTGACGGTGTTCTGCGCCAATTCGCCGGGTTGGCCAACGCGAGCGAAATAGTAACCGCGCTCGACCCCGCGATCCGCGTTCACCGCGTTGCCCTGAGACGCGCTCGCTAGCCGCTCGGGGGCGGCCACCACCGATGCCTGCGAAAGCATGGCGGCGAGCAGCAGAGTCAAAGCCGGGACGGTCACCGTCCGACGGCCGCAGAACCGCAACGGCCGGTCGCCGAGTGATGAAAAATTGGCGCGGGCGGACAATCCAGTGTTCACGAGCCCAGGAACCGATGGCAAGGTTCGCAGCATACTGGCTAGTGCGGGAGACGGGAAACGGGAGGCGGGAGGCGGGAGGCGGGAGACGGGAGTGCCGTAGGATGGGTAAAGACCGGAGGCCGTTCCCATCGAACTTGCTGCCGGAGGAAATTGGCGCGCCGCGTTTTTTCTGTCCTCTGTCCTCTGTCCCCTGGATTGCTACACTTCGCCGCATGGATACCCAAACGTTCAGTGCGGTCGAAGCCTGTCTCGGAAGCCATCGGCTCGGCATCGGTGCGGCCGAACTGCATGGCACCGTGGTTGGTTATCTGTGCGCCGGCGGCGATGCCCAGAGCGAGCGCTGGTGCGAGGCACTGACCTTGGAAGCGCTGGCCAATGCCATGCAGGACGATGCCGATACCGCCCGCGGCATGCAGGACTTTTTCCGCCGTGCTCGCGCCGAACTGCTGGACAGTGATATGCGTTTTGAGCCATTGCTGCCGGATGTCGAGCGGTCTGTTGCCGAGCGCGCCAATGCCTTGCTCGACTGGTGTCGCGGCTACCTGGGCGGGATCGGCTTGGCGCCGGCCGGAGCCGCTCTGCCATGGAGTACCGACGCCCGCGAAATTCTGGGCGATTTCGCGCGTATCGCCGCAAGTCCACCGCTCGGCAACGGCGATGACCAGGACGAAGACGAGGCCGACCTGATGGAGCTGCTTGAATACGTGCGCGTCGGGGTGCTGCTGCTGCAGGCGGAACTGGGCACCGGCGGGCCGGCGGCGAGGGCGCATTGAACGCGATCATCGCGGTCGGCGAGTATGCCCGGCGGCGTCGCCAGTTGTCGCGCATGATCGGGCGCGATGCGATAGCCATTGTGCCGACCGCGCCGGAGCGTGTCCGTACCAATGACACCCATTACCCGTACCGGCAGGACAGCGATTTCCACTACCTGACCGGTTTTGGCGAACCCGACGCGGTGCTGGCGCTGGTGCCGGGGCGCGAGCACGGCGAGACCATTTTGTTCTGCCGGGAGCGCGACCCGGAACGCGAGCGTTGGGACGGAGCACGCCTCGGCCTGGAGCAGGCGCCAGCTGCGCTGGCGGTGGATGACGCGTTCCCGATCGACGATATCGACGAGATACTTCCGGGTCTGATCGAGGGTCGCAGTCGGGTCTATTACCATTTCGGGCGCGATTCCGAGTTCGACCTCAAACTGATCGGCTGGGTCAACCGGGTTCGCGCCGAAGTGAAAAAAGGCGCGCGTCCGCCGCATGAGTTTGTGGCGCTCGGACATGTTCTGCACGACCTGCGTCTGTATAAATCGCGTGCCGAAGTGCGCGCCATGCAACGCGCGGCGGATATCTCGGCGGCCGCGCACCAGCGCGCCATGCGCATCACCCGGCCGGGCATCAGCGAAGCGGCGATCGAAGCCGAATTGCAGCACAGCTTTCGCTCTGCCCAGGCCGAGGCCGCTTACCCGCCGATCGTCGGTGGCGGCGCCAATGCCTGCGTCCTGCATTACCGGGCCAACAACGCGCCGCTGCGCGATGGTGACCTGGTCCTGGTCGATGCTGGCGCCGAGTTCCAATGCTACGCTTCCGACATCACCCGCACCTGGCCGGTCAACGGCCGCTGGTCGCCCGAACAACGCGCGCTTTACGAACTGGTGCTCGAAGCCCAACTGGCCGCCATCGATCAGGCCCGGGTTGGCCTACCTTTCAACGCCATGCACGATACCGCGGTCGAGGTGATCGTGGCCGGATTGTGCCGGCTCGGACTGCTCGGTGGCAGCCGCAAACAACAGTTGGCCGGCAGCGACTACAAGCGTTTTTACATGCACAAGACCGGACACTGGATTGGCCTCGACGTACACGATGTCGGCGATTATCGGGTCGGCGAAGAATCCCGTTTGTTGGAAGCCGGCATGGTTGTGACTGTCGAGCCCGGCTTGTATATCGCCGCAGATGAACCGACCGTGGAACCGCGCTGGCGGGGTATCGGCATCCGCATCGAAGACGACGTGTTGATCAGTCGCGACGGCCCCAAGGTGCTTTCGCGCGGAATCACCAAGGATCCGGATGCCATCGCTGCCCTGGTCGGGCGGGGCTGAAACAGGGGTTCCAAGAGACCGGCTCCCGACAAAACTCAGCCCAGCGCCGCGAGCCGTTCCTTGACCAGGGCCGAAACCTGGCCCATATCGGCGCGGCCGGCAACCTGGGACTTGAGCAGGGCGATCACCCGACCCATATCGCGCGGACTGCTGGCAGCGCTTTCGACGATCGCCGCGGCGATCAGGCGTTGCACTTCCTCGGCCGCCAACTGCGACGGCAGGTAATGCTCGATCACCCCCAGTTCAAACTGTTCGATTGCTGCCAGGTCGCCGCGGCCGGCGGCTTCGAACTGCGAGATCGAATCACGGCGCTGCTTGAGCATTTTTTCCAGCACGTTCAGTACCTGGGTGTCGTCCAGGGCGACGCGTTCGTCGACTTCACGCTGCTTGATCGCGGCGTTGATCAGGCGGATCACGCCGAGGCGATCCTTGTCGCCGGCTTTCATCGCGGCCTTCATGTCTTCGCTCAGGCGGGATTTGAGTTGGCTCATGGCGGATCCTCTGCAATTTGGTGAAACGGAAACACAAAAAGCCGGCGCGCGTTGGCCGGCTCTCTGATCCACTGCGTTGACCCCTGCGCTGCGCCAGGCGTAGCGCCCGGAACATCAATACATGCGTTGCCGCTTGGTCACGTCGCGCATGGTGCGGCGCAGGTTGCGCTTTACCGCCGCAGCGGCCTTGCGCTTGCGTTCCATGGTCGGCTTTTCGTAGAACTCGCGCTTGCGCGTCTCGGCCAGAATTCCGGCCTTCTCGCAGGTGCGCTTGAAACGGCGCAGAGCAAACTCAAACGGCTCGTTCTCGCGAACTTTTACACTGGGCATGGTGACTCCGTGGTGACAGAACCGACCCTTGCAGGCCGGGGTGAGCCGCACATTCTGCCAAGCCTTGGCCGAGTTTGCAAAACTTGCGTTATCGAACCTTCGCAGCCGGCTCGGCCCGGAAACTCGCTTTCCTTCCGGAAACCCGCAAGAATTACGGTCTTTCTGCAATCACAACAAGGGTTTGGCGTGCGCGTACTGGGTATCGAAAGTTCCTGCGATGAAACCGGGGTCGCGGTCTATGACAGCGAGAACGGCTTGCTCGCGCACGCCTTGTTCAGCCAGATCGAACTGCATCGGGCCTACGGCGGGGTGGTTCCGGAACTCGCTTCGCGCGACCACGTCCGCAAATTGTTGCCGTTGATCCGGCAGGTTCTGGCTGCTGCCGGGCTGTCGCTTCAGCAAATCGACGGCATCGCCTACACCGCTGGCCCGGGCCTGATCGGCGCCTTGCTGGTCGGTGCGGCTACCGCGCGGGCACTGGCCTGGTCGCTTGAGATACCGGCGATCGGCGTACACCACATGGAAGGCCACCTGCTCGCACCCTTGCTGGAAGCGGACGCACCGCGGCCGCCGTTCGTGGCCTTGCTGGTTTCCGGTGGGCATACCCAGTTGATCGAAGTCGCGGCGATCGGCCGCTATCGCCTGCTCGGCGACACCCTCGACGACGCCGTCGGCGAAGCCTTCGACAAGACCGCCAAACTGATCGGCTTGCCCTATCCCGGTGGCCCGGAACTGGCCCGGCTGGCCGCATCCGGGCGCCCCGGCAGGTTCAGGTTTTCCCGGCCGATGTGCGATCGGCCCGGGCTGGATTTCAGTTTCAGCGGCCTGAAGACCCAGGTCTTGCTGGCCTGGCGCAGCAGCGACCAGGACTTGGCGACCGCGGCCGACATCGCGCATGCCTTCCAGGAGGCGGCCACCGAGACACTGGAAATCAAATGCCTGCGCGCGCTCGACGCGACCGGACTTGGGCGTCTGATCGTGGCCGGCGGGGTCGGCGCCAACCTGCGCCTGCGCGAACGACTGGCCACGGTCGCCACGCGGCGCGGCATCGCGCTGGCCTTCCCGCGCCAGGAGTTCTGCACCGACAACGGCGCAATGATCGCGTTTGCCGGCGCACAGCGGTTGGCCGCCGGCGAGCGCGCCGGGGCGGCGATCGAAACCCGGGTGCGCTGGCCGTTGACGGAACTGCTCGCGGTCGCTTGATCGCAGTTTCTTCGCTACCCGCAGCAGACCTTGCAGTATCGTTGCTACCCCCACCGGTCGCCGCATCGAGCTTGGCATGGACATCGTATTCATCGAGGCACTGCGTATCGACACCCTGATCGGTATCTACGACTGGGAGCGAAGGTCCCGCCAGCCGGTGCAACTCGACCTGGAAATGGCCTTCGACAACCGTGCGCCGGCGGCTTCCGACCGGATCGAGGACACCCTTAACTACAAGGCGGTCAGCAAGCGCCTCGCTGGCTTTGTCGCGGCCAGCGAATTTGCCTTGGTCGAAACCCTGGCCGAGCGCTGCGCCGAAATCGTGATGGCGGAGTTTGGCGTGCGCTGGCTGCGCTTGCGGATCGGCAAACCTGGCGCGGTACGCGGTGCCCGCGCGGTCGGCGTGGTGATCGAACGCGGGCGTCGCGATGCCTGAGCGCGAACGGGTTTATCTCAGCCTGGGCAGCAATATCGACCCCGAGATGCAGCTGGCCGGGGCGATCGCGGCCCTGCGCCAGCGCTTTGGCGAACTTCAGCAGTCGCCGGTCTACCGCAACCCGGCGGTCGGTTATGCCGGGGCAGATTTTCTGAACCTGGCGGTGGCGATCGATTGCGAGCTCTCGCCCGATGCACTCGCCGCGTGGCTGCATGCACTGGAATCCGCGCACGGACGCCGTCGCGATCTGCCGCGCTTTTCGGACCGCCCACTGGATATCGATATCGTCTTGTTCGGCAACCGCCAGTTCCGCGGCCCGGGCAACTTGCAGGTGCCGCGCCCGGAACTCGGTCAGGCCTTCGTGCTCAAGCCGCTGGCTGATCTCGCCCCCGACCTGACGCCGGTCGGTTCCACAGTCACGCTGGCGGCGCTGTGGGCGCGCCACCCGGAGTCCGGCATGGCCTGCTGGCGACAGGGCCATGCACTGGCCTGATTTTGCCGGCTTCATCCAGGTCGGCGGCCTGTGTTCAGGGTCCGGGAATAGCAACTGTCACTGTCAAGTCTCGGCGATTGGCGGTAGATTTGCCGTCCCCACCGAAGCTGAGGAAAGTGCCATGCGCGCCAACTCCCGCCGATTGTCCGGCTTGCTCCTGATCGCAACCTGCGTGACGGTCAGCCATGCGGCAGAAAACACCGAGCCGTCCAAGTCCGTCTCCGCCGAAGCCGGTATGCGCGCTTACGTCGATCCGGCCACCGGCGAGCTGAGCGGACAGCCAGTCACCGCGGAACAAAAACGCGCCGCAGAATCCACCGATCCGGCCTTTCGCCAGGACGACGAGGGACTGCGGATCATTTATTTCGAAGACGGGTCCAGCATGATGGATCTGCAGGGGCGTTTTCAGCAGGCGACGGTGGCCGAAGTGCAGGCCGATGGCAGCCTCTCCACCTGGTGCAACGACGCCGACCATATCGAACTCGGCAAACACCGCCACGGCGCCGGCCAGCAGCCGGTCAGCGTGGCGACAGACCGCGACGAGCGCTGAGGACACCGCCATGAAATCATCGAATTTGCTGACCTTCGCTTTTGCCGCCCTGCTGACGCTGCCGCTCGCCCAGGCCGCCACTATCACCATCGTCAATACCGACGGCCCCGGCGAAGGCTTCAACGACCCGACCGTGGTCCCCGCCCTGCCCAGCAACCCGGCCACCACCCTTGGCGCGCAGCGGCTGGCGGTGTTTCAGACTGCGGCCAACCAATGGGGCGCGCTGCTGCAAAGCGCAGTCGAAATCCGCGTGCAGGCCGCTTTCAACCCACTAACCTGTTCCGGCACCAGCGCAGTGCTGGGCTCGGCTGGCGCCATCACCGTGCACCAGAACTTCACAAATGCGCCGGTACCCAATGTTTGGTATAGCTCGGCGCTGGCCAGTTCCCTGCTTGGTTCGGATATCAATGCTGCCAGCAACGACATCAATTCCCAGTTCAATGTGGATATCGACAACGGCACCTGCCTGACCGGCACCGCCGGCTGGTATTACTCGACCCAGGCATCGGACACCACGCCCGCTGGCCGCATCCCACTGCTACCGGTGGTGTTCCATGAGCTCGCCCACGGCCTCGGCTTTCAGACCTTCACCAGCAGTACGACCGGTGCCTTTAACGGCGGCGTGGCCTCGATCTGGGACACCTTCCTGGCCGATGCGGTGAGCGGTACCACCTGGATCAACATGGCCAGCAATGCCGAGCGCCAGGCTTCGGCGATCAGCGATCCCAACCTGATCTGGAAGGGGCCGATCGTCACCGCGCAACAAGCTAACTTCCTCGGCAGCGCGCCCAAGCTGATTGTGAACGCGCCAGCACTGATCGCTGGCGAGAAGAACGCGCAGACCGCGTCTTTCGGCGCGGCCGTACCAGGGGCCGGAATTACCGGCGACGTGGTGACCACGGTCGACGGCACCGCCCCTGTCGATGATGGCTGCGAAGCGATCACCAACAATATCAGCGGCAAGATCGCGCTGATCCGACGTGGCACTTGTGCCTTTACGATCAAGGTCAAGAACGCGCAGAACGCCGGAGCGATCGCGGCGATCATCGACAACAATGCCGCGACCGGGCTGCCCGGCATGGGCGGCGCCGACGCGACGGTGACCATCGCCTCGTACGGCATCTCGCAAGCCGATGGCGATGCCATCCGCACGCAATTGGCCCTGCCGGCCACGGTCAATGCCACGCTTGGATTCGGTACCCAGTTGGCCGGCACACAGATGAGTGGCGGGGTGAGCTATGTGCGCATGAACGCGCCCAATCCGGTGCAGCCGGGCTCCTCGGTCTCGCATTGGACGGTGGACACCTTCCCCAATCTCTTGATGGAGCCCAGCCTCAACACCTCGCTGTTCAGCGATGTCGATCTGACCATACCGCTGTTCCGCGACATCGGCTGGAACGTGAACAACCCACCGCCGCCGGACCAGATATTCCAGAACGGTTTCGAGTGAGAAAACGGGGCCGCAAGGCCCCGTTTTTCGTTACCGCTACCGGTGGCGACGCCGACCGGATCGGTCCGGCACCACTTCTGCCACTTGACACGATTTAACGTTATCTTTACAAGGGTGAGCCGCTAACGCGGCGCCAAAAAAAAGTTTCGTCTCCACCCTCACTGGGAGTCACCCATGAATATGCAAAGCAATCGCCTGAGCCAGGCCGTGCGCGTTGCGCTGTTGTTCGCCGCCATTCCAATGGCGGCCCAGGCGCAGAGCGATACCGAATCGGATCGGGCCACCTCGCTGGAGACCGTGCTGGTCACCGGTTCGCGCATCAAGAAGGCCGAACTGGAGGGCTTATCTCCGGTGCAGGTAATCACCCGCGCCGATCTTGATCGCTCGGGTTTAACCTCGATCGGCGATGTGTTGCAGCAGATCACCGCATCCGGTTCGGGCCTCAACACCAAATTCAACTCCTCCGGCAACTTCGGCTTTCCGCCCGATGGCGGCGGTGTGGGTGCTGGTTCGACCACGGTCGATCTGCGTCACCTCGGCGCCAAGCGGGTGCTGGTACTGGTCGATGGCCTGCGCTGGGTGAGCGAATCTTCGGCCTCGGGCGTGTCCACCGCAACCGACCTCAACACCATTCCGATGGCGATCGTCGATCGCATCGAAGTGCTGGAAGACGGCGCCTCATCGCTGTACGGATCGGATGCGATCGCCGGTGTGGTCAACATCATCACCAAGAAAGATTTCGCGGGTGCGCAAGTCAATGTCGGCTGGGGTGCCTTCGACGGCAGTGATGGCGAAAACCAGACCGCTGATGTGACCTGGGGCGGCCGGACCGACAAAGCCCGTTTCCTGCTGTCGGCCAGTTACAACGAAACCGATGCGATCAGTTCAGCCAGTACCGAACAGTCGCGTTTTCCGGTACCCGGCACCGGCTTGACCTTCGCCAGCTCGGCCACGCCGAATGGGCGATTCATCTTTGTCGATCCGCGCTGCCCGCTCACCGATCTCGATGACGATGGCGTTCCCGAAACCAATTTCTGCAACATCACCACTCCGAATGGGCAAGCTTTCCCGAATGGTCCGGTATTTACCGGCGGCAATGACGACGACTTCATCGGCTTCGGCACGGCCAACCGCTTCAACTTCTCCGAGTTCAACCTGCTGCTGACGCCGAGCGAGCGCAAGAGCGTATTCACCAGCGTCGATTACGATCTCAGTGAGCGGATCCGCTGGAAGACCAAGTTCCTGTACAACAATCGTCAGTCGACCAACCAGGCCGCGCCGGAGCCGATCTTTCTTGGCCCGGATGCCGGTACCGGCAATCCGCTGGCCGACAACATCACCATCTCGTCGACCAATCCGTTCAACCCGTTCGGTGTCGATCTCGGACCGGACAATCTGATTTTGATCGGCCGGCGGCCGATCGAGGGCGGTCCACGCATCTTCCAGCAGGATGTCGATACCTGGTACTTCAGCACCGGGCTGGAAGGCGATTTTGATGTCGGCGACCGCGCCTTCTTTTGGGACGTAAACGCCGTTCGTAGTGAGAACAAGGCCGACCAGACCACCTTCGGTAGCTACAACATCGCACACATCGCGCAAGGACTTGGTCCGCTGGCCAACTGCACCGGTGCCTGCGTGCCACTGAATATCTTCGGTGGCCCCGGCACTCTGACCCCGGAGATGCTGCGCTTTATCGGCGCCGATCTGACCGATAAGAGCGAGAACAACCTGACCCTGTGGTCGGCCAATCTATCCGGCGACTTGTTCGATATGCCGGGCGGTGCGGTGTCGTTTGCCGCCGGCTACGAATATCGCAAGAACAACGGCTCGTTCCAGCCGGATGCCCTGATCGTTGCTGGCGAATCCAACGGCGTGCCGGCATTGCCGACCAGCGGCACCATCGAAGTCAACGAGTTTTTTGGTGAGTTGAATATCCCGCTGCTGTCCGACGCCCCGTTCGCCAAGCGCCTCGATCTGAACGTGGCCACGCGCTACTCCGACTACGACACCTCGGGTGGCACCACCAACAACAAAGTCGGTCTGCGCTGGCAAGTCAACGATGAGATACTGCTCCGTGGCACTTTCGCCGAGGGCCTGCGCGCGCCATCGGTGGGCGAACTGTTCGGTTCTGCCAGCCGCTTCGATGCAACGATCGACGACCCGTGTCTGATCGGACTGGATGGCTCGCCGCCGGAAGGTAGTGCCGCCAACTGTGCTGCTTTGGGTGTGCCGGCAGGTGCCGCACAGGCCAATTCACAGATATCGATAACCACCGGCGGCAACCGCGAGCTGAGGCCGGAGACCTCGGACAGCTATTCGGCCGGCCTGGTCTGGAGCCCGGGTTTCGCCACTGATGCGTCATGGTCCGATCGCGTCGACCTCGAGGTGACCTGGTACCGGCACGAACTCAGTGGTGCCATTCAGGCAATCGATGCGCAGACCCAGCTCGACCTGTGCGTGCAGAGCCTCGACCCGCAGTTCTGCGACGGCATCACCCGTGCCACCACCGGTGGTATCAACGGCTTTGCCAATCGTCTGGTCAATCTTGGCCAGATCAACACCGAAGGTTGGGACTTCAAGCTCAACTGGGCGCTGCCTGAAACCAGCATCGGCCAGTTCAGTGTGAATTGGTCGACCACCTATGTCGATACCTTCGATTCGGTTGGCGCCAACGGCGCGGTGCAGCCGCGCACAGTCGGTGTCGAGGTCAACGACAGCGCGATTCCGGAGATCACCTCCAATCTCGCGTTGGCTTGGCACAAGGGGGCGTTCGATGCTTCCTGGCTGATGCGCTATATCGATGACCTGACCGAAGACTGCGGTGATGCCGCAAGCTTTCCCGTGTGTTCCGATCAGGCCAACGCCACCAACCATCTGGGCTCGGTGCTGTATCACGACGTTCAGGCCAGTTGGAACGCCGACTACCTGCAAGGCTTCAAGGTGTCGGTCGGCGTGAACAACCTGTTCGACAAGGCGCCGCCACCCTGCCTGTCGTGCTCGCTCA
The DNA here is from genome assembly GCA_050173995.1 of Lysobacterales bacterium. Lineage (GTDB taxonomy): Bacteria > Pseudomonadota > Gammaproteobacteria > Xanthomonadales > Ahniellaceae > 0-14-3-00-62-12. The sequence goes on along the minus strand of JBFXKH010000087.1, from coordinate 182 downwards.
ACGGCTTTGACGCATCGACCTATGACCTTGCCGGTCAATACGTCTACGCTCGCGCGCAGTTGAAGTTCTGATCCCGGAGTAACGCTGAAACCATGCGGGGCCGTCGTGCAAGCGACGGCCCCTTTTTTTGGTCGGGAGCCGGGAGTCGGGGAATCAGCCTATAGCAGCCCCAGGCTGCGCAG
>JBFXKH010000086.1:0-15807 GCA_050173995.1 Lysobacterales bacterium | reverse complement strand
TGTTCGCAGATCGCGCGGACACGGTCGGCTAGGCTGCGAGCTGCATGGGGAAAGGCCGGTTGCCCGCTCAGCACTTCGTACATCACCAGCCCGAAACCATGGACATCGGTCAGGGTCGATACCCCACCGCCGAGCAATTGCTCGGGTGCGGCATACTGCGGCGAAAACAGGCCAAGTGTGGTGCCGGCGTCCTGTTCCGGGTCATCGAGCAGTTTGGCGATGCCGAAGTCCAGCAGTTTGGGCAGGTCGGCAGAAGTCACCCGCACATTGGCTGGTTTCAGATCGCGGTGTACGACCAGGGAGCGATGCGCGGCGATCAGTGCCTCCGCCAGGCAGGCCAGCAAGTCCAGCCGGGTCGAGAGCGGGTGCGGCTGGCGCAGCCACTCCGGCAGGCCGGTGCCATCGACCCACTCCATCACCAGATACGGCTGGCCTTGGTCATCGACACCGCCGTCGATCAGACGTGCGATCGCCGGATGATCGAGCCGGGCGAGCAGCACGCGCTCGGTGGCAAAGCGCGCGTCGAATCCGCTGTTACCACGGGCGACCCGCTTGATCGCCACGCTGCGCTCGAATGCGCCATCGGCGCGGCGGGCCAGGTACACCTCGCCCATGCCGCCGCGACCGGCCAGAGATTCGATCTGCCACGGTCCGACCCGATGCCCACTCGGCCAGCCACCCGGGTCGACGTCCGGTTGACGAAACATCGGTAGATCCAGCGGCGAAGTCTGGCGGCTGGCGTTCAACATCTGCTCAAATCGCGGCAGCAGGTGCGGGTGGCTTGCGGTCAGCTCGGCACGTACCTCATCCACGGACTGGCCGCTGCCGTTGCCGCAACGCTCGACTGCATCCACCAACAGTTCCAGCCATGGATCGCTGTGGGGATCGCCGGAAACCGTCATTGCGGCTGTACCGAAGCCGCACTGCCCAACCAGATTCTGGCTCGGTGCCAGTCGCGCTGTACGGTGCGCACGGCGATGCCGAGGATTTCGGCGGTCTCGACTTCGTTGTAACCGCCAAAATAGCGACAGGTCACCACCTGGGCCAAACGTGGCTGGTGCGCCTCGAGCTGGTTGAGCAGATTGTCGATTTCCAGAACCCTTTGCGGATCATCGAACACCAGGCCTTCCAGTTGCTCGTTGGGCTTGGCCTCGGGTTTCTGCACTGCACGGCGAGCGTGGTCGGTCAGGATCTGGCGCATGGCGAGCGCTGCCAGTGCAAAAAAATGCCGGCGACCGGCGACTTCGATTCCCCCCGATTGCGCCAGTCGCAGATAGAGCTCGCTGACCACAGCGGTGGTGCTGAGCGTATCCGAGGCATGCAGCCGTCTGCGCTGCGCCGAGGCCAGCCGGCGCAGATCCTGATAGATCAGCGGTAACAGGCCGGGCAGGGCCCGATCGATATCCGATCGAAGCCGGGCGAAGTCCACAGGATCCGCGCTCTGCGAATCCTGGCGCGGGTCAACGGCGTCCATGCGGCAATCTTATCGGGCGGAGCGTGGCGGGGGAATGGGGAACGGGGATGGGGAACGGGGATGGGGACTGGGGACGGGGGAATGGGGAATGGGGGGGGCGTCGTCCCGGCGAAAGCCGGGACCCAGTTCCCAAAACTGCCGTAACGGCCAGCACTGGGCCCCGGCGTTCGCCGGGGCGACGGCTGTTGCTGTCCTCTGTCCTCTGTCCTCTGTCCTCTGAACTGGCGAAAGCCGGGACCCAGTTCCCAAAACTGCCGTAACGGCCAGCACTGGGCCCCGGCGTTCGCCGGGGCGACGGCTGTTGCTGGTGTCGATCTCCTGTCCCCTGAACCGGCGAACGCCGGGGCGAAGGAAGTAGGGTGGATAAGTACCGCGCATCCACCGTGCATCCGACCGCCGCCATCAAAGACCAGCGACAAAGTGCCGGGGCCCCGGTGCTGCTTGCGCTGTTTTGGCGCTGAGCTTGAAGTCGCGGATGGTGGATGCGCTGTGCTTATCCACCCTACCTCCGGCTGCTCAGGCCATGCGGAAGTCTTTGCCCAGATAGACCTCGCGCACGCGCTGGTCGGCGAGGACCTGGGTGGGGGTGCCTTCGGCCAGCAGTTCGCCGCCGCTCAGAATGTAGGCGCGGTCGCAGATGCCCAAGGTTTCGCGGACGTTGTGGTCGGTGATCAGCACACCGATGCCACGATCCTTCAGGTGCACGACGATTTTCTGGATTTCGTTGACCGAGATCGGATCGACGCCGGCGAACGGTTCGTCGAGCAGCATGTAGCGCGGCTTGGCCGCCAGTGCCCGGGCGATTTCGACGCGGCGTCGTTCGCCGCCGGACAGGCTCTGGCCCTTTTGTTTGCGGACATGCTGGATTTGCAGGTCGTCGAGCAGGGCGTTGCATTCGTCGCGGCGCTGCTGGCGGGAGAGCGACTTGCGTAATTCCAGCACCGCGTACAGATTATCCTCGACCGACAGGTGGCGGAAGATCGACGGTTCCTGCGGCAGGTAGCCGAGACCGAGCCGCGCGCGCGCGTGCATCGGCAACTGGGTCACGTCCTTGTTGTCGAGCATGATGCGACCGGCGTCGGAGGCGATCAAACCGACCACCATGTAGAAGCAGGTGGTCTTGCCGGCACCGTTCGGGCCGAGCAGGCCGATGCATTCGCCCGGGTCAAGATCGAGCGAGAAGCCCTTGACCACATCCCGCTGCTGGTAGCGCTTGCTCAGATTGCGCGCGCACAGCATCAGCGCTTCTCCGCGTCCGCAGCGGATTCACTGGCAGCATCGGCTGCGGCGGAAGGGGTCGGTGCGGCCGGGCTCGCCGGTTTGGGTTTGGGCTTGATTCGGAGGTGCACGCGCTGGCCGGCTTCGCCGGCATCGATGAAGCCGCTGTCCAGGTCATAGACGATGCGCGTGCCGGTGATGGTGCCGCGCGGTCGCTCGACCACGACATTGCCGGTCAGCACGACTTTTTTGTCGGCGACCCGGTAATCGATGTTTTTGGCCTGCGCTTTGAGCAGGCCTTGGTGGTCATCCAGGGCTTGTTCCAGTGTGGCCGGCGCACCGTCGAATTGCACGCGCTGGGTCTCGCCGTCGATCAGTTCGATCTTGGCGTGATCGGAGCGGATTTTCAGGCTGCCCTGGTCGATGCGAACATGGCCAAACAGCTCGGTCGCATCGATGGTGCCGGCGCTGCGGTCGGCGTCGATCAGGATCTCCTGGTCACGGTCGCTCTTCAGCGCCGCGGCCGGCATGGCCACGGCGAGCAACAACAGGGCAAATCGTGTGGGCTTAGTCATGGTTGGCCTTGAAAGTGCCGCGAACCGCCGCGGCGAGGTCGAATTGTTTGCTGTCGAGCCGGGCGGTGAGTCCGATCCCGTGCAGTATAGAGCCGGGTCTGGCCAAGGTCACCGGCCTTTCGCTGCTCAGGGTCTTGCGGTCCGGATCGGCGTCCAGCGCTTCGGTGGTCAACACCCAGGGCAGGCTGCCGGCGCCGGCCAGCGGGGCGCAATGCACCTGGTCGCGCATCGCCACCCTGCGGGTTTTGATGTCGATCGCGGCTTTGCGCGAGCTCGCCTTCCAGGCGTCGCCGGAACTGGTGTAGAACAGGAACTCGGGCAGATCGACGTCATAACTGCGGCGTTGGTCGTCGTGGATCAGACGCGGCCCTTCGAGCCGGAACGCCAGTTTGCCGTTCTCGTCGAAACTGTGCAGACTGAAATTCTGCAACTGGTAGTCGCTGCGCGGTGGGCCGACGAACTGCGGGCTGTCGTCCGGCTTCTGCTTGAGCAGCAGCCAACTGCTCAGCCCGAGCGCCAGCGACAACAGCAACAGCACCAGCGCATCACGCAGACGCATCAGGAAAGCGCTCCCTGGCGGTTGGGTCCTGGTTGCTGCGCGGCAAGGATCAACTCGCAGATTTCGCGCACCGCAGCATTGCCGCCTTCGCGCTCGGTGATCCAGTGCGCGGCGGTCTTGACCGCGCCCACCGCATTGGCCACCGCGATCGCCAGACCGGCGCATTGCAGCACCGGCAGGTCGGGCAGGTCGTCGCCGGTATAGGCGGCCTGATCGGCGTGCAGTTGCAGGCCCAGCAATAGCTGCTCGAAACAGGCCAGCTTGTCGGTCTGGCCCTGGAACAGCAGGTGGATGCCCAGCTCCTGCGCGCGCAGGCTGACGCACTCGCTGCGCCGGGCACTGATCAGGGCGACTTCGATACCCCGTTCGCGCAGCCGCTTCAGCCCGAGTCCGTCATGCGCGTGAAAGCCCTTCAGTTCGACGCCCTGGTCGTTCATCCACAGGCGGCCGTCGGTGAGCACACCATCGACGTCAAAACAGGCAAGCCGGACGCGCCGGGCGCGGGCGTGCAGATCCGTGCAGGCAGGGTTTTGCGGCATGCTGGCTCCAGTTGGTCGGCGGCTCAGACCACGCGTGCGCGCACTAGGTCGTGAATATTGCGCGCGCCGACCAGATCGCCCAGTACATCGAGTACCAGCAGGGCATGAATCTTGTGGTCTTCCATCAATTTGGCGGCTTCGACCGCGAGCTGATCGGGCTGCACCGATTTGGGGTTGGCGGTCATCAGCTCGGCGACTGGGGTGCGGCGCAGATCGATCTCGGCGTCGTCCACTGCACGGCGCAGGTCGCCGTCGGTGAATATGCCGGCCAGACGGCCGTCGTCCTCGACCACGGCGGTCATGCCCAGTCCCTTGCGGGTCATCTCGACCAGGGCATCGGAAGCGCTGGCCGCTCGCAGCACCCGGGGAATGGCGGCACCGGTGTGCATGATGTCGGCAATGCGCAGCAGCAGCCGGCGGCCGAGTGCGCCGGCCGGGTGGGAACGGGCAAAATCGTCGGCGGTGAAGCCACGCGCTTCGAGCAGGGCGATCGCCAGTGCATCGCCCATCACCACCGCCGCGGTGGTGCTCGAAGTCGGCGCCAGATTGAGCGGACAGGCTTCCAGCGGCACGCTCACGTCCAAGTGAACGTCGGACAGCCGCGCGAGCGAGGATGTCCGGTTGCCGGAGATCCCGATCAGACGCACATTGCGGCGTCGGATCAAGGGCAAAATGGTAAGCAGTTCGTCGGTTTCGCCGGAATTGCTGAGAGCGATCACCACATCGCCATCGGCAATCATGCCGAGATCGCCGTGGCTGGCTTCGCCCGGGTGCATGAAGAACGAGGGCGTGCCGGTCGAGGCGAGTGTGGCGGCAATCTTGCGCCCGACATGTCCGGATTTACCCATGCCGGAAACCACCACCCGCCCCGAACACTGCAACATCAAGGCGCAGGCGCGCACGAAATCGCCATCGATGCGTTCGGCCAGAGCCGCGATCGCCTGCGCCTCGATCGCGATCACTCGGCGCGCGCTGGCCGCCAGCCTTCCGCTATCGAGCGCGGCGGCGGTGGAATCGGCAGTGGGGCGATGCAGGCGAGCGTTCATGGCTTGGGCTCAGCGAAGTCAGATGTGGGGACGGCGACGGCGCGTGGCGCCGTTCGCAACCCAGGCGCGGATCGGCAGGGCAGGGGCCAGCGGGACAGGCATAGGCGCATGGTGCATGACAGTCGCAGACCTCATCCTTTCGGCAGGCCTGGACAGCCAGGCCGTGGTTCCTGCAGTAGCTTTGGTACCGGCATCGGCCGGATTCGGCTAGACTGCGCGGCCCTGATCGGCCGCGGGCCATTCTAGCCTGCCTTGGCACCCGACACCCATAGGCGCCTGCCCGACACGGCAGCATGGGCAACCGGTGACTGCCCCGACATTAACCGAACTCGCACCCGGATTAGCCATGGACCCGAATCGAATCTGTGATCTCATTCAGCTTGGCCTGCCCGGAGCGAGCGTAGTGGTGCGTGGCGAAGACGGTGTGCATTTTGAAGCCGAGGTCGTTTCCGACGCTTTTGTCGGCAAGGCGCCGCTGGCGCGTCACCGTTTGGTCTACGCCACCCTGGGCGATCTGATCGGTGGCGAAATCCACGCATTGTCGCTGCGCACGCTGACCCAGGCCGAAGCGGCGGCGCTCTGAGCCGAACCAGCGCGACGCCAATGCGGTCGCCAGCAACCAAGGACCCAGCATGGCCAAGATAGTCATTTCCGGCGGCGAACCGCTGAACGGCGAAGTGTGGATTTCCGGCGCCAAGAACGCGGTGCTGCCGATCCTGGCCGCCACCCTGCTCGCCGACGAACCGATGTCGATCGGCAACGTCCCGCACCTGCACGATGTCACCACGACCATGGAACTGCTCGGTCAGATGGGCGTGCAACTGGTGGTCGACGAGCGCATGCGCATCCATATCGATCCGCGCAAGGCGAGCAACTGGTTCGCGCCTTACGAACTGGTCAAAACCATGCGCGCCTCGATCCTGGTGCTCGGCCCGCTGGTCGCGCGCTTTGGCCAGGCCGACGTATCGCTGCCCGGCGGCTGCGCGATCGGTTCGCGTCCGGTCGACCAGCACATCCGCGGCCTGCAGGCGCTGGGCGCCGAGGTCACGGTCGAGAACGGCTATATCCGCGCCCGCGCCAAGCGCCTCAAGGGCGCGCATATCGTGATGGACCTGGTCACCGTGACCGGCACCGAGAACATCATGATGGCGGCCACCCTGGCGCGCGGCACCACGATCATCGAAAACGCCGCGCAGGAACCGGAAGTGGTCGATCTGGCCCTGTGCCTGAACGCGATGGGCGCGCAGATCTCCGGCATCGGCAGCAACACCCTGGTGATCGACGGGGTCGAACGCCTGCACGGCGCCCACTACGACGTGCAGCCCGACCGCATCGAAACCGGCACCTTCCTGGTCGCCGGCGCGATCACCTCGGGCCGGGTGCTGGCCAAGCGCGCCCGCGCCGACACCATGGACGCGGTACTCGGCAAACTCGAAGAAGCCGGCGCGCAAATCAATGTCGGTGCCGATTTCATCGAACTGGACATGCACGGCAAGCGCCCACGCGCGGTCAATATCTCGACCGCGCCGTATCCGGCCTTCCCGACCGACATGCAGGCCCAGTTCGCGGCCATGAACTGCGTCGCCGAAGGCGTCGGTGTGATCACCGAAAACGTCTTCGAAAACCGCTTCATGCACATCCAGGAACTGCAGCGCCTGGGCGCCGATATCCGGGTCGAGGGTTCGACCGCGATCATCCGCGGCGTCGGCGCGATGACCGGCGCCCCGATCATGGCCACCGACCTGCGCGCCTCGGCCTGCCTGGTCCTGGCCGGCCTGGTCGCCAAGGGCGAAACCACCGTCGATCGCATCTACCACATCGACCGCGGCTACGAATGCATCGAAGAAAAACTCGGCGGCCTCGGCGCCCGCATCCGCCGCCTGCCAGGCTGAACCATCCGTAGCGGCGACCCGCTGGGTCGCCGGAACGGTTGTAGGGGCGACCCGCTGGGTCGCCGGTACGGTCGTAGGGGCGACCCGCTGGGTCGCCCAAGTCAAGTCGTAGGCCGGGTCAAGCGCCGCAGGCGTGGACCCGACAGCCGCTGTCGTGCGCCTCGGCGTGGTCGGAATCCAGGTGAAGACTTGCGTTGAGGTTTGGCTTGTCGGCTCCGGCGCTGCGCGCCTTGAGCCGACCTACGCGCCAAACGGTGCGGAAATGTGGGAGCGACGGCACGTCGCGACTCGTTCTACGAAGCGACAGTCGCGACGTGCCGTCGCTCCCACAACAGCCCGCGCCAGCAAGGCAGTGGTAGGTCGGGTCAAGCGCCGCAGGCGTGGACCCGACAGCCGCTGTCGTGGGCCTCGGCGTGGTCGGAATCCCGGTGAAGACTTGGGCTGAGGTTTGGCTTGTCGGCTCTGGCGCTGCGCGCCTTGAGCCGACCTACGGGCTACGCGCCTTGCGGCGACCTACGCGCTCACCAGCCCCGGATCATTCCCACCAGGGCCAGCACGATCAAACCATTGAACAGCACAAACCCGGCAGCGCACGAGGTAACCTCGGCCAGCACTCGCATCCGGTGCTGCCCACGCCAGCGCGCATGCACGGAACGCCGATACGCAGACGAAAACACGTAGTGCCAGCCGCCAGCCCAATCGATCAGGGCGTCGAGGATTTGGGCAATTGCGCCAATGGCATCGATGGCCGGCATCATGGTTTCCCTGGTCTAGTCGTAGGTCGGGTCAAACGCCGAGTCCGCGGCCGGCGCCGAGCAGGGTGGCGATGCCGAGCAGGGCGAACAGGGCGGCGGCGATGGCGTGGACCAGGCGCATGGGGATTTTCGTGGCCAGCCGGTCGCCGATGAAGACCGCCGGCACGTCGGCGATCAGCATGCCCAACGTGGTGCCGGCGACCACGGTCAGCGGCGCGCCGTAATGCGCGGCCATGGCCACGGTGGCGATCTGGGTCTTGTCGCCCATTTCGGCGAGAAAGAAGGTGACCAGGGTGGCGCCGAACACGCCGAAGCGCTGCGCGACCGCGGCTTCCTCGTCCTCGATTTTGTCCGGGATCAGGGTCCACGCCGCCATGCCGATGAACGACAGGCCGAGCACCCAGCGCAGGGTCTCCGGGCTGACCTGGCTGGTGATCCAGGCGCCGAGTGCGCCGGCCAGGCCGTGATTGAACAGGGTGGCGACCAGGATGCCGGCGATGATCGGCAGCGGTTTCCTGAAACGCGCGGCGAGCAGGAAGGCCAGCAGTTGGGTCTTGTCGCCGATTTCGGCGAGGGCGACCACGCCGGTTGAAACCAGTAGCGCTTGCATGCAGATTTCCTATCGGTGATGGCAGGGCAGCGCTGCTACGCCGGGTGCGCGATGTTCGCTGGCGCCCGACCTGGCGGCGCCAGCGATGCTTGCGCCTGCCGATCAGCGCGGTGCGGGTTTCGGTTTCGTACGCGTGGTGCTACGACGGGTTGTGGGTGACGGCGGTTTGGCGGCGCGCTGCACCGCTTTGGCGGGCGCGGCTTTCGCTGCGGTGATTTTGGCTTTGGGTTTTTTGCGTGGTGGAGCGACCGTCGGCTTGTTGCTGGCTGTGGCCCGGGTTGGTTTTTTCGACGCGGGTGCGGACGCCGCTGTCGGCGGCTTGCGGCGACGAACGGCCGGCTTGTTTGCCGTCGGCGCGGCCGTGGCGGTGTCGATCTCGATACCGAATACGTCGGCCAGATCGCCCGCGTCCAGGAGCTTGCTGCCGGCCGGCGCCTTGCGGGTCTTGGCGGGCAGGGTCGCGGCCTGGCTGACCAGTGCCTTGGCGTCCACCTGGCGCAGCGTGAACAGCAGTTCGGGTTGTTCATCCAGGCGCGCGCCGATGCCGTACAGCACCGCGGCGATGTGTTTGCACAGCGACGCCGAGTCCGGGCAAGAGCACTTGAACTTGATGGCCTTGGGCACCGGAAACAAGCCCGAGTCCGGCTGACAGATATGCGCCATCGAGGCCTGCGAGAGCCGGCCCTGCAACAGTTCGACCAGCGAGGCAATCGAGCCGGTGCATTGCTCGGCCAGCGCCTGCCAGTGCGCCGCGGGCACGGCGGCGATGCCGATCTCGATGCGGTACAGCTCGGAACCCATGACCTGCGCCTGCACTTTGCCAGCGGCGATTTTCAGGTCGATGACCGCGCCGTTGCGCAGGTAGCTGCGGCCACGCGGCAGCCGGTTGGCGTAATCGCTGTAGGCTTCCAGGTTGCTGCACCAGGCCTTGCCCCAGAAGGTGGCGGCGATCGTCCGGCCGTCGATCTGCACCGGCTGCATCGGTTGCCCGGACTGGCTGGCCTTGCGGATCGCCTTGTTGGCCAGCGCGCGCCGCGCGGCGACCGGCACATAGGGTTTCCAGTAACCGAAACTCATCCGTTCATTCTCCGATCGAGTGGATGTCGAGTTTGACCAGCTCCAACAGTTCGGCGTCGCCGATCGTGGTCAGGTTGATTTCCGCGCCGCCTTCCAGCAGGTCGCTGGCCAATTGTTGCTTGGAACGGATCAGTGCGTCGATGCGTTCCTCGACCGAGCCCTTGCACACGAACTTGTGCGCCAGCACGTTGCGGTGCTGGCCGATGCGCCAGGCGCGGTCGGTCGCCTGGTTTTCCACCGCCGGGTTCCACCAGCGGTCGAAGTGGACCACATGCGCGGCGGCGGTCAGGTTCAGCCCGGTGCCGCCGGCCTTGAGCGAGAGAACGAAGAACGGGCAGCGCTCGTCTTCCTGGAAGCGCTTGACCCGTTCGCGGCGCTGGCCGACCGGCGTGCCGCCGTGCAGCACCAGGCCTTCGCGGCCGAAAATCGTGCCGAGAAAGGCCGCCAGCGGCGCGGTGGTCTCGCGGAACTGGGTGAACACCAGCAGCTTTTCCTGACGGGCGGCGATGGTCTCGGCGATTTCCGCAAGACGAGCGAACTTGCCGCTGTCTTCCGGCCGCCAGGCGCCGTCGCCGAGCCACTGCGAGGGATGGTTGCAGATCTGCTTGAAGCGCATCAGGAAGGCCAGCACCAGGCCCTTGCGTTGGATGCCATCGACGCTTTTCAGGCGGCTCGCCAGTTCCTCGACCGCGGCCTGGTACAACGCCGCCTGGGTCGGGCGCAGGCTGCACCAGGCGGTCAGTTCGGTCTTGTCCGGCAGGTCGTCGATGATGCGTTTGTCGCTCTTCAGGCGGCGCAGAATGTACGGGCCGACCAGGCTGCGCAGCGGCCCGTACTGGGTCATGTTTTTGGTGTATCCGGCAAACGCCTTCTGCGATCCGAGCAGGCCGGGATGGGTGAAGTCGAATATCGACCAAAGATCGGTGAGGCGGTTTTCGACCGGCGTACCGGTCAGCGCGATGCGCGCATCGGCCTTGAGTTGCTTGACCGCCCGGGTCTGCTGGGCGGAGGGATTCTTCAGCGCCTGCGCCTCGTCGGCGACCGCCAGTTGCCAGCGCATCGCCAGCAGGTTCGGGCTGCGCGCCAGGGTGCCGTAACTGGTGATCACCAGGTCGATGCCGTCCAGCCGTTCGGCGTCGAGCGCGCGCAGTGCCTGTGGCGCCAGCGCCGACGGGTGCGCGATCAGGCAGCGCAGGCTGGGCGTGAAGCGCTCGGCCTCCTGTTGCCAGTTGGCGAGTAGCGAGGCCGGGGCGACCAGCAGGCTGGGCCGGCGGCGCGGCGTGGTCAGCAGCAACGCCAGCACCTGGATGGTCTTGCCGAGCCCCATGTCATCGGCGAGGCAGGCGCCGAGGCCCATCCCGGTCAGCAGATGCAACCAGCGCAGTCCGTCCTGCTGATACGGACGCAGTTTGGCCTTCAGCGCCGGGCCAGGATGGGCGGCGGCGAGCCCCTGCGGCGAGCGCAGTTCGCGGAGCATCCCGGCCAACCAGTCGCCGGCAGCGATTTCCGACCAGTTCGGATCGGCCGGCAGTTCCGCGTCGATGCTGGCGCCGGCCAGCAGGCGCATGGCCTGAGCGAACGGCAAACCGCTGGCCGCGGCTTCCTCAATGCCGCGAAAGCGATCGATCGCACTAGCCAGTCGGTCGCGGTCCAGCTCGACCCACTGACCGCGGATCCAATGCAGGCCGGCGTTTGCCGCCAGCAGCGACTGGATTTCGTCGGCGGCCAGCGGCTCGCCGTCGAGGCTGACCTGCATGTGGAAGTCGAGCAGGGCGTCCATGCCAAGCAGCGATGGGTTCTTGCTGCCGACGCTGGCCGATACCCGTGGTCGCGGCGGACGCCCGCCGGCCCAGGTCCGCGGCATGCGCACCACCACCCCGGCCGCCTGCAGCCGCGACGCATCGCCGAGAAAACGCGCCGCCTCGGCCACCCCCCAGCGCAGCGGATGATAGATTTCGCCGGCATCGACCATCGCCGCCAGCCAGGCGCAGTCGGCCGCGGCTTTTTGCACCGGCACCAGCAGCGACAAAAGTTGCGTCTTGTGCCTGCCGCCGGAGAACTCCGCCAGCGCGGCAGACAGCGGCAGGTGTTGCGCCTTGCCGTGCGCCGACAGGCGCGAGGTGTAGGTGGCGAGAAAAGCGAACGGGCATTCCTCATCCTTGCGGTTTTCGGCAAGGTTGAAATGCACCCGCCCGACCAGGTTCCAGGCCGGATGCCGGGATTGCAGAAAAGCCTGCAAGGAGCCGCCGCTGGCGGCCAGTTCGGACTTCGCCGCCGCTTCGATCGCAGCCCACAGCGCAACCAGGATATCCGGCGTCAGATACTCGCCACCGGCCATCGGTGGAGCGTCCAGACACAGGGCTTGCAGGGCCGGCCATTCCGGTGCGGCGACCGCGATTTCGCCGTCCTCTGCGGTCGCGGTCAGTGCGGTCACCAGCCGCACCGCGAAGTCCCGCCAGTACGCCCACAACGGTGGCAGGGCGGTCGCCACCTCGGCCGCACCCAGATGCAGCAGGCCGTGCCCGGCGCCGCGTGCGAAGGCCTTGGTCAGCCGTTCGGCGAGCGCGTCGGCGAGCGGTGGCGCGTCCGCTTCGGCGGCGCACAGCAGGTGGCCGCTGGGGGTCAGTTGCAGGGCGGGGTTCATGCGCGGCGTTCAGCTACGGGCGCGGCTGGGGCCAGGCGCCGAGCAGCCTGGTCGCCAACAACGACTGCATGTTGCGGCGCCCGTCGGCAATCAGGTAGATGATGACTTGGCTGCCAGTCACTCGGTAGATCACGCGGTACGGTTTGAACACGGCCTGGCGATACTCCTTGATGCCGAGTTCGACAAGTTCATGCGGAAAACTGCCGCGCTCGGGGAGTTTCGATAGGCTCCCGACCAAGACCATCAACCTATCCAACACCAAGTTGGCGTTGGCCACACAGTCGAACGCCGAGAGGTAGGCGTGGATGGCTTCCAGGTCCTGCTGCGCACCCTCGGTGAGCAAAACCTTGAAGGTGGCCGGCCCGCCTGCCATCAAACCGTGGCCCGCTTGGCGCGCAGACCAGCAACGACAGCGGCGACCGGTTTGAGCTTGCCAGCCGCCACATCCTGGTTGCCCAGCGCGAGAATCTTCAGCAAGGCCAGCGTTTCTTGCGTCGCTTCGAACGATGCCACGTCCTGCAGGACGGCCCTGGCTTCACCGTTCTGGGTAATGACCATGGGTTCGCGGCATTCGGCGATCCGATTGAGCACTTCGGCGGCATTGGCCTTGAGGTAGCTGATTGGCTTGACTTGCGACGAGTAACGCATCGCCGTGCTCCTCGGTGGTGAAGACCGAATATAGTCGTTATTCAGTCGTGTCGCAAGATGCCTGAATGGGGGCGGCGCTGCCGTTAATGAGCAGTTTGAGCCGCTGCGCCAGCCACTGGAAGCCGATGTGTTCCTGCTCCAGCCGCAGTCCGGCGCGGATGCGGTTGTCGCGCAGGTCGTCGTAGAGGGCGCTTTCTGCGGGGGTCAGCCGGAGCAAGTCGGTGCGCAGCGGCTGGTCTTCGTGGCCCCACACGGCGGCATGCGCATCGAGGGTTGCCCGGTCCATCAGCAAGGATTCAACGCGATCGAAGTGCCCGCGCAAGCGATCCAGGATGGCGAAGCCATGGGTGTCGATATCGCCCCAGTAATGGATCGCGCAGTCTTCCAACCAGCGGCTGCGCGCCAGTGCCTCCCAACCGTAGCCGGCACCAAAAATCACCGCGGCGTCGGGTACTTGGGGGAAAGCCAGAAAGTTGGTTTCGTTTTCGGTGATAAACACGCGCCGCAGCGGGAGGGTCAGGCGACTGACATTGTCGGCATCCAGGCTCAGGTCTGGGCAGGTCGTGCCGGGCACGGCGACAATCGCTGGATCGAGCACGCGCAGGCGGATCCGCGTAGGCTTTTCCAGAAAGCCATAACGGCCGGAAAACTGGGCGACACCGGTTTTGCCCTGATCCACCGCGTCGACCGGCAAGGCCAGGTCGAGCAGCTCGGCCAACACGCCGCGATGGGCTTCGATGAACTTGCTGTGGATGCCCGGGATGTCCACCTGCCGCAGGTAGATGCCTGGGCGGGGATGCGCGACCAGCCAGCGCACCACGGCCAACAAGCGCGGCCACTCGGCTGCAAGTTCCAGCGCCTGCAGCGGGCGCTTGGCCAGCCACGGCAGCAGGGCGGGGTGGGTTTGTCGGGTCGCTGCAAGCTGCGCCGAAAAGCGCTCCCATTCGCGGCGCTTGCCCAGCCAGCGCAGCGCATCGTCGAGCGTTTCGATCCACACGCTGGCCGGCAGTTTTTGCCCGCCTTGCACGCGGTGTCGTATGTTCTGCCACTCGATGCGCAGGTAATCCGTCGCTGCCAAAGCAGCAGCCCACGCGCGCACGGCGTCAAAGCGTTCGGTGATATCGGTAGAACCAGGCGACTTGAGCGCGAGGCGCAAAGGAAACCGCGCGTTGCCGGTCAGCGCATCGCGCAGCAGTTCGCCGCGCTGCCACAGCCGCGCCAGTTGCGCCTTCAGCTCGTTTGGGCCGGTCCAGGTCACGGCGGCAACGCCGGTGCGGATGGTTCCGGCAGCGCGGCTTTCTGTGCCCGATATTCTGCGATCGACAGATTGCGCAATTTCGAGTCGCGCCCGCCCTCGTTGTGGACGAAGCCGACGCTCGCGACAAAGGGCTCGATGATGTGGATTTTCTGCAAGGGCGTGATGATGAGCAGTTGCAGGTTGAGTTGCTTGAACAGCTTCAAACCGTACTGCGCCGACTCATCCGAGCCGCGCCCGAACGCCTCGTCGATGACCACGAAGCGGAACGAACGCGAGCGCACCGCGCCCCATTCCAGGCCGAACTGATAGGCCAGACTGGCGGCCAGGATGGTGTAGGCCAGCTTCTCTTTCTGCCCGCCGGATTTGCCGCCGGAATCCGAATAATGTTCGTGCTCGCTGTGGTCCTCGCGCCAGCGTTCGCTGGCGGCGAACAGGAAGCCGTTGCGCACATCGGTGACCTTGGCCGTCCAGCGGCGATCGATTTCAGACAAGCCCTCGCGGCCACGGAAGCGGTCGATGATCGCCTTGACCTGCAGAAACTTCGCTTCGGAATACTGGGCATCGTCCGCGCCGCCACCCGAACCGGTCAGCGCGCCTTCGGTGCAGGCGCGCAATTGCTGCTGGAAGTCGCGGATCTCGGCATCCGGACTGGTCTGCGCTTCCAGCACGATGTAGCGCCCGGGGTTGTAGTCGATCTCGCCCAGGGATTTGTTGATGTGGGCGATGCGCTCCTTGATGGTTTCGCGCTCGCGCGCCAGTTGCGCATTGAAGTTTGCGATCTCGTTGATGGTGTTGACGTTGAGCAGTTCCTTGAAGCGTGCGACAAAGCGCGGCAGGTCGTCGCGGTGCAACTGCGCCAACAGGTTTTGGTACTCGAAGGCGGCCTCAAGACTGGCGTCGATCTCGGCGGTCTCCAGCTTGAATGCTTCTTTGAAGGACGCCATCGCCTTGATGATCTTCTCGGCCAGACGTTTGAGCTTGGCGTCCTCGGCGTCGATGCGTGCCTGCAACCAGGCGCGCACGTCCTGTTCGCGGTTGTCGCAGGATTCCACCGTCAGTTGCTGTTCGCCCAGCGCCTCGATGCGCATGGCTTCGAGCTGTGTTGCCTGTGCCGCGTCGATGACCACGCCGTGCAGCAGGGTCTCGGTTTGCTGGCGAAGCTCCAGCGCGTCGGCACGCCGTTGTTCCGCCTTCGCCCGTTTGTCGCGTGCCGCGTGCAGCGCTTCGGTGGTTCCCTTGAGTGCCTGTTGCGCCGCGCGCAGGTTGTCGTTCAACTGTTTGAGCCGGTCCGACGCCGATTCCAGCCGACTGCGCTCGTCCAGCAACCGGGCGATCTCGGTGGCGACGCTGGCCCAATCCAGTTCATCGAATGCGGTGAACTCTTCAAGGCGGGTCAGCGCATCGA
The DNA here is from genome assembly GCA_050173995.1 of Lysobacterales bacterium. Lineage (GTDB taxonomy): Bacteria > Pseudomonadota > Gammaproteobacteria > Xanthomonadales > Ahniellaceae > 0-14-3-00-62-12. The sequence goes on along the minus strand of JBFXKH010000086.1, from coordinate 107 downwards.
GACGACTGGCCAGCGCGTCGCGTTCTTTCTGGACCTGAGCGATCTGGCTGGCAACATCGCCCAGCCGCGCTTCCAACTGGCGGCGTTTGGCTTCCAGTGCGGCGATC
>JBFXKH010000085.1:0-16001 GCA_050173995.1 Lysobacterales bacterium | reverse complement strand
ACGCTCTTCCGATCTCAATGACGGCACTGTCTTCCTGCAGACGCAAGACATCGTACTTGTAGCGACATACTTCAAATGTGCAGTGCGTGACTCCGGACTCGAAGGAAATTCGCACTCTCGCGTCCTGATCCGACGAAACGCCAAGCAACATCGCGATATCTTCTGCATAGCTGTTGACGTGAATCCTGACGGGCTCATCGCCAACGCGGAGAGTGGAGTATTGACTTGGCGTGGCTCCGCGAATGCCTACTAGCTCAAGTACCACACGGAAGGTATCGCCTCCGGGGCCTGCGTAGAAAACCGCTTCCATTCCAGGCAGGTCTTCGAGCCTCAATGCACCGCAGCAAATTCTGGTACCGTCTGCCTTTGTCACTTGCACGCCCACGAGCGGGTACGGTCGGCGCAATACAACTGGATATGGATTGCCCCTCGAGTGCACAGCAATGTTCACTTCGGACCGACCGAGGCCAGGTGAGTTCGGTAGGTCGTGCATCGACTCCGTTACGTGGTTCCACGAAGCAGGTTCGCCCGAGCCGACTGCCACCGTCAGGACCAGTGATTCCCTAGAAGTGACGGCGAGCCGCGCGGGTCGGGCTCCGCTCGCCGGTGACAGGCGAACTCGAAAGTCGGCCGGAAGCAGGCCGAACCTCTTTCGAAAAATGGTCAGGCCCGTCGTGGTGCGCAGCTGGTACTTTATTGTGCCGAAGTCTTGGTTCCCGGCGAGCGCTTGGCGTGATCGGCCGTTGACGAAATGGACAAGATTTGCCTCAGCATCACCCGCACCATCTCGTTCGATCCGCGGCCATCCGAGCGCAACCAGCTCAGGGCGAGCACCTTCCATGGGCACCGCACCGGCTAAGCGATAGGAACTGACGCCGTTGTCACTGAACCCGACTCTGATCTCCTCGCCGAACCCGACTAGACTCAAGGCGGCGCTCGCTTCGATCCAGATCGCCTGGTCCTCGGCCACGAGTGTTAGAGCCTGGCCGGACTGAGCTTCCCAGCCCGCAGGCATCCTGATCCGGACGCGATCTGCCTTTGTATTGCATGTCACAGCGGACAGAAACCACCACGAGTCGTCGCGGAACTCGAATACGGTGGGATCCACATTTCCATCGAAGGACGAGTTCGGCACAGGCAATGAGTGGATGATCTCACCCGCATCCAGAACTTTTAGGCTCAGAGGCACGTCGACATTGTCGCGACAAACCTCGATTGAGGCCTTCGGGCTGGTGATCCGAATAACGTCGCCGTCCTGGCTTGCGTAGGCAACGCCCAGCCGCTGGGCTAGGCGATCACCTTCGTAACAGCAGAGTTCGAGGCGCGTACTCGTCAAACCCCGCACCGGAATTGGGAACACCACTTGGTGCTGTAGTTCAACGATGGAAATTACCGCATCAAGGTTTGTGGTGTTTCCTGGGAGACGGTGCGCGCATCTGGTCGAACGATCGAGCGAACGCTTTGCCCAGTCCTCGCGGCCCTGTCGAGCTGCCGCCAGCCAATCGCTGATGAGCTGATTGGCGTTGACATCGTCCAATGGAATGGGGAAGTCATCGCGCCACGTAGGCATGTCGCGATCGAGAACCGCGATCGGGTCTTCTCCCAGTCGTAATCGGCAGCGCTCAACGATAGAAATCAACTGGCTAACGATGCCCGCCAGGAGCAAGCCGACTTCGTCGGTCCTGAAGGACTGAGGGAAGTAAGGCCTAAACTCGGCGATTCTCGTCGCAACCGACCTAGCGCTCTCGCGGTCCTCGTCGAAGTGGCGCACTCCACTCCTGACCGCCCGGCCGAACCCATGAACAGGCGCATTCAGCAGCGTCCAAGGTAGGCCGCCTTCCGCAAACAAAGAGCCCAGATAGTCGTGGTTGCCGTTTTCAAACCTGCGGACCGGCCGCCCCCAGTATCTCAGCCCATTGAGCACAACGAGCCGCTTTTCCGACACGGATACTGAGAGACCAAGCGGCCCGTCGAATGCCGCCCATGTCCACCCAGTGGCGGGATCGTAGTGACGCCGATACGACTCTGCCACGTACATCGAGTAACAGGCCGCCCAGTAATCGCGCAGTGCCGGGTCGTCCCAGCTGATGCGTTCCACTCGCAGCGCATCCTTGAGCTCGACGAACTCCTTCTCTGCCACTCGATAGGAATAAAGCGGCCGTCCGGTCGAGCCCCGGATTCCGCGCTTGAAGTAGAACTCGGCATGCCAAAGCATTGTCTCGGAAACCATCAAGACTCCTTGTCCTTCGCCGAAGAGAAGCCTTTCGTTAGATGTTCCGGTTCTGTTTTTAGCGAGTGGACAAAGCCAACAGAACCCAGCTGACCATTTAGAGACTTCATGCTTTGGACCCGGAAATTGCACGCCGCGATTCTTGCGGCCAGCGAAATCATACCTAACATGCTCCCGCCGACGCGCTGCCACACTATGGCAGTCTCGGACTGACGCGCGGTTGGGTGGGGTGTGCGTGAGCTATCTACCGCAGGATTAGGACCAATGGCACTTACTTTGGCCTCAAGGTGTTGAATTCACGAGCGTAAGCATTTGAAGTCGCAGGCAAAAAAAGTGGCTGACCCAGGTATTGATAGGATGGCTGTTATGAAGACTCCAAACCATCTCGCCAAAGGCCAGCCACCATGGATCGTAGTGCCCAGCACGGTGTACATCAACATCGAAGCGCGACACGAATCGATGCGGATCGGTTCGGATCCGGCAATCGCCGGCATGCGACCAACGCCGACCGACGCTGCCTGATTTGCACGGGCGACCCGGCGGGTCGCCCCTACGGTCTATGATGGCGGGATGAATGCCTTCTCTGATTTGAAACTGGATGCGCGGCTGACCCAGGGGCTGGACGCGCTGGGCTATGCGACGATGACGCCGATCCAGGCGGCGGCGCTGCCGCTGATTCTGGCCGGACGCGATCTGATCGCCGAGGCGCCGACCGGCAGCGGCAAGACCGCGGCGTTCGGGCTCGGTCTGTTGCAGCGGCTGGATGTGGCGCTGATCCGCAGCCAGGCGCTGGTGTTGTGTCCGACCCGCGAGCTGGCCGACCAGGTGGCGCGCGAGATCCGCCGGCTGGCGACCGGCATGGCCAATCTCAAGGTGCTGCTGCTGACCGGCGGGGTGTCGCTCAGGCCGCAACTGGCCTCGCTGGTGCATGATCCGCAGGTGGTGGTCGGCACGCCGGGGCGGATCGGCGATCTGCTCGGCAAGCAGGCCCTGCATCTGGGCGGGGTGCGGACCCTGGTGCTGGACGAGGCCGACCGCATGCTCGACATGGGCTTCGAAGAAGCGATCCGCAAGATCGCCGCCAAGGTCGGCAAGGACCGCCAGACCCTGCTGTTTTCGGCCACCTATCCGGACGGCATCCGCACGCTGGCGAAAAGCCTGATGCGCGATCCGGCCGAGGTCAGCGTGGCCCATGCCGACAGCCAGCCGATGGTGACCCAGCTATTCCACGAAGCCGATCTGGCCGAAAAGCCGGCCGCCCTGGCCGCGCTGCTGATGCAGCATCGTCCGGAATCGGCGGTGGTGTTCTGCAATACCCGGCGCGATACCGAGGACGTGGCGGCGGTGCTCAATCAGTTCGGTTTTTTCGCGCTGGCCCTGCACGGCGACATGGAGCAGCGCGACCGCGACGAGATTTTGCTGCGTTTCGCCAATGGCAGTTGCAATGTGCTGCTGGCGAGCGACGTGGCCGCCCGCGGCCTCGACATCAAGGATCTGGCTGCGGTGGTCAATTTCGAACTGCCGAGCGACCCGGATGTGTACATTCACCGGATCGGCCGTACCGGTCGCGCCGGCCGCGGCGGACTGGCGCTCAGTCTGGTCACGCCGCGCGAGATGCCGCGCGCGCTGGTGCTGATCGACCGGCACGGCAAGGCGATCCGCTGGGCCACGGTGAAACCGCTGACGCGGCGCGCCAGCAATGCCCCGCAGGCGTCGATGGCGACCCTGGTGATCGATGCCGGCAAGACCGACAAACTGCGCGCCGGCGATATCCTGGGTGCGTTGACCGGCGACGCCGGTCTGCCAGCGGAGGCAATCGGTAAGATTGATACCTTTGCCACCCGTTCCTATGTCGCGATTCGTCGCGAGTGGATCGACCAGGCGTTCAAACGGTTGGTCAGCGGCAAGATCAAGGGCCGCAGTTTTCGCGTGCGAAGGATGTGAGCGTAGCCCGGCGTCGTCCCGGCCCTTCGACAGGCTCAGGACAGGCCGGGCTGCGCCCTCGCCGGGACCCAGTGCTTTTCGACAGAGCTTATTGATGGGTTGACCGGCTGCGCCGTTAAAAGCCGCTGCGCTCTACCCATCCTACGCACTTCCGCAGTACCAGACGCTGGGCCCCGGCGTTCGCCGGGGCGACGGTCCATCTTTCCGACTTCTGTCCTCAGGACTCGCTCCGTCCTCCGTCCCCTGTCCTCTGATCACCAGATCACGACTTGCTGGTCGCCGCTGCGGAGCATGGCGGCGCCGGGCTTGCAGTCGAATGTCTGGGCGAAGGCCGGCAGGTTGGACGGGGCGCCGATCGCACGGAAGTTGGCCGGGGCGTGCGGGTCGGTGGTCAGGCGCACCTTCAGTTCTTCCGGCTTGAAGTTGCGGCGCCAGACCACGCCCCAGTTCAAAAAGAAGCGCTGGGACTGGTTTAGGCCATCGATTTCGCGATTGGCTTCGGGATCATCGGCCAGCGCCTTCTGCAGGGCGTCATAGGCGACCGAAAGGCCGCCCAGGTCGGCGATGTTCTCGCCCAGGGTTAGTCTGCCGTTGACGTGGATGTCGTCGATCGAGACATACTGGTTGAACTGGTCGACCAGCTTGCCGGTGCGCTCGGCAAAGCCCTTGCCGTCGGCGTCGGTCCACCAGTTGCTGAAATTGCCTTTGGCGTCGAAGCGGCTGCCCTGGTCGTCGTAGCCGTGGATCATCTCATGGCCGATCACCGCACCAATGCCGCCGTAGTTGAGCGCTGCGTCGGCCTGGGGATCGAAGAACGGCGGCTGCAGGATCGCCGCCGGGAACACGATCTCATTGGCCAGCGGGTTGTAATAGGCATTCACCGTCTGCGGGCTCATGCCCCACTCGCTCTTGTCGACCGGCTTGTCGATCTTGGCCAACTGCCATTGGTAGTTGAAGCGGGTGGCGGCGATCAGGTTGGCGACATAGCTGTCGCGGCTGGTACTAAGCCCGGACCAGTCGCGCCACTTGTCCGGGTAACCGATCTTGGGGGTGAAGCTCGCCCACTTTTCCAACGCCTTGGTCTTGGTCTCGTCGCTCATCCAGGCCAGGTTTTCGATGCGCGCTTTGAGCGCGTCGCTCAGGTTGGCGACCAGATGCTGGGCCTGTTCCTTGGCTTCCGGCGAGAATGTCGCAGCGACGTAGGCCTGGCCCAGGGCCTCGCCCATCTGCTCGTTGATCACGCCGAGCACGCGCTTCCAGCGCGGCTTCATTTCCTGCTGGCCACGCAGGGTCTTGCCGTAGAAGTTGAAGTTCTCCTCGGCGTAGGCATCGCTGAGGTAGGGCGCGGCCTGGTCGAGCAGGTGGAAGCGCAGATAGGCCTTCCAGGTGTCGGCCGGCACATCCGCGATCATCGCGCTCAGTTCGGCATGGAACTTGGGCTGGGCCAGCGAGAACTTCGCCGGCTGCGCCACGCCCTGCGAATCGAAGAACTTGGACCACGGGAAATTCGGGCTCACCTTGTCGGCATCGGCGACGCTGACCGGGTTGTAGAACACCTCGGCGTCGCGGGACATTTCCTCGCTGGACAGGGATACCTTGGCCAACCGGGTCTCGAACGCCATGATCTTGCCGGCCAGGTCCTGCGCCGACTCCGGCGCGGCACCGGCCAGGCCGAGCAGATTGGCGATATAGAGGACATAGGCCTCACGCGCCTTGACGAAGTCTGCTCGGTCTTCCAGGTAGTAGCCGCGGTCGGGCAGTCCGAGACCGCCCTGAGTGACGTAGGCGATATTCATGTCGGAGTTCTTGAAATCGGCCTGCGGACCGAAGCCGAATACGTTGCCCTGACCGGCGGCGTAACTCTTTCGCAGGTACTCGGCCAGGCTGGCGCTGTCGCCGACGCCATCGATTTCGGCCAGCAAGGACTCGATCGGGGCGACCCCGGCGGCATTGATCGCGGCTTCGTCCATACCGGTCGCCCACAGGTCGCCGATCTTGGCTTCGATCGAGCCGGCAGCCGGCTGCCCGGCGGCCGAATGTTCGACGATCGCGCGCTGGGCTTCCAGCGAACGCTCGCCGAGCATCTCGAAACTGCCCCAGGTGCTGCGATCGGCCGGCACTGGGTTGGTCGCCTGCCAGCGGCCGTTGACGTAGGCGTTCAGATCGCTACAGGCCGATCCATTCGGATCGAGATCGGCGGCATCGAAGCGGCTGATCGGTGTCTTCAGGTCCAGCACCAGGGCCGGGGCGGGGCTGGCGGCGGGGCTGCTCGCGGCCGGCTCGGGCGCCTTGGAACAGGCGGCCAAGGACAGCGCGATGGCGAGGGCAAGGACGGATGGGGCGAAAGTCTGGCGCGGCATGGAGCATCTCCTGGGAAGTTCGCCGCGCAGGCATCGCGACGCATGTATGGGCCGGTAATTCTGACCGCTGGCGCCGGCCTTGTCATGTGCGGCAGGTCATGGGTGGGCCCGGCGGCGTCCCGGATTAGTTACACTGCCCACCGGACCGCAGCATTCGAGCGAAGTTACCGTGGCCATTCAATTGACGGCGATCTATCGCAAGGTTGAGCAGGGCTATATTGGTTTCGTCGAGGAGCTTCCTGGCGCGAATACCCAGGGTGCGACCCTGGACGAAGCCCGTGCCAATCTGTGCGAAGCAGTCACCCTGGTTCTGGAGGCCAACCGCGCTTTGGCGGAGGAACAACTGCTGGGCACAGAGGTAATTCGCGAACGGCTGCTGCTCACGGCAGCATGAAGCGACAGGATTTGATCCGCTACCTGCAACAGCATGGCTGCACCCTGCTGCGCGAGGGTGGCAGCCACAGCGTGTTCATCAATCGAGCGCGAGCAAAGGTCAGTGCGGAGTCGGGAATGGGGAACGGGTCGAAGCAAACCGTCGCCCCGGCGGCTTTCAACAGCGGAGCTGGTCAAGCCGGGGCCCAGTCCCAGATGCGGCGAAACCGTCGAGAGCACTGGGTCCCGGCGTTCGCCGGGACGACGAAATTTCCCACCTCTCGCTTCCCGACTCCCGCCAGCACTCCCCGGCTCCGCCCCATCGACCGAACATCCCGGATTCCGCTGCGCTCCATCCGGGCTACTTGCTGTCCTCTGTCCTCTGTCCTCTGTCCTCTGAACCCGGTTGCCGCCCGGGCGAGCGCGCGGCTATCATGGCGCGCTTGCGTCAGCTCCAACCCAGCCCACCTAACGCCTGTCCGCTTTTCCTGGCGGAAGGTGCTGGCCGTGGACGTGGGTGCGGTCTGGCCGAATGCCGATCCCAACCGATTCGAACGCCGGTGCTACCGGAATTGGACATACGACGATGACCTTTGCAAAACGCGGTTTCCCTCTGCTGTCGGGCCTGCTTGCGGCCTTATTCGCACTGCCCACGCTGGCCGCCCAGCAACCCTGGCAGATGAACCTGAGCAAGGGCGTCACCCAGACCAGCCAGTCGGCCTACGATCTGCACATGATCGCGCTGTGGATCTGCGTGGTGATCGGCCTGATCGTATTCGGGCTGATGATCGTTGCCATGTTTCGCTTCCGTAAGTCCAAGGGCGCGGTGCCGGCGACCTGGAGCCACAACAACCTGGCCGAAGTGCTGCTGACCGTGGTGCCGGCGTTGATCCTGGCCGGCATGGCCTGGCCGGCGACAAAGGTGATGTTGAACTCGGCCGACACCAGCAAGTCCGAGCTGACCATCAAGATCACCGGCTACCAGTGGAAGTGGCGCTATGAGTATGTCGGCACCCCGGTCAACTTCCTGAGTTCGCTGAAGCGCGATTCCGACCAGATTCGCCGGCTCAACTCCGGCCTGGACCCGAAATCGGTCGAGCACTATCTGCTCGATGTCGACCACCCGCTGGTGATCCCGGCCGACACCAAGGTGCGTTTCCTGCTGACCGCCGGCGACGTGATCCACTCCTGGTGGGTCCCCGATCTGGGCTGGAAACAGGATGCCATCCCTGGCCTTATCAACGACAACTGGACCCGGGTCAGCAAACCCGGCATCTATCGCGGCCAGTGCGCGGAATTGTGCGGCAAGGACCACGGCTTCATGCCGGTTGTGGTCGAGGTCAAACCGAAAGCCGAGTTCGATGCCTGGCTGAAGCAAAAAACCCTGGCCGCCACGCCGGCCCCGGCCCGATCCGACGCCCCGATCGCCGCTGCCACGGCAGACCCCGTCGCGACCACCGCGACACTGAACTGAAGAGAGCACCACCATGGCTCACACCCTGACCGAACCCCTGTCCGGCGGCCACACCGGCAGCGCAGCCCACGCCGACGACCACGACCACAAGCCGCACGGCTTCGTGCAGCGCTGGTTATACGCCACCAACCACAAAGACATCGGCACCATGTATCTGGTGTTTTCGCTGGTGATGTTTTTCGTCGGCGGCGGCATGGCCATGCTGATTCGCGCCGAACTGTTCCAACCCGGCCTGCAGTTGCTGCAACCGGACCTGTTCAACCAGATGACCACCATGCACGCGCTGGTGATGATCTTCGGCGCGGTCATGCCGGCCTTCGTCGGCCTGGCCAACTGGATGGTGCCGCTGATGGTCGGCGCCCCGGATATGGCGCTGCCGCGCATGAACAACTGGTCGTTCTGGATCCTGCCGGCGGCGTTCACCCTATTGCTGTTGCCGCTGGTCCTGTATTTGTTCGGCATCGGCGGAGGTGGCCCGGCCGGCGGCTGGACCTTGTATCCGCCGCTGTCGATCCAGGGTGGCGACAACGTCGCCTTCACCATTTTTGCCATCCACATGATGGGCATCAGTTCGATCATGGGCGCGATCAACATCATCGCCACCATCCTCAACATGCGCGCGCCCGGCATGGACTTGCTGAAGATGCCGGTGTTCGTATGGTCCTGGCTGATCACCGCGTTCCTGCTGATCGCGGTGATGCCGGTGCTCGCCGGCGCGGTGACCATGCTGCTGACCGACAAATATTTCCAGACCAGCTTCTTCAACGCTGCCGGCGGCGGCGATCCGGTGCTGTTCCAGCATGTGTTCTGGTTCTTCGGTCACCCCGAGGTCTACATCATGATCCTGCCGGCGTTCGGCATCGTCAGTGAGATCATCCCGACCTTTGCGCGCAAGCCGCTGTTCGGTTACCAGGCGATGGTCTATGCGATCGCCTCGATCGCATTCTTGAGCTTTATCGTCTGGGCGCACCACATGTTCACCGTCGGCATGCCGGTCGGTGGCGAGCTGTTCTTCATGTACGCGACCATGCTGATCGCCATCCCGACCGGGATCAAGGTGTTCAACTGGGTGTTTACCATGTGGGAAGGTTCGATGAGCTTCGAGACGCCGATGCTGTTCGCGATCGGCTTCGTGATGATGTTCACCATCGGCGGCTTCTCCGGGCTGATGCTGGCGATCGTACCGGCCGACTTCCAATACCAGGATACCTATTTCGTGGTCGCCCATTTCCACTATGTGCTGGTCACCGGCGCAGTGTTCGCGATCATGGCGGCGGTGTATTACTGGCTGCCCAAGTGGACCGGCATCCATTACAGCGAGAAGCTCGGCAAGTGGCACTTCTGGCTGTCGACAGTATTCGTCAACCTGCTGTTCTTTCCCCAGCATTTTCTCGGCCTGGCCGGCATGCCGCGGCGCATCCCCGATTACAACCCGGCGTTTGCGGATTTCAACATGATCTCCTCGATCGGCGGCTTCGGATTCGGCCTGGTGCAATTGCTGTTTGCCTGGATAGTGATCGACGTCTGTCTGCGTAAGCGCGGCACACGCGCCGATGCCCAGGTCTGGGAGGGTGCCCACGGCCTGGAGTGGACGTTGTCTTCGCCGCCGCCGTACCACAGCTTCACGACCCCGCCGAAGATCGAAAACCGCATGCTCGCCCACGGCGACGTGACGCACTGATCGCGATCGCCATGACCCTGCCCAACGAACTCGCCAACCGCCAGGCCGCAGCCCGCAGAACCGCGGGCCAAGTGGCGCTGCTGGCGGTATTGGTTTACCTGTCGTTCTGGCTGCTTGGCGCGCTTCGGCCATGAACGCCGAACGGCGCGAACCGCTGACCAACGACGCCACCAGCACGGCGGCGAAGAACGCGCGCACCCTGCGCTTCGGTCTGATCGCCGCGCTCGGCGCGTTCGGCTTCGGCTTCGCGCTGGTGCCGTTCTACGACGTGGTCTGTCAGAAGGTGTTCGGGATCAAGCCGCAGTTGCAGGCGACCGCCGTCAGTTCGTGCACCGAAGTCGATTCCAGCCGCGAAGTCACCATCGAGTTCGATGCCAGCGTCCACGCCGACCTGCCGTGGACCTTGGACAGCACCAGCAAGACCGTGACCGTGCATCCCTGCGAACTGACCGAAGTGGTATTCGTCGCCCGCAACCGCGGCGCGATCGGCATGACCGGGCAGGCCAATTTCGATGTCGCACCCAATCTGGCTTCGGCCTACCTGTCCAAGACCGAGTGTTTCTGTTTCACCCGCCAGCATCTGGATGCTGGCGAGAGCCGGGTCATGCCGGTGCGCTTCCAGTTGAGCGACCGCCTGCCGGCCGACGTCAACACGCTGACTTTTCGTTATGAATTCAATCCGCTGGCCGCCGATCCGGTGGCCAGCCGCACCGATGCAGCCAGCAGTGGCATTAGCCACTGATTTCGTTTTCCGAGCCATCGTCCGGAGTCTTCCATGTCGCAACCCCACGCTGCCCCCGACCCCAACATTTACTACGTTCCGCACGGCAGCCCGTGGCCGATCATCGCCACCGTAGCGCTGTTCACCACCATGCTCGGCGCCACACTGACGGTGAATGCCAGCCCCGGTGGCGGCTGGGTGCTGCTCGGCGGCATCTGCATGCTGGTCGCCATGCTGGTCGGCTGGTTTGGCGACGTGATCGGCGAATCGGTACGCGGCTTCTACAACCGGCAGGTCGATATCAGCTTCCGCATGGGCATGATCTGGTTCATCTTCTCGGAGGTGATGTTCTTTGCCGCGTTTTTCGGCGCTCTTTATTACGCGCGCAGCCTGTCCGTACCCTGGCTGGGCGGCGCCGGCGATGGCGCGTTGAGCAACGAGTTTCTGTGGAGCGGCTTCACCGCGAGCTGGCCGACCAATGGTCCGGCCGCAGTCGGCGGCGCGTTCCAGACCATCAGCGCCTGGGGCCTGCCATTCGTCAACACTCTGCTGCTGCTGTCGTCTGGCGTCACCGTGACCATCGCCCACCACGCACTCCGCAGTGCGGCGCGCGGCAAATTGTTGCTGTTCCTGGGCGCGACCATCGTGCTCGGCGCGCTGTTTCTGTATTTCCAGGCCGTCGAGTACATCCACGCCTACCACGAACTCGGGCTGACCCTGGGTTCTGGCATCTATGGCAGTACCTTTTTCATGCTGACCGGCTTCCACGGCCTGCATGTGACCCTGGGCACGATCATGCTGATCGTGATCTGGTTTCGCTGTGCGCGCGGCCACTTTACCCGCGACCAGCACTTCGGTTTCGAGGCGGTGGCTTGGTACTGGCACTTCGTCGATGTGGTCTGGCTCGGTCTATTCCTGTTCGTCTACGTGCTGTAGTTCCCCGGGCGCGCCGCGCCGGAAGCAGTGTGGCTAATCCAGCGGACAGAAGACAAAGGACAGATGGAGCGTCGCCCCGGCGAGCGCCAGGGCCGAGTGTCCGGGGCGACGGCAGTGCCCAAAGCCATGGGTCCCGGCGTTCGCCGGGACGACGCAAGGCGTGCGTCGCTCCCAGCACGGGCGTTTGGCGCAACGCCACGCCCGAGAAATCATCAATTGCCGCGGATGCCGTGCGGTTCGATCCAGCCCAGCCAGGCGGCCAGACCGACCAGCAGGATCAGCGCCACCGAAATCCCGATGCGTCGGGTCAGCGCGTTGACGGTACGATCGCTGCTGCCCTTGTCGGTCATCATGAAATACAGACCGGCGCCAAGGTTGTAGAGGATCGCCAGGAAGGCAGCAATGATCAGCAGTTTCTGTGGCATGGCAGTGGCCGCAAGACAAAGTAGGAAGGAAAGCCTGAAACCATGCGCCGCCCGTCGGCGAGGTTTGACCCGGGCCACCACTGCCCGGTTTTGTTCATTGTAGCCCGCTCCGGGCCTGAGGCAGGCGTTCTTGCATACTCCCCGTTGGTATTCGCTGGCGTTGCTGGCCGCCGCCCTGATCCTGTTTGGATCGGCGGCGCTCTGGCAATGGCAGCGCGCCCATTTCAAGGATCAACGCGCTCGGCAATTCGCCTCCGCACTGGCCGGCGCGACCGCGACGGCACTGGATCACTGGCTGGCGACCCCGGCTGCGCCGGATGTTGCCCTGGTAGAAGTCGCCGGGCGGATCGACCGACAGCGGCTGTTGTTGCTCGACAATCAGGTCCGCAATGGCGTTCCCGGCGTGCAGGTGTTCGCGCCCTTGCGCAGCGCGGATGGCCATGACCTGCTGGTCGAGTTGGGCTTCGTCGCACGCCCGGATCGACAACGGCCTCCCGTCATTCCAGCCTTTTCGCCGCTGCTGCGCGGGACGGCCCTGCTCACGCCCGCGCCCGCTGTCGGACTGCGTCTGGGCGAGGACGTGCCGGCCGGTGCGCTGCGCTTTCCCTTGTTGCTCACCCGCATTGAGCCGCTGCGGCTGCGCAGCTTGCTTGGCTTGCCGAAGCTCCGAGAGGCGATTCTCAAATTGCCGCCCGATCCCACCTCCGGCTTCATCAGGGAGTGGGCGCTACCCGGACTGAGCGCGGATCGACACCGCGGCTACGCCCTGCAGTGGGCCAGCTTCGCGGTCGCGGCCTTGGTCCTGTTCTTCATCCTCCACCGCCCGAGACGGAAATCCCGATGAATCCAAAGCATCGCCATCGTCTGTTGTTGATCGTGCTGGTACTGGCGTTTGCTGCGCCGATGCTGATTGCCAGTCTGTTGCAGCGCGGCGGCTGGATGCCGAGCGGACGAAAGAACTACGGCGAACTGCTCTCGCCGCCGCTGCCGATGCCCGCAGCGCGTCTGCACGACGGCGGCGAGTTCGCCTGGAAAACACCGCAATGGTATTGGACCTTGTTGGTGCGGGTGCCAAGCGACTGCGCGGCCGACTGCCGTCAATCGCTGCTCGGTCTGCCGAAGCTGCGCCAAAGCCTGGACCGGCACGCCACCCAGCTGCGCATCGCCATTGTCGATGAACCCGGACGGATCGGTACTGCGAGCTTGCAGGGTCAGGGCATCTACGCGGTGCGGATCGACGCAAGTGAGCGCATCGATCCGCTGCTGCCCGACCCACTGGGCAGCATCCAGTTGGCTCTGGTCGATCCAAACGGATTCATGGTGCTGCGCTTTCCGCCATCCGCCGATTTTGAACGGGTGCGCCGGGACCTCAAACGCCTGATCCGGTAGGGGGAAGAGCGGTTTTCGGTTTTCGGTGTTCGGTGTTCGGTGTTCGGTTTTCGGTTTTCGGTTTTCGGTGTTCGGGTAAGGGCGGACGGGCTGCACGCGCTTTGGACCTAAAACCTAAAACCTAAAACCTAAAACGGCTGTCTACCTTACACTGACAGGCCCGCTACCCGTTCATTTCGGAGTTCGCACGCATGTTGGCAAGCCGCCATTCGCCCTGGTTCCGCCGTCTGGCGCTGCTCGCCGCCGCGCTGGCCCTGGCTGTGATCGTGTTCGGCGCCTTCGTGCGCCTGTCCAATGCCGGACTGAGCTGCCCGGACTGGCCGACTTGCTATGGCAAGGCGAGCTGGCCGGTGCACGCCGAGGATATCGCCGCAGCCAATGCCAGTTTCACGCGAGAGGTCGCCCCGGACAAAGCCTGGCGCGAACAATTGCACCGGCACCTGGCGGCCACGCTTGGACTATTGGTCCTGACATTGGCATTGATTGCGACCCGTGGGCGCGCGCGCGACTGGCAGATTGTGCTGGCCGCCGCGGCCCTGGTCGGTGCGTCGATACCCTTGTACATGCACACCGAATACCTGGCCGCGGCGGTCCTGGCGCTGGCCGGGGAACTGTTGCTGCTCTATACCGCTTGGCGACTGCGCGCGGATCGTCGGGCGGCGCTCGCGGTGTTGACGCTGATGGTGATCGTGATCCAGGCACTGCTCGGCATGTGGACGGTGACCTGGCTATTGAAACCGATCGTGGTCATGGCCCACCTGCTCGGCGGCCTCGCCACCCTGAGCCTGCTCGCCTGGCTGGTCTTGCGCACGTATGGACCCGCCGCCCGGCCGGAAGAATCGCTGCCGACCCGGACCTGGGTGGCGCTCGGCTTCAGTCTGCTACTGGTGCAGATCGCTTTGGGCGGTTGGACCAGCGCCAACTATGCGGCTTGGTCCTGCGGTACCGACTTCCCGACCTGCCTCGGCCAGTGGTGGCCGGCCGCCGATTTCCGCGAGGGCTTCGTGCTCTGGCGCGGGATCGGCGTGGACTACGAGGGCGGCGTGCTGGATGCCACGGCGCGCACCGCGATCCAGCTCGCGCACCGGCTGTTTGCCGTGCTGGCCAGTGCCTGGTTGCTGGCCATCGTCACCCACTCCTGGCGCTACCGCAGCCTGCGCGTCTACGCCGGCGCCCTGCTGATCCTGCTCGGTGCGCAGTTGGCGATCGGCATCGCCAACGTCAAACTCGGCCTGCCGCTATGGCTCGCGGTCGCGCACAACGCCGGCGCCGCCCTGCTGCTGCTGGCCGTTCTGGCGCTGTGGGCGCGGCTCGCCCCGCCACTGCGGACTTGATCGCCGCCCCGCCTTCTCCCTTCGACCGAGTCCCGCCATGGATGCCAACCGCCACCAGGCCGCACAGTTTTTTGCCCTGACCAAACCGCGCGTGGTCGCGCTGATCGTGTTCACGGCAGTGGTCGGCATGTTGCTCGCCGTGCCCGGTCTGCCGCCGTGGTCGGCGCTGGTCTGGGGCAGCCTCGGCATCTGGTTGGCGGCCGGCGCAGCGGCGGCGATCAACCACCTGCTCGACCAGCGCATCGACGCGCTGATGGCCAGAACCGCGCACCGACCTCTGCCGAGCGGCCAGCTCTCCTCGCGCCAGGTGCTTGGCTTCGCGCTGATTCTGGCCGCCGTGTCGATGGCGATCCTGGTGCTGCTGGTCAACCCGCTGACCGCGCTGCTGACGTTTTTCTCGCTGATCGGCTATGCGGTGATCTATACCGTCTACCTGAAGCGCGCGACCCCGCAGAACATCGTGATCGGCGGGGCCGCCGGCGCCGCGCCGCCGGTACTCGGCTGGGCGGCGGTGACCGGCGAGATCCACGCTTACGCGCTGCTGTTGTTCCTGATCATCTTCATCTGGACGCCGCCGCACTTCTGGGCACTTGCCATCTATCGTCGCGCCGATTACTCGCGCGCCCAGGTGCCAATGCTGCCGATCACCCACGGCGTGGTGTTCACCCGCTGGCATGTGCTCGCCTACACGATCCTGCTGTTCCTGGTCACACTGCTGCCCTGGCTTGCTGGCATGAGCGGCATCATTTATCTGGCCGGCGCGGTGGTGCTCGGCGTCGGATTCCTTTATTACGCGATCCGCCTGCTCGACCCGCCCGACGAAGCCTTCGCGATGGAAGTGTTTCGCTATTCGATCATCTACCTGATGGTGTTGTTCGCGCTGCTGCTCGCCGATCATTACCTGGCGATACCGCATACCGTGGGGACTTTGTAGCGGGTAGGTCGAAGCGCAGGACCAAGGACCGAAGGCGACGTCGTCCCGGCGAACGCTGGGACCCAGTGTTCAACATTGCCGCACGCCCGACACTGGGCCCCGGCGGTCGCCGGGACGACGGCGGTTGTTTGCCTGGATTCGGTCCATCTTTTCTGGCTACCCAGATTTCGCTGTCGGGGTGGAACGCGAGCCAGGCGAAGG
>JBFXKH010000084.1:0-16033 GCA_050173995.1 Lysobacterales bacterium | reverse complement strand
ATCGCAGCTCCATTCATTCCGCGAGGAGCCACCCGCATGCGCCGCACCCTTTCGCTGATTGCCGCACTTGCCGCGGCTGCCCTCGCTACGCCTATGGCCCAGGCCCAACCCCAAGCCAAGCAGACCACCTTTGCGCTGATCCGCTGCGAATCGCCCGGCGATCGTTACAGCGAATGCCGCGCCGATACCCAGGCAGGTGTTCGCTTGATCCGCGAGCTGTCCCGCAATCGCTGCGTCGAGGGCCGTAGCTTTGGTTACAACCAGCGCGGCATTTGGGTGAGTGGTGGCTGTGCCGCCGAATTTCAGATCGGCCGCGCCGACGCCGGCTACCCCGGCGAACGCCCCGGTGGCCCGAGACACCCCGGAAGCCGCCCCGACGACGGTGGCTATCCGGGCCATGGACCGGGCCGACCCGGTTACCCGCAGCCGGACGAAGGCTACGGCCACGACATCATCGCCACCGTGGAATGCCGCTCGATCAAGAAAAATTATGAGCGCTGCCCCCTGCCGGTAGGCCGCGATCGCGTGATTTTGCAGCGGCGCATCAGCAAGGCCGCCTGCGTGCAGGGTCAGAGCTGGGGTTTCGACCATCGCAGCGTCTGGGTCGACCGTGGCTGTCGTGGCGCCTTCGCGGTAGTGCGCGTCCGCCAGCCGCAATTGCTGGTCTGCGAATCGATCAAGGAACGCCGCCACTACTGCCCGGCCAATACCGTCTATGGTGTCAAGCTCAATCGCCAGCTCAGTCGCGCCGCCTGTATCGAGGGCCGTACCTGGTGGTCGGATCGCAATGCGATCTGGGTCGATCAGGGCTGTCGGGCAGAGTTTTTGGTGTATTGATTGGGCGGGAGGGCGGAGACGGGAGACGGGAGACGGTAGTGCCGCCGCCCCGGCGACCGCGGGGGCCCTGTGCCGGGCACCCCGCCAGCGTGGGGAGTGGGCCCCGGCGTCCGCGGGGGCGACGCCTCTCATGTTTCCCCGCTCCCCATTCCCCGTCCCCCATTCCCAACACTATCCACCCCCTAACTGCCGCAACCTGGTCAACGCATCGGCTTCGATCTGGCGCACGCGCTCACGCGAGATGCCGAGCACGGCCGCGACTTCGGCCAGCGATTGGGCGGCGTGTTCGTGAAGTCCGAAGCGGCGCTCGACTACTTCGCGCTGCCGCGGTTTGAGCTGTTCCAGCCAGTCGTGCAAACGTCGGTCATCAAACGCTTCGAGCACCGATAGCGCCGGGTCTGCGGCCTCGGCGGCGATCATCTCGCCATGCAAACGGTCATCCGACTCGGAGCGTTCGGCATCCAGCGACTCGACGCGCTCGTTCAAGCTGTAAAGATGGGCGATTTCCGGCACGGTTTTGCCAAGATGGCGGGCCAGCGAGTCCAGACTCGGCGGCCGACCGTCCTCGGCAAGTTCGCGGTTGGCCCTGAGCAGGGCAGCCAGATCGCGCACCACGTGTACCGGCAGGCGCACCGCGCGGGTGCGCATCAGCGCAAACTCGATCGCCTGGCGGATCCACCACATGCCATAGGTCGAGAAGCGGAAACCACGCTCCGGGTCGAATTTTTCCACCGCCCGAATCAGTCCGAGATTGCCCTCGGCGATCAGCTCGAGCAGCGGCAGACCACGGCCCAGATAGCTGCGCGCAGCGCTGACCACCAGGCGCAGATTGCATTCGATCAGACGGTTGCGGGCGACGCTGTCG
Organism: Lysobacterales bacterium; assembly: GCA_050173995.1. Lineage (GTDB taxonomy): Bacteria > Pseudomonadota > Gammaproteobacteria > Xanthomonadales > Ahniellaceae > 0-14-3-00-62-12. The sequence goes on along the minus strand of JBFXKH010000084.1, from coordinate 14,331 downwards.
CCACCCCGCAGAGCGCGCGCCAGCGCCTGCTCCTCACCGGCATCGAGCAAGGGCATCAGGCCGATTTCGTCCAGGTAGGCGGCGGTCGAATCACGATGCTCGCGATCCCTGGGATCCGTGCTGCCGGCCAGCAGCACGGCCAATTCGGCATCCGCAGGATCGGGTTCGTGCACCATGACTTTCCGCCCTCAACGGGGTGGCAAGTAGCTTAGCGGATCGACCGGTTTGCCGCGCCTGCGCACTTCGAAATGCAACAGACTGATGCTTCCGCGCTGCCCCTGTTCGGCGATGGTCTGGCCGGCGCGCACCCGCTCGCCTTCCTGCACCAGGCGGCGCTGATTGTGCCCATAGGCGCTGAGAAAATCCGGTGAATGCTGCACGATCAGCAATTCGCCGTAGCCGAGCAGGCCATTGCCGCTATAGACCACTTCGCCATCTGCCGCGGCCAGCACCGGCGCGCCCACCTGGCCGGCTAGATCGATGCCCTGCTGGGTGGGATCTCCGGCCAGAAACCGGCCGATCAGCTTGCCGCCCGCCGGCCAGCGCCAGAGTATGCCCTCGACTTTGCGGGTGGCTGCTTGGTCGTCGATCGGTGGCGCGACGACCACGGCCGGTTTCGGAACGGGCGCCGGGGCGGGAATTTCCGTTGTCCCGGAAACACCCGGCTTCGGCGCGGCTTGCGCAGATGCGGTTTCGGTTGTGGGAGACGCTGCCGGTTCCTGGATCAGTCGGCCCTGTTCCGACAACTGCACTTCCTGCACTGCGCCCGGGGATTCGGGCAGAGCCTGCGCGGTCAATGGCCGTTCCGGCTCAGCCAGCGCGAAAGTGCCCGTGGCGGCGGTCGGCGACGCAGCCGACGCCAGCGGAGAGGTGGGCAAAGTTGACACCGGCGGCTTGTCTGGTGGCGGAGGCGCCGCGGCCGGCTGCAGATGCAGCACCTGGCCTGGATAGATGGTGAAAGGTTCACGGATCCCATTGATTGCCGCCAGCTCGCGATAGTCGCGCCCCTGCCGAAAAGCGATCGAATACAGGGTTTCGCCAGCGACCACCCGATGTGTTGCCGACCCGCCGTCCACGGACCGCTGGGCCTCAGGCCCGCCGCCAGCGATAGCAAGGGCTTCGCTTTGTGTCGGCAGGCCGGGCGTCGGCGTCACCCGGACCCGCGGCGCGGCACCGCATCCAGCCAGCAGCAGGGCCAGCGGCAGCACCATCCAATGTCCGCGAAACGCATTCATGGTTTTAAGTCGGCCACCCGTACCAGGCCAAAAACAGCAGGACGATCAGCATCAGCACCAGCATACCCAAGTGCTCGACGTGCGCACGCAACCACGCCTCGGCACGTTCACCGCCGATTCGAATCAATCCGGCGACCAGGAACACCCGCTTGCCGCGACCAACGATGGCACCGGCCAGAAACGGCAGCATCGGCATCGACACCGCGCCGGAAGCCAGGGTCAGCAACTTGAAGGGCACCGGGGTGAAGCCGCCGATCAACAGCAGCCAAAAGCCCTGCTCGGCGGCCATGCGTTCGATTTCGGCGAAGCGCTCGCCGTAACCGAACTGGAGCATCAGAGGCTGCAGGGCGTCGGCAGCGAAGTGGCCGATCGCGTAGCCGACCAGGGCCCCGAGCGTCGACCAGAACAGACTGATGCCAGCGAACAGCGCCCAGTGCCGGGGTGCGGCCAGGGTCATCGGCGCGAGCATGGTCTCCGGTGGCACCGGAAAGAATATCGCCTCGGAAAAACTGAGCAACCCGAGCAGACGCGGCGCCTGCCGGTGTGCCGACCAGCGCAGCGCGCGTTCGTACAGCGGGGCAAACAGGCGCATCAGCGGGTGCCGCCGAGCAAGGGCACGAAGCTCACCGCCTCAAACACTTCCTCACTGCAACCTTCGGCCTCACGGCGCATTTGCAACAGCTTTTGTTCGTTGGCCGGGCCGACCGGTGCCACCAACACGCCGCCAACCCGCAACTGGGCCAGCAGGGCCGGCTCGACCGCGTCGCCGGCGGCGGTAACCAGGATTGCGTCGAACGGTGCTTCTTCAGGCCAACCCAAGCGGCCATCGCCATGACGGCTCTTGATGTTGTCCAGCCGCTGACTGCGAAACCTTCGACGCGCGGTACGCAACAAGGACTCGATTCGTTCGACCGTATACACCTGTGCCACCAGCGTCGCCAGCAAGGCCGCCTGGTAGCCGGAACCGGTGCCGATTTCCAGCACCCGCTGCGGGCCCACAGCCACCACCAATTCGGTCATCCGCGCCACGATGTACGGCTGCGATATGGTTTGGCCGAGTCCGATCGGCAGCGCCGAATCTTCATAGGCCCGGGATTCCAGCCCTTCATCGACAAACAGGTGGCGGGGCAGATTGCGCATCGCCTCCAACACCCGCCGATCCATTATGCCCAGCGATTTCAAGCGTTCGATCAAACGATCCCTGGCGCGTTGCGAAGTCATTCCCAAGCCGTTTGGATCGCGCCGGGTCAGCGGACCACTCACGTCGCCGCCCCGGTACCTTCGCCCAGCGTCGAGGCCAGCGCGCCGACCCAGTTGGCAACCTTGTCGAGAGCCGAATAGCGGGTCAAATCGACCTGGATTGGGCTGATCGAAATGTAGCCGCGGCGCACCGCATCGAAATCGGTGCCGGGGCCGTCGTCCTTTTGTGGGCCAGCGGCACCGATCCACCAGATCGGTCGGCCGCGCGGATCGAGTTCGCGGATGCAGGCCTCGGCGCGGTGGCGGTGGCCGAGCCTTGTCACCTCGAAACCGCGGATCTCGCACCACGGCAGGTCCGGCACGTTGACATTGAGGATGGTGTCGGCCGGCAGGGGATCGCTGAGCAAGAGCCTGACGATTTCCACCGCTGCGCGGGCGGCGGTCGGGTAGTGGCGTGCCTGCTGATCGCGCGTGACCAGCGACACCGCAACCGCCGGCTGACCCAGATAACGCCCCTCCATCGCCGCCGCCACGGTGCCGGAATAGATCACATCGTCGCCGAGGTTGGCCGAATTATTGATCCCGGAAACCACGATATCGGGCTCGCCTTCGAGCAGGCCGAGCAAGGCCAGATGCACGCAGTCGGTCGGGGTGCCGGCGACCCGGTACCGTCCTCCGCCCAGTTCCTGCACGCGAATCGGCTGATCCAGGGTCAGCGAATTGCTGGCCCCGCTGCGGTCTCGATCCGGTGCCACCACAGTGACCCGGCCGAGCACCGCCAGGGCCTTGGCCAAAACGTCGATCCCGGGCGCATCGACACCGTCGTCATTGGAAACCAGCAGGTGCATGGCTTGTTCAATCCTCAAACCGGCTTTTTACATGCCGGCGCAAGCGCCGCGCATCCACGGTCAACGACCTCGGCGCAAGGTAGTTGGTGGCTGCGCTGCGCTAATCGGCCCTGCATCCGTCGCCCCGGCGAAGGCCGGGGCCCAGCGGTGACCGTGACCACGACTCCGACAACTGGGCCCCGGCTTCCGCCGGGGCGACGGCTTGCTCTGTCCCCTGTCCTCTGTCTTCTCTCCTCTGGATCGGATGCGCTGCGCTTATCCACCCCACCAAAGCACCATACAGCCCCACGGCGAGCGACATTTTCGGCATACTGACCGCCAGCGAACAGCGGGCGGATCGGCAGTCATGAACACTGCGGTGACCGAGACCTTGGCCAGCAGCGACGCCCCGGCCCGGATCCGGGTGTTGCTGGTGGACGACGATGCCGACGACCGCCTGCTGCTCAACGACCTGTTCACCTACATGTCCGAGCCGGATCGCTTCCGCGTGGATACGGTGGCGAACTACGAGGGCGCGCTCCGGGCGCTGGCCCAGCACCGGCACGATGTCGCCCTGATCGATTACCAACTCGGCGCCCGCACCGGCCTCGATCTGTTGCTCGCGACCACCGCCGACCCGGAGCGGCCGCCGCTGATCGTGCTGACCGGCCACAGCGATCGCGAACTCGACCAGTGTTGCCTGCGCGCCGGTGCCAGCGATTACCTGGCCAAGTCCGGACTGTACGCGCGTACCCTGGAACGCAGCATCCTGTACGCAATCGAGCGGCACCAGTTGCAGCGCCTGCTCAGCGCCCGCGAGCAGAGCTATCGCCTGCTGTTCGAGTCCAACCCCTCTCCAACCCTGCTGCATGTCCCGGAGACCTGCGCCATCGTCGCAGTAAACCAGGCGGCAATCGACCTGTATGGCTACACACGCGAGGAGTTTCTCGGTCTGACCACGCTCGATCTGCGTCCGCCCGAAGACGTCCAGAAGCTGCTGGATTTCCAGCAGCGGCACCCGCGCTTCGATACGGTCAGCCCGATCGGCCTGTGGCGCCACCGGGTCAAGTCGGGGCGGCTGATCGAAGTCGAGATCAAGACCGTGGATATCGAGTTCGAACAGCGCCGCGTGCGCATGGCGCAGATTAACGACGTGAGCGCACGCGTGCAGGCCGAAGCCGAACGCCAGCGGCAACTGACCCACGACAGCCTTACCGGGCTGCGCAAGCACAGCGGTGCCGAGGCGCTGATCGAGACTCTGATCGAGCACTGCCGCCTGGATGGCAGCCGTCTGGTGCTGCTGTTCGTCGATATCGATCGCTTCAATGCAATCAACGAAGGTTCCGGCATCGCGGTCGGCGACGCGGTGCTGAAGATGGTCGCCGAGCGCCTGGGCATCGCCGCCGGCGCCGATGCGCTGATCACCCGCCACGCCGGCGATCAGTTCATTCTGGCGCTGCCCGGCATCGCACGGGATGCCGATGTCCTGGCGTTGGCCAATGCGTTCTGCGAGTGCCTGGCCGAGCCGCTGCAACTCTCCGACGGCACCGCGCTGTACATCACCGCCTCGATCGGCGCGGCGGTATTTCCGGATACCGCCGCGACCCAGGTCCAGCTCTGCCATCAGGCCGAGGTCGCCACCCACCGTGCCAAGCGCGGCGGCCGCAATGCCGCCAGCCTGTTCCATGCGGAGCTGCAAGCCGTGCTGGACGATCGCCTGCAACTCGGCAGGCGCATCCGCGATGCGCTCGTCCACGAGGAATTTCAGCTCTATTTTCAGCCCCAGGTCGCCGCCAACGCCGGCCTGATCGGCTTCGAAGCACTGCTGCGCTGGGACTGCCCGGGCTTCGGCCTGCTGCTGCCCAACCGGTTCATCCCGCTCGCCGAAGACAATGGCATGATCCTGCCGCTCGGCGCCTGGGTGCTGCGACAGGCCTGCCAGTGGCTGCGCCACTGGCGGGAGCTGGGTTTTACCGAGTTCGTGGTCGGGGTCAACGTCGCCGCCGCGCAGTTGCAGCGCCCGGATTTCGTCGCCCAGGTCGAAGCCCTGTTGGCCGAGACCGGGGTGCCGGCCAGCATGCTCGAACTGGAGCTGACCGAAAGCGGCCTGTTCGACAACCGCGAACGAGCGGTCGCCCACATGGGTGCACTCAAGGCGCTGGGCGTCAAGCTGTCGATCGACGATTTCGGCACCGGCTATTCCAGCCTCAGCCACCTCAAGAACTTGCCGTTCGACAAACTCAAGATCGACCAGAGCTTCGTCGCCAATGTCACCCAAAACGGCGACGACGCCGCCCTGGTCCGCGCGATCATCGCCCTCGGCCATCATCTCGACATGACCGTGGTCGCCGAGGGCGTGGAGACCGCTGGGCAGTTCTCGCACCTGCTGCGCAACCATTGCGACCAGTTCCAGGGCTATTATTTCTCGCAGGCGGTGCCCGCGCACCAGGTCGCAGGCCTGCTCAGCCGGCCCAGCCTGTTGCCACCGACCGAGGCGCCGCAGGCGAGTCTGCGCACCCTGCTGATCCTGGATGATGAGGAAAACATCCGCCGCTCGCTGCAGCGCCTGCTGCGCCGCGACGGCTATCGCATCCTGCTCGCCGCCAGCGCCGCCGAGGCGTTCGACGCTCTGGCCCGCGAAAGCGTGCAGGTGGTGGTTTCCGACCAGCGCATGCCAGGCATGAGCGGCACCGAATTCCTGAGCCAGGTCCGGGCCCTGTACCCGGATACCGTGCGCATTGTGCTGAGCGGTTACACCGACCTCAGCAGCGTCACCGAGGCGATCAATCGCGGCGCCATCTACAAATTCCTGACCAAACCCTGGGATGACGAGGATTTGCGCCGGCAGATTCAGGAAGCCTTCCGGCGCCAGGAACATCGCCATGACACAGCGGAGCCAGGCCCATGAAAACACCGCCAGGGCCGCCGCCCGCCGCGCCCACACCCGATCCCCTGACCGAAACCGTGCACGGCATGCGTGCCCTGCTCGGCGCAGTGCAGGAGCTGATCCTGGTGGTCGACGCTGAAGGCCGCTACCGGCGCCACCTGCGCACCCGGTACGGCGGTCTGGGCAGCGACGCCGACGATGTCACCGGCCAGTCGATCGACGATTTTCTGGCCCCGGCCGAGTGCGCGCGACTGCGTCTGATCATCGGCAGGGTACTCGCCCGGGGCGAAGCCGAGCGGGCCGAATATGCGATCGGCGCCGAAGCCAGCGAGCGCTGGTTCGAGGCAGAAATTTCTGCCATACCCGACCTGCCCGGAAACACCCTGTGGGTGGTGCGCGAAACCACGGTGGAGCGCCGCAACCGCCTGCGCATGCGCCTGCAGAGCGCTGCGCTGGAAGCAGCCGCCAACGGCATCGTGATCACCGACACCGCGGGCAGCATCGTCTGGGTCAATCCCGCGTTCAGCGCCCTGACCGGCTACACGGCGGCAGAGGCAATCGGGCGCAATCCCCGCGACCTGGTGCGCTCCGGCCGGCATGATCGGGCCTATTATCAGGCGCTGTGGCAGACCATCCTTAGTGGCCAGGTCTGGCGTGGCAGCTTGATCAATCGGCGCCGGGACGGGTCTCTGTACGAAGAAGATCAAACCATCACCCCATTGCTCGACGCAAACGGGCAAATCAGCCATTTCATCGCGATCAAGCAGGATGTCAGCGAGCGCAACCGCGGCCAGCGCCGCCTGCAGCTACTGAACGCAGCGATTGAGGCGGCCAGCGACGGCGTGTTGATCACCGATGCCGAGGGGCAGATCGTCTGGCTCAATCCCGGCTACACACGCATCACCGGCTATGGCCTGGCCGAGTTGATCGGCAAGACCCCTGGCGACTTGGTTTTCTCCGGACAAAGCCCGCCCGAGCACTACCAGGCGTTCTGGGCGACCCTGCGTTCGGGGCAAAGTTGGCAAGGCGAAATGATCAACCGGCGCAGGGACGGCCGCCTGTACACCGAAGAGATGACCGTCACCCCGGTGTTCGAGGCGCCGGACCGGATCGGCCATTACGTGGCGATCACCCGCGACATCAGCGAAGCGAGGCGTCGCCAGGTGCTGTTATCCGACGAGCAGCAGTTGCTCGAGCGGCTGGCCCGCGGCGATCCGTTGCCGGCCTTGCTCGAACAGATGGTGCGTTCCTTCCAGGCCGCGATCCCCGGCATGCTGTGTTCGATCCTGCTGCTCGACGAGCAACGCCGACGCCTGCGCCTGGGCGCCGCACCGGACCTGCCGGCGGCCTACAACGAAGCCATCGACGGCATGGCGATCGGCGCCGGCGTCGGTAGTTGCGGCACCGCCGCGGCCACCGGCGAGACGGTGATCGCCGCCGATATCGCCAGCGACCCGAACTGGGAGGGGTATCGCGAGCTGGCCGCGAGCCACGGCCTGGGCGCCTGCTGGTCGCTGCCCTTGCTCGCCGGCGACGGCCGCGTATTAGGCACCTTCGCCGTATATTTCCGCGAACCCCGCGTGCCAAACGAGAACGAGCTCGCCGACCTGCGCCACGGCGCCGACCTGGCCGGCCTGGTGCTGGAACGCAAGATCAACCTGCGCCGCCTGCGCGACAGTGAGCAGCGCTTCGCGCTGGCGGTGGGCGCGGCCGGAATCGGCGTGTGGAGCTACCAGGTGGCGGACCAGGCGATCTACTGCTCGCCCCTGCTCAAGCGACTGCTGGGCTACGCCGACGACGAACTGCAGCCGACCCTGGCCGGCTGGACCGAGCGCACCCACCCGGACGACCGCGCCGCCATGCTGGAGTTGGTCGCCGGTCAGAACCTGGACGCGGCGGTCGGCTATCTGAACGAACACCGCCTGCGCCACCGCGACGGCAGTTGGCATTGGTTCCTGGTCCGCGCCGCGGTCCACAACGATGCCGACGGCGGCGTGCTCGGCTTGGTCGGCACCGCCGAGGACATCACCGAGCGCAAGGAAACCGAAAGCCTTCAGTCCTTCCTGGGCCAGCACCGGGTGGCCGCGGACAGCGGCCAGTTCTTCCGCGAACTCGGCGCCTTTCTGGCCGGCCTGTTGGGCGTCGAGCAGGTGGTGATCGCGCGCGTCCTCCCGCCGGGCGATCGCGCCCGCACCGAGGCCTGGTTCAGCCGCGGCCGCTTGCTCGACCCGATCGACTACCCGCTCGCCGGCACGCCCTGCGCCAGCTTGCTGGACGCACCCGTTTGCAGCTTCCCGAGCGGCGTCCGGCAGCGCTTTCCGGCCGATCCGCTGCTTGCGTCGGAGTGCATCGAGTCCTATATCGGGGTCGCCCTCAGCGATTCCCGCGGCCGCTCGATCGGCCTGTTGTCTGCGCTCGGCCGGACACCGGTCACCGACCCCGAGCGCAACCTGCGCCTGCTCCGACTGGCCGCCAACCGCGCCGCCGACCTGCTCGAACGACAGATGCAGGACGAGCGCATCGCCGCCAACGAGCAGACCTTTCGCAGCTTGTTCGAAGAGGCCGCCGATTCGATCCTGCTGCTCAAGGACGGACGGTTCATCGACTGCAACAACGCGACCCTGGCCCTGCTCGGCCATGCCGACAAGGCGGGCTTGCTGGGTCGAACGCCGCCCGAGCTATCGCCCGAGTTCCAACCGGACGGCCGCCGATCGACCGAGAAGGCCGCTGCGATGATCGCGACCGCGCTGGAGAACGGCTACCACCGCTTCGAATGGGACCACCTGCGCGCCGACGGCGGCGTCGTCCCGGTTGAAGTCAGCCTGACCGCAGTTCGAATCCGCGGCGAGACCGTGCTGCATACCGCCTGGCGCGACATCAGTGCCAGGCGCAAGGCCGAGGCCGCGCTGCGCCGGGCGATGCTCGATCTCGACCAGCGTAACCACGCCCTGCAGGATTTTGCCTTCGTCGCCTCGCACGACCTGCAGGAGCCACTGCGCAAGATCCGTACCTTTTCCGACCTGCTGCTGTCGCGTCCGGACGACGGCCTGGACGCCAAGGCCCGCGATTACTTGCAGCGTTCCAGCCAGGCCGCGGCCCGAATGCAGGCCTTGATCGACGACCTGCTGGTTCTGTCCCGGCTGGGTGCCCAGCCGCTGCGCGTCGCTTCGGTAGCGCTCGATCCGCTGATCGACCGGGTGCTTTCCGATCTTGACGCGCGCATCGAAGCCAGCCAGGCGCAGATCCAGCGCGACCCATTGCCAACCATCGAAGGCGACGCCACCCAACTCCAGCAGTTGTTCCAGAACCTGCTGGCCAATGCCCTCAAGTTCCACGCCCCGGACCGACCCCCGCAGGTCCGCGTCCACGCCGCCCCGGCCCAACTCGCCAATCAGATCGCCGCGATCGAGATCCGCATCGAGGACAATGGCATCGGCTTCGACCCGGCCGAAGCCGAGCGCATCTTCGCCCCGTTCCGGCGCCTGCACGGCCGCGACCGCTTCGAGGGCACCGGCATGGGCCTGGCCATCGTCAAGCGTATCGTCGAAGCCCACAGCGGTCAGATCAGCGCCAGCGCCACGCCCGACCAGGGCGCCTGCTTCCGGGTGGTGCTGCCGCTTGGGCAATCGCAATAGGCCGTGCCGAATGCATCGAGGCGGATCGGAAAATAGAATTTGTGGGAGCGACGGAACGTCGCGACTTGCTTATCAAGGCGACATTCGCGACGTTCCGTCGCTCCCACAAGCTCTCCGAACTCCGATATCCCCAAATTCCCGTGTACGCCCCGGCAATTTTCGCTACTTCACACTACCGACGCGGCGAATCTGTCGCCCCCGTGCGTATGGATGTTACCTGCACCATCGTCCGCTGCGCCGTTCGGGGAGTCCGCCGTTGCCGAATACGCCACCCATCATCGCGATCACCGACGACGACCAGGACGACCGCCTGCTGCTCGCTGCCGCGTTTGCCGAGGCCGCGCCTGGCTGTCAGATCCTGATCTTCGACGGCGCTTCGGCCCTGCTCGCGCACCTGCGCACGGCGGCCCATAACGAAAACGGCGGCCTGCCGGCCCTGCTGTTGCTCGACCTGAACATGCCTGGCATCGACGGCCACCAGACCCTGATTCAGATCCGCGCCGAGCCAGGCCTTAAGCACCTGCCGGTGGTGATACTCAGCACCTCGCGCTCGCCCAGCGATTGCCTGAAGAGCTACCAGCAAGGCGCCAATGCCTTCGTCTCCAAGCCATCCGGCTACCTCGATCTGGTCGCCACCGCGCGCAGGCTGGTGCAGTTCTGGACCGAAGTCGCACGCCTGCCGGCCGTCTGAGTGCAGCCCCAAAGCAGTGTGAATAGGCGCGGCGCGTCCGCTGTGCATCCGATCGACGCCGTCAAGAACAAGCCCGAAAGCGCCGGAGCTATCGCCGTGCTTGCGCTGTTTTGGTGCTGAGCTTGAAGTCGGGGATGGTGGTTGCGCTGCGCTTATCCGCCCTACCTCCTGCGGTGGATGCGGCGTTCATTCCGGGTCGGTGAGGCGGGTGTAGGTTTCCGGGCGGCGGTCGCGAAAGAACTGCCAGGTGTTGCGCACCGTGCGCACCATGTCCAGGTCCAGGTCGTGCACGATCAGTTCGTCCTGGTCGCGGCTGGCGATCTTTTCGATCTGGCCGCGCGGGTTGACGAAATAACTCTGGCCGTAGAACTCGCCGATATTCCATGGCGCTTCGGTGCCGACCCGGTTGATCGCGCCGATGAAGCAGCCATTGGCCACCGCCGCGGCCGGTTGCTCCAGCTTCCACAGATATTCCGACAGTCCGGCCACGGTCGCCGAGGGATTGACGATGTATTCGGCGCCGTTCAAGGCCAGCGCGCGCCAGCCTTCCGGGAAGTGGCGGTCGTAGCAGATATACACGCCGAGCTTGCAATAGCGGGTGTTGAATACCGGCCAGTGCGAGGCGCCGGGCTTGAAGAAGAACTTTTCCCAGAACCCGGCCACCTGCGGGATATGCGTCTTGCGGTATTTGCCGAGGTAACTGCCATCGGCATCGATCACCGCAGCGGTGTTGTAGTAGACCCCGCTGACCGCGTCGCGCTCGTAGATCGGCACCACGATGACCATCTGGTATTTGGCGGCATAGGTTTGCATCAACTGCGTGGTCGGGCCCTCCGGGATCGCCTCGGCGCTCTGGTACCAGCGCGCGTCCTGGCTGGGGCAGAAATACGGCTGGGTGAACACTTCCTGGAAGCACAGCACCTGCACACCGGCGGCACCGGCCGCGTCGATCAACGGCAGGTGGGCGGCGATCATCGCCTGGCGAATCGTCTCGGGATCGGCGTCGGTGGACGCCTTCAGGCCCATCTGGATCAGGCCAGCGCGTAGCTTGCTCATCGGTCACTCCTCGGCTCGGGAAAAGTCGGCGGTTGCCTGCCGCAATGATAGGACATGGGCGCCGGCAGCGAGTGCGGCGCGGCGATGTGGGTGGCCAACGGATGGCTTGTTGCGCCAACCGGCTCCGCCGCCAGAAACTAGCGCGTAGGTCGGGTCAAGCGCCGCAGGCGTGGACCCGACATTTTGTGGCGTTGACGCGGTCGGGACGATGTCGGCTCCCCCGCTGCGCGGCTTGAGCCGACCTACGGCTTTGGCGATCAGACAAAATCGCCGAAGCGCGCGTGCAGCGCGGCGATCATCGCCGGGCCGGCGGTTTCGGTGCGCAGTATGCGCGGACCCAGGGCCAGACGGCGGAAACCGGCCACATCCAGCAAGGCCAGATCGCGTTCGGAGAAGCCGCCCTCCGGACCGACCGCGATGCACAGCGCGCTTGGATCGACGATATCCGACAGGCGCAGTTCGGCATCAGGATGCAAGCACAGTCGCGATTCGCCTGCGGCGGCCGGGGCGAGTGCGGCCAGCGCCTGGGCCAGGGCCTGTGGCTGGGCGAGCTCGGGCAGGCGGCTCGCGCCGCACTGTTCGCAGGCGCTGACGATCACCTGCCGCCAGTGCGCGATGCGCCGGGCGGCGCGTTCGGCGTCGAGCTTGACTTCGCTGCGTTCGCTCGCGACCGGCACGATCGCGCTGACACCGAGCTCGGTGGCTTTCTGCAGGATCAGATCCATGCGCTCACCGCGCGCCAGCGCCTGCACCAGGGTGATGGGTAGCCGCGGCTCGCAGCGGTTCGGCGCGGCGCTTTCGACCCGTACGCTGGCGCTTTGACGGCCGATCGCGGTGACCCGGGCGGCGTAGTCGCGGCCGTCGCCATTGAACAGGACCAGGGCATCGCCGGGTGCGAGCCGCAACACCCGGATCGCATGCTGGGCAACATCGGGCGGCAGGTCGAGCCCGCTGCCCACGACCAGCTCGGCGGCAATATGAAAGCGGGAAAGTCGCATCGGTCGAAGTCTCGGGGGCGGCGGCAGGTTGCGCGTCAGCGCGCGGCCACGGCGCGCTCGATGCCCTCCATGGCGACCGTGGCCATGAGCTCGATTTCGTCTGCGCTGATGCAGTACGGCGGCAGAAAATACACCACATTGCCGAGCGGTCGCAGCAGCACGCCGCGTTCGAGCGCGTGCCGATAGACGGCCAGACCGCGGCGTTCGCGCCAGTCGAACGGTTCGCGGCTGCGCCGGTCGCGGACCAGTTCGATTGCGGCGATCATGCCGGTCTGGCGCACGTCGGCGACATTCGGGTGGTCCTTGAATCGCTCCAATGCGCTGCCGATGCAGGCGGCGCTGGCGCGGTTGCGCTGTAGCCAGTCCTCTTCGCGGAACATCGCCAACACTTCGCAGGCGGCGGCGCAGGCCAGCGCGTTGCCGGTGTAGCTGTGCGAATGCAAAAAGGCGCGGCCGCTCTGGTATTCGGCATAGAACGCATTGAACACCGATTGGGTGGTGAGCACCGCCGACAGGGGCAGGAAGCCGCCGGTGATGCCCTTCGACAGGCACAGGAAATCCGGGCTGATCGCGGCCTGCTCGCAGGCGAACAGCGTGCCGGTGCGGCCGAAGCCGACCATGATCTCGTCGGCGATCAGGTGGACGCCGAAGCGATCGCAGGCGGCGCGCGCGCGCTTCAGATAGGACGCCGGGTACATGCGCATGCCGGCCGCGCCCTGTACCAGTGGTTCCAGGATCAAGGCCGCGAGCGTGTCGGCGTTTTCGGCCAGCAATTGTTCGAGGGCATCGGCGGCGCGATCGGCATAGGCCTCGGCGGTTTCGCCGGGCGCGGCCAGGTAACTGTCCGGCGAGGGCGCGAACAGCGGCTGCAACAACAGCGGCTCATAGGTTTCCCGATACAAGGGCACATCGGTGACCGACAGCGCGCCCAGGGTTTCGCCGTGGTAGCCGCCGGCCAGCGCCATGAACCGGGTCTTGGCAAAAGCACCCTGGTTGCGCCAGTAATGAAAACTCATTTTCAGCGCGACTTCGATCGCACTGGAACCGTTATCGGCATAGAACACCCGGGCCAGACCCGGCGGCGCCAGCGCGAGCAGACCTTCGGCCAGACGGATCGCGGGTTCATGGGTGAAGCCGGCCAGGATCACCTGTTCCAGCCGCCCGGCCTGCTCGCTGATCGCCCGGGCGATACGCGGATGGCCATGGCCGAACAGGTTCACCCACCAGCTCGATATCGCGTCGAGCAGGCGATGGCCGTCGGCGTCGATCAGCCAGGCGCCCTCACCGCGCGCGATCGGAACCATCGGCACGCTTTGGTGGTCGTGCATCTGCGTACACGGATGCCACAGCACGTTCAAATCACGGCTAGCAAGGGCTTGCGCTTTGGGGCCAGGGAACATGGGGGGACCTCTTGAAACCGTAGCGAGCGGCCCGAGTGCAAGGCGCACGGCGCGCAGGAACCGCAGTGTACATACGAGTACATGAGGATTCCGAGCACCGCGCAACGCAGCAATCGGGTCGCGCAGTAGGTTTCAAGAGGTTCCCCTGGCTTCGTCCAGGGAATCAGGCGCTATCATTGCGGCCTCATCCCTACTTCACAAGCAGCACGGCATGAAGCACAGAACCTCGCAGCGGCACAACCTTGGCTTTACCCTGATCGAAATCGTGGTCGCGGTGGCGATCCTGGCGGTGTTGTCGTCGATCGTCGCAGTCAAGGTGATCGGCAATGTCGAAACCGCATCGATCGCCAAGGCCAAGACCGATGTGCAGTCGCTGTCCGGCGCGCTCAATATGTACAAGCT
>JBFXKH010000083.1:0-16085 GCA_050173995.1 Lysobacterales bacterium | reverse complement strand
CCATGCCTACACCATGACCGGGGTACCAGGCGCGGGAGATTTCATTGCCCGTGCGGGCTGGGGTCGGGGCATTTACACCGGTTCGCTGGCGGTCGACGGATTCTTCGTTACCAGTGGCTTTCTGGTCGCCGGTAGCTGGCTGCGACGGCGTCGGCTGTGGCCGTTCCTCCGCGCCCGGGCACTGCGCATCCTGCCAGCCTATGCCTTGGTGTTGTTCTTGACCACATTGCTGATCGGCCCGGCGCTGACCCAACTGCCTCTGGGCGAATACTTCCGCAACGCCGCGACCTGGCGCTATCTGCTGATGAACCTGGGCTTCATCCACGTCTGGGAATTGCCTGGCGTGTTCATCGACAATCCGCACCCGTCGCTGGTCAACGGCTCGCTGTGGACAATGCGCATCGAAGTGACCGCCTATCTGATCCTCGGCCTGTTGGGCCTGATGAACGCCCTGCGCAGCGTGCGGTTGCTGGCTTTCGCCGCCGTACTCCTGGTCGCCTGGTGGTGGTTGGAACGACAACAGATTCCGAGTCTGCCGAACGTGCTGCGCCTGCTGCTGCTGTTTTCTCTCGGTGCCTGGTGCTGGCTGCTGCGAGCACGGCTGCGGCTTTCCTGGCTTGGATTCGCCATGCTGGCCTTGGTCGCCTGGCTCAGTCATGGCAGCATCGGCTTTCCGATCCTGGTCGGCATCGGCATGGGCTATCTCTGTCTGCTGCTGATCTACGCGCCGGTGCTCGCGCTTCCTAAAGCGTTCGGCGACTATTCCTACGGCATGTACCTGTGGGGCTTTCTGATCCAGCAATGCGTGGCCATGTTCCTGCCAAGCCCGGTCGCCTGGCATAACCTGGTAGTGGCTTGGCCGATTGCCCTGACGATCGCCATGGCCTCCTGGCACTGGGTCGAGAAGCCCGCATTGCAACTCAAGGATCGGCAGCGCTGAGCGACGGTCGTGCAGCGCAATCCGTTCTACTTCTTCTGTCCCGTTTCGGTGCTTGCGGCCGGCGACTGGCCTCCGTCTTCGCTGGTCGGCTCTGCATCGGCAACCAGGTAGACCATGGCCGCAAACGCGGCGACGTTCTGGTCCAGCGCCTTCGGGTCGATCTTGTCCAGGGTGTCGTCGGCGGTGTGGTGCAGGTTGAAGTAGTCGCTGCCGTCCTGCTGCAAGTGGAACATCGGCACCCCGGCCTTGCCCAGGGCGGCGACATCCGCACCGCCGCCGGCATCATCGCTGCCGCGTTCGATATCCAGTGGGGCCAGCACCTCGGCGATCTGCCGCACCGCCGGGAGGAAGCCGGCAGGCACCTTGTAGTCGAATCGATAAATCCGGCCTGCGCCGAAATCGGATTCCGCGCCACCGACATGCAGGCTGGCCGGGTGGCCTTCGGCGTAGGCCTTGCCGCCGAACACGCCCTGTTCCTCATTGGCGAAGGCGACCACCCGCACCGTGCGCCGCGGCCGGGTCGGCGCCTTGGCGATCAGATGCGCAGCGGCCATGGTGATTGCGACGCCGGCCCCGTCGTCGATCGCGCCAGTGCCGAGATCCCAGGAATCCAGATGCCCACCGATCACGAACACCTGGTCCGGGCGTTCACGGCCGAGTACATCGCCAATCACGTTGTACGAGGTATACAGCCCGGCCAGCCCGGCATCGACGTGCAGCCGGATGCGCAGCGCCGATGGCAGCCGCAGCAGCCGTTCGACCTGGTCGGCGTCCGGGTTGCTGAGCGCCGCGGCCGGCACCGCGGTCAGCACCGCCAGACCGCCACCGTCCAGCTTCACCGCGCGTTGCGCGATCCCGGCGTCGCTGGCGATCTGCGTCTGCGACATGCCGACCCCGGTGTGCGGCAGGCGGTGGCTATCGGTGCCGATCGAACGGATCAACAGCGCCAGCGCGCCCTTTTGCGCGGCAACCTCGGCGCCGGTCACGCGCAGCGCCACTGCTGGGCCATAGCCACTGCCGTTGCGGCGCGGCTGCATCGCGTGCGAGACATAGACGATCCGGCCCTTGATGCTGGCCGGATCGGCGGCCTTGAGCGCATCCAGATCGGCAAAACCGACCACCTCGGCGTCGATGCCGGCGGCTGGCGTAGCGCTGGACCAGCCGAGCGCGGTGACCACCAACTTCTGTGGCGCCGGCGCCAGCACTTCGGCTGATTCCGAACGGCGCTGCCAGACCGGAAAGCTCACCGGCTGCAGACTGACCCGATCGAAGCCGAGCGCGCGAAACTTCGCTTCCGCCCAGCGCACCGCGCGGGCATCGGCCTCGGTTCCAGCCATGCGCGGACCGACCTCGGTGGTCAGCGCCGCGACCAATTCATAGGCGCCGCTGCCGGCCAGCGCCTGCTCGCGCAAGGCCACCGCCGCCGCAATCTGCGCTGCGGAGAAGACTGGCGCAGCTTCCACCACCTGCGCCGGAACCCGTGCACAGACCAGCAACAACACCAGCAGCAGAACATGGCGCATAGAGCCTCCCATCGAGAAAAAAAGTCGCCCCGGCGCCGTTGTACGGTGGATAAGCGCAGCGGTTTTCAACGGCGGAGCCGGTCATCCACCACGTCCAATCCTGCCAAGTTCTTCACACGAGCAAACGATCGACCTTGGCCGCACAAATGAAATCGTTTTCCGACAGCCCGCCGACATCGTGGGTGCTGTAGCGCACCCGGCAATGGCCATAGCCGACCTGCAGGTCGGGGTGGTGGTCCTCGCGATGCGCGATCTCGGCCAGCGCATCGACGAAGGCCATGGTCCGGTGGAAATCGGCGAAGCGGAAATCGCGGGCAATCGCCGCCCCGTCCTCGACCCATTGCCAACCCGGCAACAGCGCCAGACGCTCGGCAATCGCAGCCGCATCCAACGCATGCTCAGCCCCACGCCGCGGCACACAGCCCTGCGCACACAATTGATCCAGGGTCACGCCCATACCCAACACCTCCGATCACTCCGACCCGGCACCATACGCAGCCACCGGCCCCCGCGCAAGTCGCAGCCGCACGTAGCCCGGATGGTTCCTACCGGCTGGCGGTTGGGTCGAGTTTGATGGCGTGGCGGATCGACAGGCGCAGGCGCGGTTGGTCGCGCCAGTGGTCGATCATCAGTTGATAGAGCAGATGCCATTGCCCGCTGGGCAGGGCGGCGCCGTCGTAGCCGCCGAAGTGTACGGCGTCGATCGCCTGGCCGCTGCTCAGGCAACGCAGGCGCAGGCCGAGATGGCGGCTGCCCATGAGCCGCGCCGATTCGATCTGGAAGCGGCCGTCGAACTGCGGTTCGGCGAAGCCCTGGCCCCAGGGTCCGGCCTGGCGCAGGGCTTCGGCCATGTCCAGGCTGCGCTCGTCGGCTTGCAGTTCGCCATCGCTTGGCAGTAACGGCTCGAACAGGGCTGGGTCGGCGCGCTCGCCGACCAAGGCGGTGAAGCGCTCGCGGAATCGTTCGAAGTCGGCTGCGGCCAGGCTCAGGCCGGCGGCCATGGCGTGGCCGCCGAAACGCAGGATCAGGCCGGGGTTTCTCGCGTCCAGCTCGGCCAGCAGGTCGCGGATATTGAGGCCGCGGATCGATCGCGCCGAGCCCTTGAGCTGATCGCTGCCCTCATCGGCCGGCGCGAAGGCGATCACCGGTCGCAGGCTCTGGTCCTTCATGCGCGATGCGACCAGGCCGATCACCCCGGCGTGCCAGTCGGGCTCGAACAGGACCAGGGCCGGCGGCAGCCGCGCCGGATCGGGGTGCTGTCCTTGCAGCCAGGCTTCGGCACTGGCTTGCATATCGGCCTGCACATGACGACGTTCGTGGTTGATCGCGTCGAGGCGCCGGGCGGCGGCCTGGGCGGAATCGTCGGCGTCGGCTAGCAGGCAGCGGATGCCGAGCGCCATGTCGTCCAGGCGACCAGCGGCATTCAGCCGCGGCGCCACGATGAAGCCAAGATCGCTGGCGTCGATGCCGGCCGGGTCGCGGCCGGCGACGGCGAGCAGTGCGCGGATACCGGGCTGGGCGCGCCCGGCGCGAATGCGCTTCAGGCCCGCGGCGACCAGCACCCGGTTGTTGAAGTCGAGCGGCACCATGTCGGCGACGGTGCCGAGCGCGACCAGGTCGAGCAGCACCGACAAGTCCGGCTCGCTCCGCGCCGGGCCGAACCAGCCCCGCCCGCGCAGCGCGGCGCGCAGCGCCAGCAGCAGATAGAACATCACCCCAACCCCGGCCAGTGCCTTGCTCGGAAAGCCATCGCCGAGCAGATTCGGGTTGACCATGGCATCGGCGGCTGGCAGTGAGGCGCCGGGCAGGTGATGGTCGGTGACGATCACCCGGCAGCCCAGCGCACGCGCGGCGGCCACGCCGGCATGGCAGGCAACCCCGCTGTCCACGGTAATCAGCAGCTCGGGTGGCTCGGCGTGGAGTTCCTCGACCAGGGCCGGGCTCAGGCCATAGCCGTGGCGGAAGCGGTGCGGTACCCGGAAATCCACCCGCTCGGCGCCAAGCATGCGCAGGCCGCGCAGCGCCAGCGCGGTGCCGGTGGCGCCGTCGGCGTCGAAATCGCCGACGATCAGAATCGACTGCTGGGCGGCCAGCGCCGAGACCAGCAGCGCGCAGGCCGCATCGATACCGCCCAGGGTGTCGGGCGCGGCGAGCCGGGTCAGGCGGTGTTCCAGCTCAGCGGCGTTGTGGATGCCGCGCGCGGCATAGATGCGCCGCAGCAGCGGCGGCAGGCTTGGCTCGTCCAGAATCGGCGCGGATGCCGGTACCGCCCGCCGCTCGATGCCGAGCCCACTCACCCGAGATCGCCGTGGGCCAGCGCGCGGCGCCAGAAACGCCAGCGCTGCCTGCGCTGCAACGCGAACGCGGGACCGTCGGCGAAGTGCAGGTGCAAGGCGGCGAGATGGCCGCGCGCGAGCGACCGGCTCAAGGGCTCCAGCCATTGCCCCGGCAGAGCGGCGAGTTCCGGGTGGCGACGCAGATCGACCAGGGCATCGACGGCGGCGTCGGTCAACGCCGCCGCGTCGGTGCTCGGCGTCGCCGTGACCCCAGCCAGTCGCGCCAGACCGAGCAGCAAGGGGTCGCCGCCGATGACGCTGCGGTGCGCACTCTGCACGCGGTTGGGCAGGCCGCCGCCGCCCCAGAACCACAGGCTGTTGACCGGCAACTGGCCGCGGGCGCCGCGCTCGGCATTGCGCCGGTGCGGGTGCAGGTCAATCTGTATTTCGTTCAGCAGATGGCGCCAGCGCAGACCGGCCGGGCCGGCCGGCAGATGCGCGCCGATATCGGCGCCAAGCACCTCGCGCGGCGACGAGCAGCGCGGCGCGCTGGCGCCGTCGGGCAGGCGCAGATACCAGCGCTCGGGGGCGCTGACCAACAGCTCGATGCCGAGATCGCCGAACAACGGCCGCAGTACCGCGGCAAAATCCTCCGCCTCATCCGCGGACAGGCCGAGGTTCTGGCAGGCGAGCATACGCAGACCATTGGGCTCGACCCGCAGATGGCAGGGCGCGGCGTGCAGCCAGACCGATTGCGCGGCATCGCCGGCCTCGCCATGGCGGCTGACCGCGGCTTCGGAAAAATCCACCGGCAGCACGGCGAATCCGGGAATCGCCGCGGTCGGCGACGCCACCGGCAGCGGCAGACGATCGGCACGCCCGAGCGTGATCGCCAGCCGCGACGACCAGGCCGCCTGCGGCCAATGGCGCAGCGCGGGAAGCCACAGGCTAATGATCGGTGCACGGCGCGGCGTCTCGACCCGGCCCGCGTTCGCGTTCGCGTTCGCGGCGCGCTTGTTCACTCGTAACGCACCGCCACGATTTCGAAGCTGCGGCTGCCGTTAGCGGCGTGCAGTTCGATGGTGTCGCCCTCGCTCTTGCCGATCAGCGCACGTGCCATCGGCGAGTTCACCGAGATCAGCCGCTGCTTGATGTCGGCCTCGATCTCGCCGACGATCTGGTAGCTCACTGCCTCGTCGTTGTGCAGGGCGAGCAGTTCGACGGTGGCGCCGAACACCACCCGCGATCCGGCGGCGAGTTTGGCCACGTCGATGATCTCGCCGAAACTCAACGTGCCCTCCAGGGTCTGGATGCGGCCCTCGATAAAGCTCTGCTGCTCGCGCGCGGCGTGGTACTCGGCGTTTTCTTTCAGATCGCCGTGGGCACGGGCTTCGGCGATCGCGGCGATGATGCGCGGGCGCTCGACCGACTTCAGGCGTTCCAGTTCGGTGCGCAGGCGCTCGACGCCGCGCTTGGTCAGGGGGGTGCGTTTCATTCAGGCGTCCAGGCTGGCGTGCAGCTCTTGCAGTGAGGTCACCCGGCCATTGTCCTGGTGATCGAGGGAGTGAATCAAGGCGCGGGCACCGGTCAGGGTGGTCGAATAGGTGATGCCCGACTGTAGCGATTCGCGGCGGATCGCGAACGAATCGGCGATCGCCTGCTTGCCCTCGGTGGTGTTGACCACGAACGATATCTCGCCGTTCTTGACCAGATCGACGATATGCGGCCGGCCCTCGGCAACCTTGTTGATGCGCTCGCAGGCGATGCCCTGCGCGCACAGATGGGCGCAAGTGCCGGCGGTGGCGACCAGTTCGAAGCCGCGCCGGACCAGTTCGACGGCGAGTTCGGTCAGCCGTGGTTTGTCGGCATCGCGCACGCTCAGAAACACCCGCCCGCTGCGCGGCGGGCGGATGTTGGCGGCCTCGTGGGCGCGCGCGAAGGCCTCGCCGAAATTACCGCCGACCCCCATCACCTCGCCGGTCGAACGCATCTCCGGGCCGAGGATCGGATCGACATTGAGGAACTTGGCGAACGGGAAGATCGCTTCCTTGACCGAGTAGTACGGTGGCCGCACTTCCTTGACCACGCCCTGCGCGGCCAGCGTCTGCCCGACCATGCACCGCGCCGCGACCTTGGCCAGCGCCACCCCGGTCGCCTTGGATACGAACGGCACGGTGCGCGAGGCGCGCGGGTTGACTTCGAGTACGTAGATCGCCTGGCCCTGGATCGCGAACTGGGTGTTCATCAGCCCGACCACGCCGATCGCGCGCGCCATCTGGCCGACCTGCGCGCGCAAGCGATCCTGCATTTCAACCGACAACGAAAACGGCGGCAGCGAGCACGACGAATCCCCGGAATGTACGCCGGCCTCCTCGATGTGCTCCATGATGCCGCCGATGAACACCTGGCCCTCGGCGTCGGCGATCACATCGACATCGACCTCGATCGCCTTGTCCAGAAACCGGTCGAGCAGCACCGGCGATTCGTTCGACACGCGCACCGCATCGGTGATGTAGCGGGTCAGGTCGGCCTCGGCGTGGACCACTTCCATGGCCCGTCCGCCGAGCACATAGCTCGGCCGCACGACCAGCGGGTAGCCGATCTCGCGGGCCAGCGCGATCGCCGCGTCGGCAGTGCGCGCGGTGCGGTTGGGCGGCTGATTCAAACCCAGGTTGGCGATCAGTTGCTGGAAGCGCTCGCGGTCTTCGGCCAGGTCAATCGCATCCGGCGAGGTGCCGATGATCGGCACGCCGTTGGCCTGCAGCGCGCGCGCCAGTTTGAGCGGGGTCTGGCCGCCGTACTGCACGATCACGCCCTCCGGGCGCTCGACCGCGACAATCGCCAGCACGTCCTCGACCGTCAACGGCTCGAAGTACAGCCGGTCGGAGATATCGAAATCGGTGGACACGGTTTCCGGATTGCAGTTGACCATGATCGTTTCATAGCCGTCCTCGCGCAGCGCCAGGGCGGCGTGTACGCAGCAATAATCGAACTCGATGCCCTGCCCGATCCGGTTCGGCCCGCCGCCCAGCACCATGATCTTGCGGCGCGCGCTGGGTGCCGCCTCGCATTCGTCTTCGTAGGTCGAGTACAGATAGGCGGTGCCGGTGGCGAATTCGCCGGCGCAGGAATCGACCCGTTTGAAAACCGGGTGCAGACCCAAGGTGCGGCGCAGATGGCGAATCGCGTCTTCGTTGGTGCCAACCAGCTCGGCCAGACGCGAATCGGCAAAGCCCTGGCGCTTGAGTTCGCGCAGGCGGTCGTAATCGAGCGCGGACAGGCCAGCCGCGGCCAGCGCCTGCTCGGTGCGTACCAGCGCCTCGATCTGTTCCAGAAACCAATGATCGATATGGCACAGTGCATAGACCCGGTCGCAGTCGAAGCCGGCGCGAAAAGCGTCGGCGACATAGAACAGCCGCTCAGCGCCCGGTTCGCGCAACTGCCGTTGCAGCTCGAACACGCCGTCCTCGCTGTCCCAGGCGATGCCGGTCGGGTTGAGCCCGTCCTTGCCGGTCTCCAGCCCGCGCAGGGCTTTTTGCAGCGATTCCGAAAACGTCCGGCCGATCGCCATCACTTCGCCAACCGACTTCATCTGGGTGGTCAGGCGCGCGTCGGCGGCCGGGAACTTCTCGAACGCGAAACGCGGAATCTTGGTCACCACGTAATCGATGCTGGGCTCGAACGAGGCCGGGGTGCGGCCGCCGGTGATTTCGTTGCTGAGCTCGTCCAGGGTGTAACCGACCGCGAGCTTGGCGGCGACCTTGGCGATCGGAAACCCGGTCGCCTTGGAGGCCAATGCCGAAGAGCGCGACACCCGCGGGTTCATTTCTATCACCACCATGCGGCCGTTCTCGGCGTGAATGCCGAACTGGACATTGCTGCCGCCGGTATCGACGCCGATCTTTCTCAGCACCGCGATCGAGGCATCGCGCATGCGCTGGTATTCCTTGTCGGTCAAGGTCTGCGCCGGCGCCACCGTAATCGAATCGCCGGTATGCACGCCCATCGGGTCGAGGTTCTCGATCGAACAGACGATGATGCAGTTGTCGGCGCGGTCGCGCACCACTTCCATCTCGAACTCTTTCCAGCCGAGCACCGATTCCTCGACCAGCACCTCGTGTACCGGCGACAGCTCCAGACCGCGCGCGATGATCTCGACGAACTCCTCGCGGTTGTAAGCGATCCCGCCGCCGCTGCCACCAAGCGTGAAGCTCGGCCGGATGATGGTCGGGAAGCCGAGCCGGCTCTGCGCGTCCAGCGCCTGTTCCAGGCTGCGGGCGATCTCGGCGCGCGGGCAATCGAGCCCGATCTCCAGCATCGCGGTGCGGAACAGCGCGCGGTCCTCGGCCATGCGGATCGCCTCGCGCGACGCGCCGATCAGTTCCACCCGGTATTTTTCCAGAATGCCGCGGTCGGCCAGGTCCAGCGCCGCGTTCAGCGCGGTCTGCCCGCCCATGGTCGGCAACAGCGCATCCGGGCGTTCCTTGGCCAGGATGCGTTCGATCGTGGCGGCATTGATCGGCTCGATATACACGGCGTCGGCCATGTCCGGGTCGGTCATGATCGTGGCCGGGTTGGAGTTGACCAGGATCACCCGGTAACCCTCCTCGCGCAGCGCCTTGCAGGCCTGGGCACCGGAATAGTCGAATTCGCAGGCCTGGCCGATCACGATCGGGCCGGCGCCGATGATCAGAATGGAGCGAAGGTCGCTGCGCTTGGGCATGGGCAAGGGCCCCGCCGGCAAGGCAGGACAATCCGGGTAAGGAGAATCGGGCAATTCTAGCCGAACCGCGGCATGGGTTGTGCTGAGCGCTGCGCGCTACTTCTTGCCCGGGCTGGCGGCCGTCGGCGCTTGCGGGTGGATCCATTCGACCTGGACTTCGGCGATGGTGTTGCGTGGGATATCGATATCGAACTTGCGGCCGCGTTCTTCGGCCTCGATGCGCAGGCTGGTGTTCAAGAAGCGCTTGAGCACGCCGACGCGGGTGGTGCGCAGGTTGGTCTTGATGATGATCTTTTCGCCGACCAGATAGGTCAGATCCTCGTAGGCCACGGTTTCGATCACCGGTTTGTCGATGGTGGCGATGGCGCCGGCCGGTGTGGCGATGTCGGCGCTACCGGAGTCCACCGCCACTACCGCCAGCGATCGATCCGGCCGTGGGTTGGCGGCCTCCTGGTCCTCGCTCGCCACAGCCGGCTCCGCGGCCTGCGGCGGCGGATCGCCGCCGCAGGCCGCGAGCAGCAGGGCCAGCAGCAGCACGGGCGCCAGGCGCCGGACGGAATGCAAGGTCGCCAAGTTCATCGATTCGTCTCCGCGCTCACGATAACACCGGCTCGACGCGTGCCGCCGGAACCGCCGCCATCGCCCGCAGGAACGGATCGAATAGCGCCGCCGCGTCATGCGGCCCGGGGCTCGCCTCCGGGTGTCCCTGGAAACCATAGGCCGGCGCGTCCTTGAGCGCAATGCCCTGCAGGCTGTCATCGAACAGCGAACGGTGGCTGGCGACCACGTTCGCGGGCAGGCTCGCCGCATCGACCGCGAAGCCGTGGTTCTGGCTGGTGATCAGCACCCGGCCGCTGGCGAGATCCAGCACCGGGTGATTGGCACCGTGGTGGCCGAACTTCATCTTGACCGTACGCGCGCCGGCGGCCAGGGCCAGCAACTGGTGGCCGAGGCAGATACCGAACAGCGGCAAGCGTAGGCGCAGAAATTCGCGGATCGCGGCGATCGCATAAGTGCAGGGCTCGGGGTCGCCGGGGCCATTGGACAGGAACACCCCGTCCGGCGCCAGCGCCAGCGCCTCGGCGGCGCTGGTCTGGGCCGGCACCACGGTGATCCGGCAGCCGCGGTCGGCGAGCAGGCGCAGAATATTGCGCTTGATGCCGAAGTCGTAGGCGACCACGTGTGGCCCGCTGGCGCTGCCGCGCGCGGCTGTGCCTTGGTCCAGATCGAAGCTGCCATCGTGCCAGGCGTAAGCGCGATCGACGCTGACCTCGCGCGCCAGATCGACCCCGGCCAGGCCGGTGAATCCACGTGCCCGCGCCAGCGCCGCGTCGGCATCGGCGGCTGCGGCACCGGCCACCAGGCAGGCGCCCTGGGCGCCGCTTTCGCGCAGGATGCGGGTCAGCTTGCGGGTGTCGATAG
This sequence comes from Lysobacterales bacterium, assembly GCA_050173995.1. Taxonomy (GTDB): domain Bacteria; phylum Pseudomonadota; class Gammaproteobacteria; order Xanthomonadales; family Ahniellaceae; genus 0-14-3-00-62-12. Next base: position 5,201 of record JBFXKH010000083.1, on the reverse strand, counting down.
CGTCGATGGCGACCACACCATTGCGCATCAAATAAGCCGGCAGACTCTCGCGGCTGCGCCATTGCCGGCTGCTCAAGTTCGCCGAGCGCACCACCAGCCCGGCGGCAAACACCTGACTGGACTCGGCATCGTCGGGATTGATGCCGGTATTGCCGATATGCGGGCAGGTCAGGGTGACGATCTGGCGGGCGTAGGAAGGATCGGTGAGGATCTCCTGATAGCCGGTCATTGCGGTGTTGAACACCAACTCGCCGACCGATACCCCGGCGGCGCCAAAGGAACGGCCGCGGAAGCGCGTTCCATCGGCCAGCACCAGCAGGGCATCGGCATCGCTCATCACAGGTTCCGGGTTCGACTGATCCGCACCATTGTACAGGCTTCCCCAAGCGCATCGCGCGACGCGACCGGCGCGTGGCTGCATCTGCCGTGATCGCCCGCCCAGGTTCAGTCGGCGACGACCTGCTCCAGCGTGTACAGGCCAGGTTCCCGCCCCCTGATCCACTCGGCGGCACGCAGCGCCCCGCGCGAGAACAACTCTCGGCTGCTGGCGCGATGACTGATCTCGATCCGCTCGCCATCGGCGATGAACCAGACGCTGTGCTCGCCGACGATATCGCCGCCGCGCAGGCTGGAAAAACCGATCTCGCCGGACCGGCGCGGCCCGCCCAGATCGGTACGCGCCAACATCGCCACCTCTTCAAAGGTCTGCCCGCGCGCGTCGGCCACACACTGCCCGAGCGCGATCGCGGTGCCGCTCGGCGCGTCCTGCTTGTGGCGGTGGTGTGCCTCGACGATCTCGACCGCGAACTCCGGTCCCAGCCCGCGCGCAGCCTCGCGCACCAGGCGTTGCAGCAGGGCCACACCCAGGCTGAAATTGGCCGACCACAACACCGGAATGTGCTGCGCCGCCTGACGCAGATGGTGGCGCTGATCCGGGCCAAGCCCGGTGGTGCCGCTGACAAACGCCCTGCCCCGCGCCACCGCCAGCGCCAGCGCATTGTCGAAAGCGCCGCCCGCGGAAAAATCGATCAGCACATCGAAGCCCAGCTCGGGATCCAGGCGCGCCTGGAACAGCGGCTCGGCCATCCCGCCACCGGCCAGCTCGGGCACCTGCCTGTCGACCAGCTCGGAACTGGCCCGCACCAGCGCCGCCGCCACCTCGATCCGCGGCCAGGCCCGACTGGCCGCAAGAATGCTCCGCCCCATCCGCCCGGCGGCGCCATAAACCACAATACGAGTCAGCGACGAAGTCTCCATGCGCGCATGGTAACGGCAAGCGCGCCGGGCAGCGTCGCAGGCCGTAGCACCGGGAACGTGCCCGCTGATCGCCCCGAAACCGACAACCGAATCCAGCGCCCGCCCCGGAATGCCGCAATCCGTTGCCGGCATCGAAAATCTGGCAACTTCACCGCATGGTGGCTTGGCAAAGCTCGAATTCCTGCGGCGCAGTCCAGAGGCCAGAGGCAAAGCGTCTGGACACCAGAGTCCAGGATCAAGCCGAGCTGGTTAGCAAGGTGACACCCGCCGCAAATCGTCAACGGGCAACGCCGTCGAGAATCGTTCTCTGAGCACAGTCACCAACTCGACCGGCCCCGCCACAGTGAGACCAACATAGGTTTCCGCCGCGACCGTCAGACAGCCCCCAGGTCCGGAAACCACCCAGCGGGAAATTTCCTGGGAGCCTGCGACGCCAGCCCATTGGTCATCCAGGCGATAACCCAGAGCGCGTAACGCATCGCCCAACTGCGCAAAAAGCCATTGTTCATGTTCCGGACCGACCAGCCAAACTTCTGTACTCATAATTTTCTCTCACCACCAAACCACCGGTCGCAAGGGCGCTGGGTCATGCCGCAATGGTAGTTTCCTTGACGGCATCCAATGCCGCCAGCGTGCGGGGCACCGGTTCATCCCCGCGCGAGTGGGGAACACGTGCAGCAAGCGCCCAGCAGTTCGATCCAAGCCGGTTCATCCCCACGCGAGTGGGGAACACGGCTACCAGTCCGGCTGGCTGGTTTTCGCCACCGGTTCATCCCCACGCGAGTGGGGAACACTCGGCGCAGGACCGCAGTATGTCGTGCAGCACCGGTTCATCCCCACGCGAGTGGGGAACACGTCCCACGGCTTGTCAGTGATGGGACCGGCTAACGGTTCATCCCCACGCGAGTGGGGAACACAACCGGATCATCGCGTCGCGCACGCGGCACGGCGGTTCATCCCCACGCGAGTGGGGAACACACGCTCGCAGCGGCGACCTGCATCTGCAGCTCCGGCTCATCCCCACGCGAGTGGGGAACACGACTGGTCGCCGGCCGAACTCCTCGGCGCGTTCGGTTCATCCCCACGCGAGTGGGGAACACGATTGTTCGTGGTGGGCGCCCGATGGCGAAGCGGGTTCATCCCCACGCGAGTGGGGAACACGACGATCTGCGCCTGGGCGATCACGCGCATGGCGGTTCATCCCCACGCGAGTGGGGAACACGGCGTGGCGGCCACTCTGCGCCTGCGGGTGCAGCGGTTCATCCCCACGCGAGTGGGGAACACCCCCATCGCAAAACCGCATCATCGATCCCATCCGGTTCATCCCCACGCGAGTGGGGAACACATGCAGGAGGCGACGCAGATTCAGGTCGATGGCGGTTCATCCCCACGCGAGTGGGGAACACCCGCATCCCATGTCGCAGCCCTTGCCGCAGCCCGGTTCATCCCCACGCGAGTGGGGAACACTTACACCGTCGCGGGCATTGTTGCGTCCGAGGCGGTTCATCCCCACGCGAGTGGGGAACACGTATGCCGGAGCATCGCCTTCGCCCCGGCAGACGGTTCATCCCCACGCGAGTGGGGAACACACCCCAGAGCTAGGGGCGAAAATCTGTGAGCGCGGTTCATCCCCACGCGAGTGGGGAACACCATGTCTTTGCGGGCCTTGTCCACGTCGGCATCGGTTCATCCCCACGCGAGTGGGGAACACATCGAGAAGTTGTTCCCCGAGCAATCCGCTGTGGGTTCATCCCCACGCGAGTGGGGAACACGCCGTCCTGGCCTGCACCACATTGTCCTCCGCCGGTTCATCCCCACGCGAGTGGGGAACACAGATAGGGTGGAGTCGATGCGCGCATCTGCGCCGGTTCATCCCCACGCGAGTGGGGAACACGCCGCGATTGCGGCTGTGGTGGACGGCCTCGCCGGTTCATCCCCACGCGAGTGGGGAACACCTGTCAGTACGATAATATGACATATCATTCTCCGGTTCATCCCCACGCGAGTGGGGAACACCAATCGGTGCGGATTCAGGAGTTTGCGGAATCCGGTTCATCCCCACGCGAGTGGGGAACACCGTTTGACGTTATCCCGAAGGCATCGACGAATCGGTTCATCCCCACGCGAGTGGGGAACACCCCGGCCGAGCCGTAATCAGGCAGTACAGGAGCGGTTCATCCCCATGCGAGTGGGGAACACGGCGCGGAATGCGGCCAGAATCGGTTCTGCCTCGGTTCATCCCCACGCGAGTGGGGAACACGAACCCAAACGGCGCGGGCGTTGATCCGCGATCGGTTCATCCCCACGCGAGTGGGGAACACTTGTTTCGTACTGGCGCGATGAAATGGTGCGGCGGTTCATCCCCACGCGAGTGGGGAACACAGAAACCTCTCAATGTCGAATGTTAGGATTCGCGGTTCATCCCCACGCGAGTGGGGAACACGCGAGTGCGCGGAAGACCTGACAGGGATGCACCGGTTCATCCCCACGCGAGTGGGGAACACCCGGCCAGGGACCATGTACAACAGGAACACCCCGGTTCATCCCCACGCGAGTGGGGAACACTGGGCGCAATCCCATAAATCGCAGTCGGCGCGCGGTTCATCCCCACGCGAGTGGGGAACACCTCGGCCATCCTGACCGCGTAATCCGCCTGCGCGGTTCATCCCCACGCGAGTGGGGAACACCAGACCCACCGTTGTAATCTCGGGCGTGAACACGGTTCATCCCCACGCGAGTGGGGAACACGGCTGATCTGATCGGGGGTGGCGTGTGAACATCGGTTCATCCCCACGCGAGTGGGGAACACTTATCGCGGGTTGAACTGGAAACCCGGCAACGCGGTTCATCCCCACGCGAGTGGGGAACACGGGGGCAAAGCCGGAAAAGCTCTTGCTTCGGTCCGGTTCATCCCCACGCGAGTGGGGAACACTCCGCATTGGTCAATTCCCCGTGCGTCGCGGTCGGTTCATCCCCACGCGAGTGGGGAACACCCTCCAATTAGTTGCCTCGTACCGCTCAACCGCGGTTCATCCCCACGCGAGTGGGGAACACGTATCGCCAAAACCGCAGGCATGCGTCGAGAACGGTTCATCCCCACGCGAGTGGGGAACACCCATCCGCCGTCAATTTCTGCGATCCTGCGGCCGGTTCATCCCCACGCGAGTGGGGAACACGACCTGTTGGGCCAGTTCAACGCGCTGCAATTCGGTTCATCCCCACGCGAGTGGGGAACACGTGAGATAGATGTGTGGCACAGTGGAATCGATCGGTTCATCCCCACGCGAGTGGGGAACACCACGACTCCCGATTCAAGGAGACAATGGCCACCGGTTCATCCCCACGCGAGTGGGGAACACAGCGCCATCTAAAGAATAGAAAACTTTTGATCCGGTTCATCCCCACGCGAGTGGGGAACACCACACGCAACTTTTTTTCCGCCGCTTTTTTTTCGGTTCATCCCCACGCGAGTGGGGAACACGCGGCAGTAGGCGCGGAATGACGTGTCCTGGTCGGTTCATCCCCACGCGAGTGGGGAACACGTCAGCTTTCTGCCCGGCGCATTCCTCTGCTGCGGTTCATCCCCACGCGAGTGGGGAACACGACGGGCTGACAAACTCAATCAGAGAATCTAACGGTTCATCCCCACGCGAGTGGGGAACACCTGGCAGCGACAAACGTGTGTCGCAGCATCGCCGGTTCATCCCCACGCGAGTGGGGAACACTGCTGGTAGCTCTTGAACCCGACATGCGAGTACGGTTCATCCCCACGCGAGTGGGGAACACGGGCAAAGCGCAGCGGTCAAACAGTCGCTGACCGGTTCATCCCCACGCGAGTGGGGAACACGGCATGGTATCCTCCGAGTTTTTCGTCCAACGCGGTTCATCCCCACGCGAGTGGGGAACACCCCGCAGAGCATCGTCCAGGCCGTTGATCCGGAGGT
>JBFXKH010000082.1:0-16382 GCA_050173995.1 Lysobacterales bacterium | reverse complement strand
GGGCAACCGTCACCGCCGTAGCAGCGACCCGCCGGGTCGCCCAGCCGTAGGTCGGGTCAAACGCCGCAGGCGTGGACCCGACAATCCCAAACGTTGCCGCGCTGCCAAGCATGTCGGCTCCACCGCTGCGCGGCTTGAGCCGACCTACGGCTGTGCAGCTTGAGCCGACCTACGGCTAGCCTCTAGCCTCTAGCCTCTAGCCTCTAGCCTCTAGCCTCTAGCCTCTAGCCTCTAGCCTCTAGCCTCTAGCCCCTAGCCCAGCCCCCACCATCAACCCTCGTCCAACGCCAGGCTGCCCTGCATCGGTTCGATACGCGATTCGCCGGCGAAGATGCGCTTGAACTCCAGTCGGCTGACCGATACGTAGCGGTCGTTGCCGCCGATTTCGATCTGCGCGCCCTGGCTGACCGCGTGGCCGAGCTCGTCGACGCGGATGACCATGGTCGCCTTGCGCCCGGTGTGGCAGATGGTCTTGATTTCGGTCAGCGAGTCGGCCCAGGCCAGCAGGTATTGCGAGCCCTCGAACAATTCGCCCTGGAAATCGGTGCGCAGGCCGTAGGCCAGGGTCGGCACGTCGAGCCGGTCGACCACGTCGGTCAGTTGCCAGACCTGGGCCTTGCTCAGAAACTGCGCCTCGTCGACGAGCAGGCAGTGCAGAGCGCCCTGTTCCTGGATATTCAGCGACACCAGCCGAAACAGGTCGTCGCTGCGCTCGAAGATGCGCGCATTGGCCTTGAGCCCGATCCGCGATTGCACCACGCCGACCCCGAAACGGTCGTCCAGCCGCGGCGTCAGGATCAGCGTGCGCATGCCGCGTTCGTGGTAGTTGTGCGCGCTTTGCAGCAGGGTCGTGGTCTTGCCCGCGTTCATCGCGGAATAATAGAAATACAATTTGGCCATGGCGTTGAGATCGACATCGATGCAGGCGTGCAGGGTAGCGCAAGCGAACGGCGCGGTCGGCAGCGGCTAGACTGCCGGGCTGTTCCAGACGCCAGCCGAATCCCTTGAGCCTGAACCCTGCCCAGCGCGCCGCGGTACGCAATCTGACCGACCCGCTGCTGGTGATCGCCGGGGCCGGTTCCGGCAAGACCCGGGTGATCGCCGAAAAGATCGTGCATCTGCTGCACACCGGCGTCGCCGCGGCCGGCATTTATGCGATCACCTTCACCAACAAGGCTGCGCGCGAAATGCGCGAACGGGTTGCCCGGCGGGTCAGCGCCGAGGCCGCCGCCGCGCTGACCATCTGCACCTTTCATGCGCTAGGGCTGAAGCTGCTGCAGATCGAACACCAGGCCGCCGGCCTGCGGCGCGGCTTTACGGTGCTCGACGCCGACGATGCCTTCAATCTGTTCAAGGACCTGGCCCCGAAAGGCGCCAGCAACGATGCCTTGCGTCTGCTGCGCAGTCTGATCGGCGCCGCCAAGGATCAAGGCCTGTCGCCCGAGCAGGCGCTGGCCGCAGCCCGCAGTGCGCGCGAACGCGAGGCGGCCGAACTGTACGCGGTCTACCAACGCCGTCTGCGCGCCTTCAATGCGGTCGATTTCGACGACCTGTTAGCGCTGCCGGCCCGGTTGCTCGGCGACGATGCCGCACTGCGGCTGCGCTGGCAGCAACGCATTCAATACCTTCTGGTTGACGAATACCAGGACACCAGCCGTTCGCAGTACCAGATGCTGCGCCTGCTGGTCGCGCCCGGCCGCGGCTTCACCGCAGTCGGCGACGACGACCAGTCGATCTATTCCTGGCGCGGCGCCAATCCAGAGAATCTCAACGAACTGGCGCGCGACTTTCCTGGCCTGAACGTGGTCAAGCTGGAACAGAACTACCGATGCAGCGGACGAATCCTGGCCGCGGCCAATGCCCTGATCGCCAACAACCCGCACCTGTTCGAAAAGAAACTGTGGAGCGCGTTGCCGGAAGGCGCGCCGATCCGCATTCTGGACTGCCGCGACGAAGCCCATGAGGCCGAACGGGTGGCGGCCGAGATCGCGCATCGCCAGGAAGCGAGCAAGGCGCCCTGGCACGAATTCGCGGTGCTGTACCGCGGCAACCACCAGGCGCGCGCCTTCGAGCAGGCGCTGCGGGTATTGCGCGTGCCCTACCACGTCAGCGGTGGCACAGCGTTCTTCGAGCGTACCGAGATCCGCGATCTGCTCGCCTATCTGCGCCTGCTGGTCAACCCGGATGACGACGCCGCCTTTCTGCGCGCGGTGCAGGCGCCGCGCCGCGAGATCGGCAGCACCACCCTGGAAAAGCTGGCCGGTCTGGCGGCACAGCAATCGTTGAGTCTGTTGACCGCGGCCACGCGCAGCGATGTGCAGAAGCAGTTGGCCGCCCGCCCGGGCGCGGCGCTGTTGCGCTTCGGCGAACTGTTTGAACGCTGGCGCAGCCTCGCTGCCCGCGTCGGTATCGACGAGTTATTGGCGCAGTTGATCGCCGATTCCGGCTACCTCGGCCATATCGAGGCGACCGTCAAGGACCCCGGCGCCCGCGACTACCGGCGCGAGAACCTGAAGGAATTGGGCAAGTGGCTGGGCGCATCCCTTCGCGGGCGCGACGCCCTGAGTGAGCTCAGCGCGCAACTGGCCCTGCTCAGCTTCAGCGAGCGCGACGAACCCGGCAACGCGGTGCGTCTGTCCACCCTGCACGCGGCCAAGGGCCTGGAGTTCGACCACGTCTGGCTGGTTGGTGTCGAGGACGGCACCCTGCCGCATGAGGAAAGCCTGAACGAAGGCCGCCTGGACGAAGAACGCCGGCTGATGTACGTGGCGATCACCCGCGCCCGGCATAACCTGACCATCAGCCACGCCCGGCAACGCCAGCGCTTTGGCAACCACCAGAGCCAGGACCCGAGCCGCTTCATCGCCGAGTTGCCGCCCGCAGTGGTCAGCCGCGAAGGCGACGATCCCGAGCGCGAGGCGGCCGAGCGCCGCGAGCGGGCCAGTTCGCAGTTGGCGAGGATCGCGGCGTTGTTCAAGTCCTGAGCGATGCGGCCGTCGCCCCGGCGAACGCCGGGGCCCAGTCCCGACCTTGCCGAACACCCCCCAGCACTGGGCCCCGGCGTTCGCCGGGGCGACGGTTTTTTCTGACTTCCGTCTTCTGTTCCCTGGTCTCGGTCCTCAGTCGTCCGTCCTCTGTCCTCGGGACGGTAGCGAGCGGAGCCGTTATCATGACCGGCTGTTCGTTCAATCAGGGAATCTGCATGCGCCTTGTTCTCGGGGTTTTGCTGGGTTTGTTGTTTGCCACCGCAGTCGGTGCCGCTGCGGGCGCCGATCCGCACAGCGCCGCGCGTCTGGACCAGGTCCGCGTCCGGCATTTGTTTCTGGATCTGGATTTGAGTTTTGAGCAGCGCCAACTCACCGGCTTTGCCGAACTCAGCCTGGACTGGCAGCGCGCCAATGCGCGCAGCGTCGATCTCGATACCCGCGATCTGCGCATCGAGCGGGTGCTGGCTGCCGATGGCGAGGGTCATTGGCGGCGCGCCGCGTTCAAGCTCGGCCCGGCCGACCCGGTGCTTGGGCAGCCTCTGCGCATCACCTTGCGCGAGCAGGCACCCAAACTGCGCATCTATTACCGCACCTCGCCCAGCGCCTCCGGCCTGCAATGGCTGACGCCGGCTCAAACCCTGGGCAAGCAGCAGCCGTTCATGTTTTCCCAGGCCCAGGCGATCCACGCGCGCAGCTTCGTGCCGCTGCAGGACACGCCGGCACAACGTTTCAGCTACAGCGCGCACATCAGCGCACCGCCCGGTATCCGGGTGCTGATGAGCGCCGACAACGATCCGCAGGCCAGCGGTCGTGGTGGCTATCGCTTCGAGATGCCGCAGGCGATTCCGTCCTACCTGTTGGCGATCGCCGCCGGCGATCTCGCCTATCGCGAAATCGGACCGCGCAGTGGCGTCTATGCCGAGCCCGGCCGGCTGGCCGCGGCGGCCAGCGAGTTTGCCGATACCGAAGCGATGATCGTGGCCACCGAGAAATTGTACGGGCCGTATCGCTGGGGCCGCTACGACCTGTTGATCCTGCCGCCCTCGTTCCCGTTCGGCGGCATGGAAAATCCGCGCCTGTCGTTCATCACCCCGACCGTGATCGCCGGCGACAAATCGTTGGTGTCCTTGATCGCACACGAACTCGCGCATTCCTGGTCGGGCAATCTGGTCACCAACGCCAGTTGGCGCGATGCCTGGTTGAACGAGGGCTTCACCAGTTATGTCGAGAACCGCATCGTCGAATCGGTCTACGGCGTCGAGGCGGCCGAAATGCAGCAGGTGATCGGCCAGCACGAACTGCTGGAGGAACTACCGACCTTGCCGGTCGGTAGCCGCGCCCTGCTGCAGACGATCGAAGCCGGCGACCCGGACAACGCTTTTTCCGGCGTGCCCTACACCAAGGGCGAGTGGTTGCTGCGCACGCTGGAACAGCGTTTCGGGCGCGAGCGTTTCGATCCGGTGCTGCGCGCCTGGTTCGATGGGCACGCGTTCCAGAGTGTCGATAGCGACGAATTTCTGCGCTTCTTCGGCGCGCGCCTGTTCGATCTCGATCAGGCGCCCATGAACCGCGCCGAGGTCGGTCGCTGGTTGCGCGAACCGGTCATTCCGGATAGCGCCCGACGCGCGCAATCGGCGCGGCTCGACGCGGTCGATGCTGCGCGCGCGGATTTTCTCGGCGCTCGTCGCAGCGCCAGCGAGCTCGCGGCCGGATCCTGGAGTACCGCCGAATGGCTGCACTTTTTGAATGGGCTGCCGGAAACCACCAGCGCTGCGCAGTTGGCCGATCTGGACGCGGCCTACCGGCTCACCGGCACCGGCAATGCCGAGATCGCCTTCCGTTTCTATCTGGCCGGGATTCGTGCCGATTACCCGCCGATCCGGTCCGCGCTCAAGGCGCATCTGATCGCGATCGGTCGGCGCAAATTGGTCGTGCCGCTGTGGACCGAACTCGCCCGTACCCCGGCCAACAAGGCTTGGGCGCTCGCCGTGTATGCCGAGGCCCGGCCCGGCTACCACCCGATTGCGCAGGCCACGATCGATCCGCTGCTCGGCTTCCGGCCCTGAGCGCAGGCGCGGCACCGGCCCTGGCCGGAACCGCCGCTCAACGGCAATCCGGATAGATGTCTTCGCCGTTGCCGTCGGCGGCGAGGGCGAAGCGTTTGTAGGTCCATTGGTATTGCGCCGGGGCGATCGACACGCATTGTTCGATGCCGCGATGCAGGGCGGCGACCGCGATCGCTGGGTCGGCCGCATCGATGCCCGGCGGTGCCGGAAAAAAGTGCAGATCGAAGCCGGCCGCCGCCGGCAGCCGGCGGGCGACACCAAACAGCACCGGCGCTGCACTCTTGTGGGCGAGCCGCGAAAGCAGGGTCATGCTGCGGCAGGGTTGGCCGAAGAACGCGGCGACCGCGCCCTCGCCGCCCTTCGGCCGCTGGTCCGGCAGAATGCCGACCAGCATGCGCCGGGACAGGCAGCGGAACAGCGCACGCACGCCGCCGGCATCGGCGCGGATCTGGGTCGCGCCCAGGCCGCCGCGGGCGGCGAGCAGCAAAGGTTCCCATTCGCGGTGTTGCGGCGGCCGGTACAAAAGCGCCATCGGCGCCTGGCTGCATAGATACAGATTGAGCAGCTCCCACTGGCCGAAATGCGGCGCGGCCAGCAGCACGCCGCGTCCCGCTGCCAGCGCCGCTTGCAGATGCTGCTGGCCGTGCACCGTCCGGATCAGCCGCAACGCCCGCGCCGGTGGCCGCGCCCAGATGCGCGGCAGCTCGGTGATGCCGCGGGCGGTTTCGAGCAGAGTAGTTTTGACCAATCGCGCCTGGTCGGCGGAGGACAGCTCGGGAAAGCACAGCGCGATATTGCGCCGGGCGACGCGCAGCTCGCGGCTGTTGCCAAGTCGCGCCAACCACACCAGCGGATGCGCCAGTGACTGCAACAGGCCAAGCGGCAGCAGGCCGGCGAGTGCGAGCAGGCGGCCGGCCGCGGCGACGCGCCAGGAGGTGGATTCGTGCATGCCGGTATCGTTGCCGCTTACCGAGCGCACGGCAAGCCCGCGGCGCCTTGGTCGGCGGTAGTTTTTATGAGAGCGGCTCTGTTGTGGGAGCGATGCTGTTGTGGGAGCGACGGCACGTCGCGACTTGCCAGTCGAAGCGACAGTCGCGACGTGCCGTCGCTCCCCCAATTCCCGCTCCCACAATTCCCGCTCCCACAATACCCGCTCCCACAATACCCGCTCCCACAATTCCCGCTCCCACAATTCCCGCTCCCACAATTCCCGTGTCCCGCCGCCGCGGGACGTACAATCGGCGGCCGCAAACCTATCGAGGCGCCGATGATCGCTCTGATCCAGCGTGTCCAACAGGCCACAGTCGCGGTCGCCGGCGAGGTGATCGGCGCGATCGGTCCGGGGCTTTTGGCCTTGGTCGCGGTCGAACCTGGCGATGGCGAGGCCGAACTCGCGCGGACCCTGGAGCGCTTGCTCGGTTACCGGGTGTTTTCCGATGCCAATGGCCGGATGAATCTGGCACTGCGCGATACCGGCGGCGGACTGCTGTTGGTGCCGCAGTTCACCCTGGCCGCGGATACCGACAAGGGGATGCGTCCGAGCTTCACCTCGGCGGCGACACCCGAGCAGGGCCGCTTCTGGTTCGAACAACTGGTGCTGCGCGCCAGCGCGACCCACGCCCCAGTGGCCAGCGGCCGGTTCGGTGCCGATATGCAGGTCAGCCTGATCAATGACGGGCCGGTCACCTTCTGGCTGCCAACCCGGCCGCGCGCCGCGAAATAAAAAAAACGGACACGTCCGCTGTGCCCGTGGGGGAGAGATCTTTGCAATCCGGTCTTGCGTGCGGGTGTTCGGGCCGGTCCGGACTCAGAGCGCTGCCAGCGGAACGGCGGACGCCGGCGAGTCCTGTTCGCGGATCACCAGCACGGCCTGCTGATCGCTCAACTGACTGTGGCCGAGCACCGCCACCTGTTCGCCGGGCTCGAGCCCGGACAGTATCTGGACAAGATCGTCCTGGCTCGATCCCAGCTGCACCGCTCGCCGATGGGCCAGTCCCTGATCGATCACGAATACGGTGGGCTCGCCGTCAATCGTGTCGAGTAGCGCGCTGCGCGGCACCAGAACTGCGTCTTCCTGACGATCCAGAGTGATGCGCACGCGGACCATTTGGCCCGGACGCAGGGTAGTCTGCGCGGCGTCCACTGCGAGGGTGACCGCGGCGGTACCGGTGGTGGCATCGACCACGGCGGGCACCCGTTGCACCTGCGAGTGGAACCGCTGGCCGGGAAAGGCATCGGCGCTGAACTCGGCCGACTGCCCAACCTTGATATCGGCCAGCGCTGCCTCGGGAACCGACAGACGCGCCTCCAGGCTGGCGAAGTCTGCCAGGTCGAACGCGACCTCGTGCCGTGCCAAAGTCTGCCCCGGCTTGATGTGGCGGCGGGTGATCACGCCGGAGAACGGCGCACGAATTTCGGCGTGGGCCAGATCCAGCGCAGCCAGATCGAGGGCAGCACGCTGGGCGGCGTGATCGAAGCGGGCGCGATCCTCGGCTTCGGCGCTGATCAATTGACGGCGGGCCAGGTTGTGGCTGCGTTCGGCCTCGTGCGCCAGACGCTGTTCGATGGATCGCTGTTGGGCCAGGGCCAGACGCAGCCGCTGGCTGTCGAGTCGGGCCAGCACTTGGCCGGCACTTACGTGGTCGCCTTCCTCAACGAACATCTGTTCGACTTCGCCGGCGCTTTCAGCGACCACACTGGCGGCACGATTGGCGCTCAAGTTGGCGCTGCCGCTCAGCACCCGGATCAGATCGCCACGGCTGACCGTGCGGACCTCCACGCCGGGCTTCTCGGGCGCCTGAGCGACCAGGGCGGCATCACTGCGACCACAACCGGGCAGGATGGCGAGCGACAAAACAAACACGATGGGAACAGCAAACCGCAGGCCGGACATGGTCGCTCCAAGTAAGTTGGTTTTCAGCAATTGCAGGGTATTTCGACGCATTTGGCATCATCTTTGGCGACGTTGGTGGAATCGATCTGGTCGTGCCAGACACTGTCCATCACCGCCATCAGGGTTTCAAACAGGGCTTTTTCGAGCGCGTCCATCGGTATCTCCTTGGGCCATTACAGTTGCGGTACTGGTGTTGTAGATAACCATAACACCTGTGAGCACTTTAGCCATGGGCCGAAAGTCATTCGGCCATCAGTCATGGGTCGGACCGGGCGCTGGGAAAGGCTTCAGTGATTCCTGCCCTGCACGCCCGGTGGACACAGACGCCCAGAGCGGCGCCAAGGTTGCAGGCGGTGGTGACCGCATGCAGGTCGCGTTCAGCCGATTCCTGTCTGCGCGCAGGCGAATCCATGGCACATGCGGCGGCGGCCGGAATTGGCTTGGCAACTCCACGAATCCACCACTAGCATCGGGCTCCCGCTCAGGTGAACCGCATGCCGCATACCCAGATTGCCACCGCCTCGCGCCTGCTCGATGTGCGCTATGAAATCCGCGGCGAACTGGCCCGGCGCGCCGGCCTGCTCGAACGCCAGGGGCGGTCGATCATCCGCCTGAATATCGGCAATCCCGCGCTGTTCGGTTTTGAAACCCCGGCGCATCTGCGTCAGGCGCTGGCCGACAACACCACCGCCAGCGATGCCTACTGCCATCAGCAGGGCCTCTATGCCGCACGCGAAGCGATCGCCGCACGCGAGGCGGCGCGCGGCGCCAGCCACGTCAGTGCCGAGCAGGTATTCATCGGCAATGGCGTCAGTGAGCTGATCGATCTGGCGCTGCGCGCCCTGCTCAATCCCGGCGACGAAGTGCTGGTGCCCTCGCCGGACTATCCGCTGTGGACCGCTAGCGTAATCCTGAATGGCGGCGTGGTCGCGCACTACCCCTGCGACGCTGCCAACGATTTCGTACCCGACCCGGAACAGATCGAAGCGCGGATCACCGCGCGCACCCGCGCCCTGGTGCTGATCAACCCGAACAACCCGACCGGCGCGGTGTATCCGCGCGCGGTGCTGGAACAGATCGCCGCGATCGCCGCGCGCCACCGGCTGGTGCTGCTCGCCGACGAAATCTATGACGGCGTGCTCTATGACCAGGCGGTCTACACGCCGGTGGCGGCGCTGGCCGGCGACACCTTATGCGTGACGTTTTCCGGCCTGTCCAAGGTGCACCGTGCCTGCGGCTGGCGGGTCGGCTGGTTGAGCTTGTCGGGCTATCTGAAGCGTGCCGGCGATTATCTGCACGCCCTTGACCTGCTCGCCGCGCTGCGGCTGTGCAGCAACGTCCTCGCGCAGTGGGCGATCATTCCGGCCTTGACCGGCCCAGACACGATCGCCGCGCTGACCGCACCGGGCGGACGTCTGCACCGCACCCGCCAGGCGGTGATCGACGGCGTGGCCAACAGTGCCTACCTGCATCTGGTCCGGCCCGACGGCGCCCTGTATGCCTTCCCCGGCATCGACCAAGAGCAGCTGGCGGATTTCGACGACCACCAGTTCGCCCTGGACCTGCTCGAACAGGAGCAGGTGCTGCTGGTGCCGGGCAGCAGTTTCAACGTCGCCTACCGCAACCATCTGCGCCTGACCCTGCTGCCCGAAGCCGAGGAAATGCATGAAGTGTTCGTGCGCATCGAACGCCAGCTCGAACGCTGCGCCGAGTCCGCCGAGCGCGCTGTGGCCTGAGCCGGGTAGGTGGCCGCGGCTCGGCGGCCGCCGACCAGCGAACGAAAACTGGCGGTCAAGGATGCTGAGAGCATCCCGCTGAAAGAGGCTATCGTTAGCCAGGCGCTGCGCGTGGTGGGTATCGGGCGCACCAAAACAGAGCAATCGCCAGAGGTTTTGCTTCGCAACTGCATAAGGAATTCAAATGAGCGAGCACGCATTCATCGACCGCGTCGTCCTGCGAAACTACAAGAGCATCGGCAACTGCGATATCCGGCTGGGTGCGTTGACTTATCTGGTTGGACCCAATGGCGCTGGCAAGAGCAATTTCCTCGATGCGCTGCACTTGGTACGCGATGCACTACAAGGGTCTCTCGACAACGCCCTGAACGAACGGGGTGGCTTGGCAGAAGTACGTCGAAAATCCAGCGGCCACCCGACGCATTTCGGTATCCGGCTAGAGTTCCGTCTCGCAGACGGACGTCACGGCCATTTCGCTTTCAACGTCGGGGCGTTAAAGGATCGCGGCTACGAGGTGCAAACGGAAGAATGCGTAATGGTCGGCATCGGCATGGGGCCGTTCTACCGCATCGAACGGGGCGCCCTGCGCGACAGCAGCGAGGCGTCTTTCCCGTCGGTGACCGCGGATCGCCTGGCGCTGGTGGCCGCCTCAGGGCTCACGGCCTTTCGGCCCGTGTTCGACGCGCTCGCCTCGATGAGTTTCTACAACCTCAATCCGAAACTCATGCGTGACCTGCAAAAGCCGCAAGACGGACGCCTGCTCAAGCCTGCGGGCGAAAACATCGCAAGCGTGTTCGGACATCTGGAGAGGTTGGGAAAGGAACAATTGGCCATAATCGAAGAATACCTTCAATCGGTGGCGCCGATGGTACATGGGGTCGAACGCAAAGCGGTCGGCCCCATGGAAACACTGGAGTTTCGGCAGGATATGTCCGGTTCCAAACACCCTTGGCACTTCATGGCACAAAACATGTCGGACGGCACCTTGCGCGCCCTGGGCATTCTGGTCGCCCTGTTTCAGGGTAATCAGGACTACTCGCCCACTTTGGTGGGCATCGAAGAACCGGAAACCGCGCTGCACCCGGCGGCCAGCGCCGCCCTGCGCGAGGCACTCGTGAGGGCCTCGCAGCACACCCAGGTGATCGTGACCAGCCACAGCCCCGATCTGCTCGATGATCGCGACATTCCCGCCGAGACCCTTCTGGCTGTCCTTTCCGAACGTGGGGAAACGCGCATCGCACCGCTCGACCATGCAGCGCGCGAAGCCTTACGCCAGCACCTCTTTTCGGCTGGTGAACTGCTGCGTCTCAACCAACTCGCGCCGGATCGTGACTTTCTGGCCGATCAGGAGCGGCACCAGGCTGATTTGTTCGGGGATATCGAAGCATGAAGATCGCCTGCATTGTGGAAGGCGACGGCGAGGTGGCCGCTTTACCCATCCTGTTGCGGCGGATGGCCGAATGGCGTAGCCCAGGCGAACACGTGGAAGTGCCGACGCCGATCCGCGTGCGCCGCGACCGGTTCTTGAACCGGGATGACGAGTTTCGCCGCTATCTGATGCTGGCTGCCTGCAAGTGTGGCGAAGACGGCTGGATTCTGGTGTTGTTGGATGCCGATGACGATTGCCCAGCGACCTCTGGCGCGCTCATCCTGCAGCGTGCCCGCAATCAAGTGCCGCACCGCTCGCTGGCGGTGGTACTTGCCAAGCGGGAATTTGAGGCATGGTTCATCGCCGCTGCGTCATCTCTGTCTGGCCGCCGAGGATTTAATTTCGATCCACACGACAGCATCGAACCGGAATCTCCACGCGATGCCAAAGGCTGGATCAGGGCCCGCATAAGCGGCGGCCACTACGGCGAAATGACAGATCAACCCGCCTTCGCCGCGCTCATGGACTTGCAGCAGGCCCATGCACGTAGCCGCTCGTTTCGCAAACTGTGCAGTGAATGGGATCGGAGAATGGGACGGGAATGAGCGGCATGGAACAAGCGCCCCCAGATCGATACCGAACTGGCCGAAATGGCGCAGCACATTCTGGCCTTGCTGCGGGAGGTGGCGGAGTAGGCGTAGTGGTGGATACCGTCGCCAGCATTGGAGGTGGGCCCCGGTGTTCGCCGGGGCGACGCCTCTTGTGCTTGTAAATTGCCGGCGCGCTCTGCATGCTGCGCGTCCCTGCCCCGACCGGAGTCGCCATGAGTGCCTCGCTGCTTGCTTTGTTGCTGTATGCGACCTGGACCCTGCTGTTGCTCGCCGGCATTGCCGCGCTGCGCGTGGCCAAGACCCTGAGCGGCGCACGCCGCGCCAATCAGTTTGCACCCAGCGGCGAGGATGTTTCGCCGTTCTCCGGCCGGCTGTGTCGCGCCCACGCCAACTGTTATGAGAATCTGCCGATCGTCGCTGCGATCATTCTGGTTGCGGCCAGTACCGGCCACGGCGCGATCACCGATCCGCTGGCGCTGTGGCTGGTCGCGGCACGGCTGGCGCAGTCGCTGGTGCACCTGGCCTCGACCCGCAGCCGGATGGTGATGCTGCGCTTTGCGTTCATGCTGGCCCAGGTGTTGATCCTGATTTGCTGGCTGGCGCAGCTGTTGCCGCTGGCGCTGGCATCGGCAGGTGTCGCGTGATCGGCTGCCGTGCCGGACGCAGGCGTGGGGCGCCGTTGGCGCTATTGCTGTCGCTGGCCCTGGTCGCCCAGGTAGTGCTGCCACCGAGCGCTGCGGCCGCCGTCCTGGTTTCGTCGAAGCGCGGGTTCACCATCGAAAGCAGTGTGCACACCGACGCCGATGCGGCAGCCAGCTGGCGCGCGCTGACCCGGGATGTCGGCCGTTGGTGGTTGTCCGAGCACACCTGGTGGGGGCGTGCCGATCGTCTGCGGATCGAGGCCCGTGCCGGCGGCTGCTTCTGTGAAAAATCCGGATCGCGGGAAGCCGAACACCTGCGTGTGACTATGGTTTCGCCGCCGAAGTTGTTGCGCATGAATGGCGGACTCGGGCCACTGCAGGGCATGGGATTTTCCGGCGTGCTCGAATTCCGTCTGGCCGCCGACGATGCCGGAGGCACCCGAATCACTCTGCACTATCGCGTGGGTGGCTATTCCGATCAGGATCCGCGCGGCTTGGCTCCGGCGGTGGACGCGGTGCTCTCCGCTCAGCTCCAGGCCTTGACCGAATACCTGCGCGAACCCAAGCCCCGGTCATGAGCCCGGCGGCTTGCGCCGATCCGATCCGCCTGCTGGTGCTGGGCGATTCCTACGCCGTGGGCGAGGGCGTGACGCGGGCGCAGAGCTGGCCCGAGCAATGGGCCGCGCGCTGGCGGGCAGAGGGCCTGGCGGTCGCGCCGGTCGAGATCATCGCCGCCACCGGTTGGAGCGCGGCCGAACTCCACGCTGCGGTCCGACAGCAGGCACCGCTTGGACCATTCGACCGGGTGCTGCTGGGGGTGGGTGTCAATGACCAGTACCGGGGTCTCGATCCGCGCGCCTACGGCCAGCAGTTTTCGCGCCTGCTCGACAGTGCCTGTGCTTTGGCCGGGCAGCGGCGCCGCTGCGTGCAGGTGCTGTCGATTCCGGATTGGAGCGTGACGCCGTTCGGCGGCCGGGATCCGCGTGGACGCCGGGCCATCGCCGCGGCGATCGACCGATTCAATCGTATCGCCCGGCGCTGTTGCCGCCGACGCGGTATCCGGTTTATCGACATCAGCAGCTTGTATCGCGCCCGCGGCGCGGAAGCGGAGATGCTGGCGGGCGATGGCCTGCATCCCAGCGCCGCGATGTACGCGCTGTGGGTCGCAACGATCGCCACGTTCGAAGCGCCGCCGATCGCGCCGCGGTGAACTTCAATTCCTGGCAGTTTGTGCTGTTCCTGCTGGTGGTGCTCGGCCTGGCGCTGCCGCTGCGCCGCCATTCGATTGCCAGCCGCTGGCTGCTGCTGCTCGCCAGTTATTACTTTTACGGCTCCTGGAACTGGCAGTATCTGGGTCTGATCCTGTTCAGCACCGGCTTCGATTACTGGATCGCGCCGCGCTTCGCCGGCAGCGCCCGGCCGCGCCGGCTGATCGCGCTCAGTGTGGCGGTCAACCTCGGCGTGCTCGGCTTTTTCAAGTACGCCGATTTCCTGATCGAAAGCGCCAACGCCGGACTGGCCGCGGCCGGTAGCGGTGTGCAGTTCGGTGCCTTCGATCTGCTGCTGCCGGTCGGCATCTCGTTCTACACCTTCCAGAGCATGAGCTACACCATCGATGTCTACCGCGGACAACTGGCGCCGCGCCGCAGCCTGCTCGACTACGCGCTGTTCGTGGCGTTTTTTCCGCAGTTGGTGGCCGGGCCGATCGTGCGCGCGGTCGAGTTCTTCCGGGAACTGGATCATCCGCGCCGGCAGCACCTGGCGCGGTTCAATCAGGCGCTGATCCTGATCGCTTTCGGCTACGTCAAGAAGGTGGTGTTCGCCGACTCACTGGCCCAGGCCTTCGATCCGCTATGGCTCAATCCGGGCCAGGCCGATCCCTGGGCTTTGTTGCTTGCGGTGTATGCGTTCGCCTTGCAAATCTACTTCGATTTCTCCGGCTACACCGATATTGCGATCGGCGTCGCCCTGCTGTTCGGCTTCCGCTTTCCGCAGAACTTCGACTATCCCTACGTGGCCACCAGCGTGCAGGACTTCTGGCGCCGCTGGCACATGACCCTGTCGCGTTGGTTGCGCGATTATCTGTACATCGCGCTCGGCGGCAATCGCCGCGGGCCTAGCCGAACCCACATCAACCTGATGCTGACCATGCTACTCGGCGGACTGTGGCACGGCGCCAGTTGGAACTTCGTGATCTGGGGTGGATTGCACGGCCTGTACCTGGTCGGCGAGCGTCTGCTCGCGCGCCTGCCCGGTTTTGCGTCGCAGCGCTTACCGATGCGGGCGCTACGCTGGCTGCTGACCTTTCATCTGATCTGCTTCGCCTGGATATTTTTCCGCGCACCGGACCTGGCCACCAGTCTGGGCGTAATCGAGCGCATTGCCAGCGCCCGCATCGGCGGATTCGACTGGGCCGCGCTGCAAGCGAGCCTGCTGGCCGTGTTCGGCCTGCTTGGCGCGCATGGTCTGGCGCAGCGACTGCGGCTCAAGCGCCGGCTGGCGCTGGCCCCGCTGCCGCTGCACGCGGCCGCCCTGGCGGCGGCGTTGCTGATATTGATCTGGTTCGCCCCCGAACAATCCACGCCGTTTCTGTATTTTCAATTCTGATGATCCGCAAACTGCTGCCACGACTGTTGTTGCCGATCCTGCTGGTGCTGGCGCTGGAGGGTGGCTTTCGGTTCGGACTCTGGGAAACGCTGGCGGCGCCGGATAGCCACGCAGGCACCAGCATACGGCTCAAGCGTGCGGTGTCTGGGTTCCCACGGACGATCGACTTCGTGACGCTGGGCAGCTCGCGGGCGATCTTCGGTCTCGATCATCGACTGATCGCCGAACGCGCCGCCAGCCACGGCTTCACCCACGCCAATCTGAGCCTGCCGGGCGCACACTGGCTGAGCATCACTACCCTGATCGACTGGCTGCACCAGCGGCGGCCCGAACTGCAAGGCGGCGTCATTGCCCTGTCGCTGCCCGACCTGGTCGGGAGCACCAATGGCAACTACGAACTGGCCATGGTCGCGCCGTGGCAGGTCGATCTGTTCGGTCAACACCGTCTGCACCAACGCTTCACGGTGGCCGACCGCGGCAGTTGGGGCGCGGCCAGCGCACTCTGGCAATACCGCGGCGACATCCAGGACCTGGCACGCCACCCCTTGCGGCGGCGCAAGGCGCTGCGGCGTGCCCGGCGCGGCGCTGGCCAGCCCCTGTTCGATGGGCCGCGGCCCAGTTTCGACGCCTGTGGACTGCATTGGCAGACCCTGGCCAGTTGTGCCGCGATCGAGCCCACCGACCCCGACCAGGCCCATGTGCAGCAGACCTGTGCGGGTCCGCTGGCTACCCTCGGTGCGCAGTGGGATTGGCGGGCATTCGCCAGCGCCGCGCCGCCGCCCGAGCTCGCCGCCGTGCGCGACCAACGCCAACGGGAGCTGCGCAACACCGGCTGGCCACGCCCGCCGGTGCTGATCCTGATGCCGATCACCCAGCACTGGCGGGACGAACTGCTGCCGCGTGGCATGGCCGCCTGGGCGCACAGCATGCTCGACCCGCTGGTCGCCGAGGGCAGCATCCACTTGCTCGACTACTCTGATTTCTTCGACCGTGACGGCGCCACCCGCTGCGATGTGTTCTGGGACATCTACCACCAGAACGGCAAGGGCGCGCGCGAATTGACCGAGGCGCTGCTGCCGGAACTCGACCGATTACTGTACGACGTACATTTGCGATGAGCCGCAGGCTGTGCGACAGACGACAGATCTCAATCGCGACACCCACGCGGGCGCGCGCTGACCGACCTGGAAAACTTTGGATTCAGGGAAACGGCCAGGAAATGGGCGGCAGCGTGGTTTACGCAATAAAGCGACTCCTTCGGTCGATCAGGATAACGGCCTGCAGTGTGCAATCGCCTGCACTTAAGCTGCTGGAAGGTACGGGTGGCGTTGCTGCCAGTGGCGGGCGATGTCGATGCGTCGGCACACCCACACCTGCGGGTATCTGGCGATGTGATCGAGGAAACGCTGCAGGGCGATGAACCGGCCGGGGCGTCCGAGCAGGCGCGCGTGCATGCCGACCGAGAGCATGCG
>JBFXKH010000081.1:0-16419 GCA_050173995.1 Lysobacterales bacterium | reverse complement strand
GTGGTTGCATTGGCGTGAAGGTTCAGTTTCATGCAGAGTCCTTGGTCTTGAGAAGCGCTTCAAGAACGCCCCTGGCCAGCGCCAGAGTGTAACTTCTTGGAGCTATGCAATCATCAGGGACCATACAGTTAGATCGTGCGCAGCCACGATCTGAACCGTATGTCGGACGAAGCCGTTACGCGGAGAGCGCCCCACCGTGGCGACCAGTGGAACCCAACCGCGCTCGCGTTTGTTAAGCCGAACTTTCGCACTGATTTGTGACGGCCTGCAATGCCTTGGCCTGGCGAATTATCTCGGCCGCTTGTTCGAGCCTTGCTTTGTCGATTTCAGCGCCGGAAAGCATTCTTTGCAGTTCATCAAGCAGTCGTGAGTCTAGAGCATCCAACACGTAGTAGTACGCCGACGCCCCATTTTTTTCAATGTATTCTGAGCAACGCGGTAGTGCTGCGACCACCAGCTTCTCGATTGCTTTGTGGTCAGTGAAGTCCGACGTTCCGAGACCGCCCTTCAAGACCTGCCAGCGCATGACGCTGTGCATCGTGACTGCATGAATGGCAGAGTACACGGCCCAGACCATTGGGTTGACAAAGGGACGGGCCTTTGCCGCCTCGCTTAAGTCCAGTGACTTCGCGTCGAAGCCTCCGCCGATCATCTCGAAGATCTGACGGATATTCGGATCGCGCTCAGCCATTGATGCGGCCGATTCGAACTTGATGAACGCCATGTTCGCCGCAATCGCTCGTGCTGGTGCGAGGGCATTGAACGCACTCCAGAGTTGGTCAACTGCCTCAAGACGGCGTTTGTCGAGTGCGGCGTGACGGCTTGCGAGCACTGACAGCGCGCCACTTCGAAGTGCGGCAATCTCCGCTTCCTTCTCCCGCAACTGCGCCTTGAATCGTTCCTCGCTTGCGCGCAGCTCCGTACGGACCAACTCAATCTTCTTGTCAAACTCGTGCTGGACGCCCTTCGTTAGGCGTGTTGAGATCAGTTCGCGCCCAAGCCAGAGCGCAGCCGCGAGCAGCCCCGTAGTTGTAAGTGCAGGAAGCCAAAGTAGTGGTTCCATGAATCTCCAAAAAATCTGTGTGGCCTAATCCCCGAGCTAAGCGGCCGCATCAACCGCGAAGCGATTGATCGGTCCGCTTGAGTGAATAGTTGGACGAAGCCGCTACACGGAGGAAGCCACCATGCGGTTTCGGTGCGGTCAAGATTACACCTCGTCGCCTCGGCCATGGGGTGTCCATGACCAACACGAGGTTACCGCAAGATGGAAGACCTGACCGCAGTCGCAACCGCACCCTTTGCCCGCAACTGTCTGCTGCACCAGATCCACCTCACGCTCAAGGGCCCGCAACCCAAGACGGTTGAAGCCTACTCGCGCGCCATTCGCCGTGTGACTTCCTGCACGCCAACGGCGAGCGCCTGATCCCCATGCCGCATCTACTTCTCCAGTTCGACCCCGACCGCTTCACGCATCCACCGACCGCCAGGCCCGCGTGAGCGCCGGCAGCGCACCGCCCAGCGGCTGCGCCGCCGGAATCTCCACGAATTTGTTTTCAGAGGGCACCGGGCACGGAGGGCGGGCGGCCACCACCGGGCTCGTCCAACAAACGGCTCAGATCGTGGTTGCGCACGATCTAACTTTATTCGTTAGGTGATCTTGCCATTACGAAGTGTCGCTGTGAGGCAAAGAAACTGATCGGCGTCCTTGGGCGGAAAGAAACAGAACCCTGAGTCCCACTCAAAGCGGACGTGATCTCTAGCGCTAAGACAGGCTGTCATCTCGCGTGGCGGGAACAACGGCCATAGCCACCCGTCTTTGACTACCTCCTTTCGCGCAGCGGTCCTGATGGACGTGATCTCGTCCCACCGAAGGAATTTGGGCCTTCCAAGGAGCCGACAGAACTCAATACCCTGAGTGTCCAAACGTAAGCTCCACACCGCGAACATCATACAGACGCCGTAAATCGCCAGGAAGGCAAGAAACGCGAGATCAACTGAACCGCTGGCCCAATACACCAGAACGCATGGCACGCCAAATATCGGGAACAACTGCAACGGGAGGGCAACACATAGAACCAAGAGAATGTCCATCGCATCCCTCGGAAGAATGCGCGGTTTCACGAAATTCGAGTTTTGCCGGTCGGTGCCCGATGCGCCCGGGGGACGGTATGGATCCATCGCAGATCGCCTTACTACAATTCGGTTTCAAGTCGCCACCCATTTCCGCAACCTATGCTAGCTTTGCCATGTGGGTGGTGGGGGACATCACACTCAAATCCTGAAGTTGATCCGATGTTGCCGTCTGTCCACGCCGCCTTTCCTTGCCGTCCATCTGGACGGAAGGGTGGGCGGAGGAAACCTTTGCGGGTCATCGACTCCCGAGCGACTTTAGTCGGCCCGGCTGCGGTTGGCAACAGCGGTGAAGGCGGTGCCAGAAGCGGCGCTGGCAAGATCAGCGCTAAGGCGAAACCGCTGCGTTGGCTGGATTAAGCGAACCTGGGCAAGCGAACCTGGTACATCAACCAACCCACCAGCCCGGCCCACAATCCTTCGCGCGCGACGGGCGTGGTGTTGGGGAACGGTGAGGGTGCTGAGTGGGTGGGACGATTCGGGTGCGACTGCCGAGCTGGTGCTCGGCGCTCCCAGCCGCCAGCATTCGGTTGACGGGATGGACGGTCGGGCTGGGGTTGGCGTGCTGATGTCGGCTCCGGCGCTGCGCGCCTTGAGCCGACCTACGGCTGGCGTGAGGGTTAGCGTTCGGTGTTCGCAGACACGGTTTGCGCGTGCGGCGGTGATACTGTAGTGTCACTTGATGCGCACGGAACTGGTCACCACCCTCAAACGCCGGGCTACGGAACTCCTCTCGGACATCGAGCGGGACAAGGCGCCGATCCTTATCACCCAGCATGGGCTGCCGAGTGCCTATCTGGTGGATGTCGAGACCTATCAGCTCATGCAGCAGCGCATGGCCATCCTTGAAGGCATTGCCCGCGGCGAGCAAGCCGTTGCTGAAGGCCGCGTGGTCACTCATGCGCAGGCCAGGAAGCGCCTCGCCCGATGGCTGAGATAGTCTGGTCGGAGCCGGCGCTGTCCGACCTGGATGCCATTGCCGACTACATTGCACTGGAGAATCCAATCGCAGCCGCCGAACTGGTCAAACGCATCTTTGGCCATGTCGAGCAGTTGGCGGAGCACCCTGACAGCGGCAGTCGCCCGCAAGAACTTGGGCGTTCTCGTTATCGCCAGATTGTCGAGCCGCCCTGCCGGGTTTTCTACCGCCATGACGGGCACAAGGTGTTTGTCTTGCAGGTCACGCGCTCAGAGCGGCTCTTGCGCAAGGGAATGCTCACTGCCCGTGCCAGGAAAGTGAAGACCTGACGATGATCGATCCTGCGCGACGGGCGTGGCATTGGGGCATGGTGGGGTGATGATTGGGCGCTCGGATTGGGTGCTGATTCGGGGTGCGAATGCCGAGCTGGTGCTCGGCGCTCCCAGGCGGCAGCATTCGCTCGACGGGATGGACGGTCGGGCTGGGGCTTGGCGTTCCGATGTCGGCTCCGGCGCTGCGCGCCTTGAGCCGACCTACGTCGGCAATGTTTGAGATCGTCGGGTCCGCGCCTGCGGCGCTTGACCCGACCTACGACTCTGAGCCGACCTACGTCTCGACGGGAAGGGCACGGCGGGAAGGGCGATCCGGCGGGCCGGCCCGCGCACAGCTCGGGCTGGCGACCTGGCGTCATGCGGAGGTAACAAAAAGGTCTTTTACTTGCTTGTCGCGGCGCGTCCCGCCAAATGTCTGGCGCGCCGTCCTCCGACCATCGGCCGGGCTTGCGCTGACTTACACTGACGCGACCCGCACTTCGCAGACCGGCGGCTACGCCACGACCACCCCGCGCATGTCATGACCCATGGCTGTTTTCAATTTGGCGACTACCGCCTCGACATCCGACGGCGCGAACTGTGCCGTGGCGCGGCGCCAGTCGAACTTCAGCTCAAGGTCTTCGACACCCTGGCCTGGCTGATTCAACACCGCGACCGCGCCGTGGGTCGCGATGAATTGATTGCCGCGGTCTGGGGCAAGGTCGATGTCAGCGACAATGTACTCGGCCAGATCATCGGCCGCGCCCGTCAGGCGGTCGGCGACGACGGCAGCCGCCAGCACACCATCCACACCGTGCCGCGGTTCGGCTACCGCTGGGTGGCGGCGACCACGTTCGTGGAATCGCCCGCGCTGGATGCCGGGATGGCCACGTCCGGCGCTTTGCCGGAGAGCGCCCGATCCGTTCACGGTGACCGACCGCAACCGGATTCGCCCAGCCAGACCGCCACCGGACGGCGCCCATGGCGATCGACCAGACGCTGGCTGTTGCTTGCCCTGATCGGCAGCTTGCTGTTGCTGACTTTGTGGTGGAGCCTGATCGGACCGCGCGCCCCGCAACCGACCCAGGGCCTCGCATCGGACGGCCGCGCGGGCATGGTGTTGCCGGTGATTACCGACCCGGACCCCGAACTGGCCTGGATGCGGCTCGGCGTCGCCGACTTCATTGCCGAACGGCTGCGTCGTTACGGTCTGGCGGTGATGCCGACCGAGACCATGGTCGCCCTCTCGCATGGCTGGCAAGCTGCGCAACCGTCCGCCGACGAACTGACCGAGCTGACGCGGGACGGCGCGGTCGGCCCGATCCTGCGCAGCCGGGCGGTGCAGGACGGCGGCGAGTGGCTGATCGAGATCGAAAATATCGCCGACGCCAGCAAGCCAGAGAAAGCCCAGGGCCGGGCCGCGGACGTTCTGGTGGCCGCTGGCATCGCGGTGGACCGCCTGCAGCACAGCCTCGGTTTCCAGCCGCCAGCGCCGGCCGCGGCCGCGCAGAATCTGCCCCTGGACCAGATCCTGCAGCAGGTCCGGGCGGCGATTCTGGCCGATGATCTGGCGCACGCCCGCGCCCTGCTCGACGCGATTGAAGCGACACTGTCGAAACACCCCGACGTGATCCTGGAGCGGGCGCAGATCGATCTGGCTTCGGGACAGGTCGAACGGCCGCTCGAAGTGCTCACCGGGCTGGCCGCCGACCCCGACCTGCGCGCCGATCCGCTACGCCATGCCCGCGTTCTCCATGCACTCGGCCACGCGCACCTTCTGAGCTTCGAATTTGCGCTGGCGCGGCAGGATTATTCGGCCGGCATCGCCCTGCTGACGCCGCCTGGCAACCTGCAACAGAACAACCTGCTCGGCCGCCTGCTGCTGTCGCGCGGTCGCGTTGCCCTGCAGCAACATGAGGTGGCCGCCGCGGAAGTCGACCATTCCAACGCCCGACTGGCCCTGGAAAGCAGTGGCGATCAGGTCGGACTGGCCCGCCTGAACAATAATCAGGCGGTGCTGCTGCTGTATGAAAAGAATCAGCCGGAAGCGGCCTTACCGTTGATGGCCAAGGTAGCCGACCAGGCCCGGTCGTTCCACGACGCCAGCGGCGAGGCACGCGCGCGCATCAATCTGATGAGCATCGCGCGTTTACTGCTGGCGGCCGACGACGCGCAGCGCCAGAGCGATCGCCTGCAGCAACTGACCCAGCAGATCGCCGATCCATCGCTGCGCCAACTGGCGCAGTTGACCTTGGCGCGGCGATTGACCGACCGGGGCCAGTTGTCCGGCGCGCGCGCAATCCTGCAGGCCAACGGTCTGCCAGTGTCGGAAAGCAGCGATCCGGCGCTGGCGCAATTGGCCCTGGCGCTACGCGCCCAACTGGAATTTTCGGCTGGCCGCTTCGAGCAGGTGCAGCAGGCCGCCGTCGGCGCATTGCAGGCCGAACTGGCCGACGCCGACAGCCGCGAATATGCACTCACCTGGCTGGCCGACATCCGTGCCCGCCGGGCGCTCGGCAGGCCAGACCAGGCGAGCGAGCAGACCCTACGCATGCAAGCCTGGGCGAACCGTAGCGACGACCCGATTCCACACCTGTATGCCAGCCTCGCGGTCGCCGAGAACACCGCTCGTGGCGATGCCGACGATGCCAACGATGATGGCGAACACGCCTGGCAACAGGCGCATGCGCTGGCCGCCGAATTGCGCATTCCGTTCGAACAGTTGCAGGTGGCCCGCAGTCACGCACAGCGCCTGCTGGACCAGGGACGGACCACGCTGGCGGTCGCCGTGATCGACCGGGTGGCCGCCTATGGCCCGACGCAATTCGACGCCGCCCTGCTGCAACTGCGGCTGTATCACCGCCTGGGACAAACCCGGGCCTGGGCGACCGCACTGGCGCGGGCGCAGGAACTGGCCGGTGAGCGCGTGCTGCCGGATGCGCTGGTGATTGCGCCAGGCGCGGGCCGGCGGTAACCGAGCGCGAACCCCCGAATCGCGCCGTGAACCGGACCAGCGGACCGGAAAGGGGCGAAAAAACCGCCCGGCACGCCGGTAAAGCGATCGGTAAGCGGATGGTAAAGCGCTGGTAATGCACCGGTAAACGCACACCGCGGCGGCTTTCCCCACTATCCGGGGGCGCGGCGTTCGTTGCTGCCGGTCGGCCCCACCGATCCGCATCCGCCAGCCACGCTTGACCCAGACCGCGTTCCGTCTGCCATCGGGCCACTGCCTCCAAGGCGGGGGCCGACCCGGCCCGGATCGCGATTTTTCGACATCCTAGGGAGGAACCGTTACATGTTGAAGATAGCCCGTACCAAAACGCGCCCCTGGCGCCTGCCGGTTTACGCCGCCCTGCTGGTCGGCGGCCTGGTCAACGGCCAGGCCCGCGCCGGCACGGCACAGTTTTTCGATCTCAGCCTGCCGTTCCCGGAGGCGACCGACAGTGTCAACGTCAGCGCCGTCTCTGCCGACGGCCAACTCGCGGTCGGGCATATCGACACCGGCCCGGGGCTGTCGTTCTTTCCGGTGGTCTGGGATCTAAGCACTGGTTTCGGTGAACGCCTGCCCGAGCCTGCCGGCGCCGTGGCCGGCAGCGTGGTCGCCACCGGCATCAAGGACGACAACGGCACCACCTCGGTGATCGTCGGCGTCGGCGCCAACAGCGTCACCAGCGGGCAGAGGGTGATGGTGCGTTGGCTGGACGCGGTACCGGAGATCCCAGCCGGGGCAGCATCGTCCTGGTCCGAGGGCTTCGGCCTGTCCGGCGATGGCGAGGTGATCGTCGGCCGAACCCGGCCCGGCGCAGACTTTCTGCCCGGCCGCTGGGATCCGATCAACGGCCTGCAGTCGATGAGTCCACTGGCGCCGGGGACTTCCGGCGCCACCGTGCTCGCCGCCAGCTTCGACGGCAGCGTCATGGCCGGCTGGAGCCCCGGCCCCTTCGGTGGCACCCTGCCGGCCTGGTGGGACGCCGGCGGTGGCGCGCATTTCCCGCAATTCGCGGCCTTGAACGGGGGCGGCATCGTCTCGGTTTCCGGCGATGGCCAATGGCTGGGTGGCCAAGCCAGCGTTGATGGATTCGGCCTGCTGCCCACGCTTTGGAATACGGTCACCGGTGCACACCGCTTCCTCAGCCGCACCGTGGTCGAAGATGCCAACGGTATTCTGGCCGGCGGCAAGGTCACTGCGATGTCGCCCGATGGCCAGGTCCTTGGCCTGCTCAGCCGCGAGCCCGGCATCGAGGGCATCGCCCTGTGGACCGAGGCGGGCGGTCTGCGCAATCTGAAACAACTGCTGGAACTGGATCACGGCCTCGACCTCTCACAGTGGCGCCTGTCCGAGATCAAGGACATCGCCGTCGTACCAGGCGATGCTTCGATTACCGTGGTCGGGACGGCCAAGTTCTTCCCGGATCCGAACAACCCCAGTGTCTGGCAGGACCGTGCGTTTTCCGCCAATTTTCCGCCCTGGCCAGCCAGCGCAGGCACCTTCCCGCAATTCTGCGATGTCGACTGGCAGGCGCCAGCCGTGCTGGCCGCACCTGGTTTGCGCATCATGGATCAGGGCAACATGAATCGGGGCATCGGACTGATACCTGACCCGGCCTGGGCCAATACCCTGGTTCCGTTCAACGGGGAACTGTACGCGATCGGCAACTTCACCGAGGCCGGCGGCGTCGACATCGGCCAGGGCATCGCGCGCTGGAACGGCAGCCGCTGGGCCGCCGTGGGCAGTAGCCTCAGTGGCCCGCCTTCGCCATTTCTTGCCACCGACGCCACGGTCTTCGATGACGGCAATGGCCCCGCGCTTTACGTGGCCGGCGACTTCTTTGGTGCCGGTGCCGCGACCACGCCAGGGCTGGCCCGCTGGGACGGCAGCCAGTGGTCCAACGTCGGCCAGACCGGCCTGGCCTTCAATGGCAACGGCGTCCTCGTGGTGCGCAAACTGATGGTTTACGACGACGGCAACGGCCCCGCCCTGTACGCGTCCGGCAACTTCAATAGTGCCGACGGCATCGCGGTCAATGGACTGGCCCGCTGGGACGGCCAGGCTTGGAGTTCGATCGGCTCCCCGGATGACGACACGACCTCGGAGGAAGCGATTTCCAGCATGGCCGTCTACGATGATGGCAGCGGCCCGGCCCTGTACATCGCCGGCTCGATCCGGGCGGTTGCCGGGGTACCCGCGCTGCACCTGGCCAAATGGAACGGCCAGGCCTGGTCGGCGGTCGGTGCCGGGGTTTTCGGCTTTGCCCAGCACATGGTGGCGTTCGACGACGGCAGTGGACCGGCGCTTTACATGAGCGACGTCACGCCCGCCGACGGTACCCCGGTGACCGGCAGCCTGCTGCGCTGGAACGGCCAGCAGTTTCAATCCTATGGCCATCTGACCTCGTTTGTGACGGCCATGGCGGTGCTGGACGATGGCCAGGGGCCGGCGCTGTGGATCGCGCCCGCCAGCGGCGGAGGCGGATACGCCGACTTCGATGGTGCGCCGCTGAAGCCGGTGGACCGCAGCATCCTGCGCTGGGACGGCAATACGCTCAGCCGCTTCGGCAAACCCAACGAGAGCATGGCCGGGTTCGGAATCGGCATCAACTCCTTGGCCGAGTACGACGACGGCAGCGGCCCCAAGGTGTATTTCGGCGGCGATATCGATTTCATCGTCGACGAAGAATCCAACGGCGCGATCCCAGCCGAGAACATCGGCCGGATCGCGCGTTGCGTGCCGCCCTCGCCGCTGATCTTCGTGCATGGCTTCGAAGACTGAGCAGCCCCGGATCGGCGCCGCCGCGCGGCGGCGCCGATTGGGTCGGCGGCGCTGCAATGTTTGAGATCGTCGGGTCTGCGCCTGCGGCGCTTGACCCGACCTACGTCCTTGGCGCTTCGAACATTCTGCAGGCACCGCCTTCGGCCATCCCTGGGCTACCCCTCTGCCACCGCCGTGCTGTCGGCAGCGTACTTGGCTAACTTTGCCAGACTTGCTAGCTTGGCATTGAACTTGGGCAAGCCTTCGAGAACCGCAATGCAGATCAACATGCTGGATGCCAAGAATCGCCTGTCGGCCCTGGTCAAGGCCGCACAGGCCGGCGTGGACGTGGTGATCGCCAAGCGTGGCCAACCCGTGGCCCGATTGATCCCGGTCGGCAAGCAGGTGGAGACCCGCGCCCAACTGATCGAAGGCGGCATCGTCGCCTGGCTCGAAGCGCACCCGCTGCCGAACCGGTTGCGGCGGTCGAAGGCCGCGATCGCAGCTGCCATGGATCAGGAACGCGGCGCCTGGGACTGATCTATCTCTACACCGACCTGCTGCGCATTCATGCGTTCGAGCGACACCCGGAGAATAGCGACCGGGTGCGGCTGGCCACGATCCACGAGCCGCCGGATCGCCCGGTATCGTTTCAACCACCCGCCAGACACTGCGATGGCGCCCCAACCATGGTCAAACCGCGTCAAACCGCGCCAAACGTGCGCTTGCGCCGCTTCCGGCGACTGCCTAGACTGCCCAAAAAGGACGTTTGAATTTCCTATGCTCCAGACATCGGCGGCAAGCAAGGCAAGGCCCTGGTGTTCTGCTGGCAGCGGTTCGGTTCGGGTAACGCGCTGGGTATCGAATACCGCCCGACCGCGTCCTGCCGTTGCCCGAATTCCTGGCATGGCCCTGCCCACCGACCCGCCACTGACGCTGGGACCATGACGGCGATCTACCACATCACCCACCTGGACAATCTGCCCGACATCGTGGCCCGAGGCGAATTATTGGCCGATACGCAAATCCAACGTGCAGGTTTGAAGCCGTGCAACATCGCCCACGGCAACATCAAGCAGCGGCGCGCGACCGTGGCGATTCCGATACCTCCCGGCGGCGTCGTGGCGGACTACGTGCCGTTCTATTTCTGCCCGCGCTCGCCCATGCTGTATGCGATCCACGGCGGAAAGGTGCAGAACTATCCCGGTGGACAGGAGCAGGTTTTGCATCTGGTGCTTGAGGCCGAATCGCTAGCGGCCGATGTCGCTTGCGTGCACACCGACGGCAATGCCGCGACCCGGCCGATCATGGTCTATGCCGGCACCAGCGGATTCTCGAAATTGCCCTGGGATGTGATCAACAGCTGGTCATGGCACGACACGCCGGAGGACAATGACCGCAAGCGCCGCAAACAGGCCGAATTTCTGGTCTGGCAGCGGCTGCCCTGGACCGCCATCGCGCGCATTGGCGTGATCGGTGCAAACATCGCCGACCGGGTTGCGCAACACTTGGCAGGGCAAGCGCATCGCCCCGCCATCGAGATCCACAAGGATTGGTACTACCGATGATTACTTACCGCCGGGGCAACCTGCTCACCGCCGACGCCGAGGCGCTGGTGAACACGGTTAATACCGAGGGCGCCATGGGCAAGGGTATCGCCTTGCAGTTCGCCCGCGCGTTTCCGGAAATCCTGCCGCCTTACCAGGCCGCCTGCCGCAATGGCGAACTGCAAGCGGGCCGGGTGCAGGTGATCGAACGCGGCGGGCTGCTCAATCCGCGCTACATCGTCAATTTTCCTTCCAAGCGCCATTGGCGCGGCAAGTCGCGGCTGGCCGACATCGACACTGGCCTCGCCGATCTGGTGCAGCAAGTCCGCAGCCGTGGCATTCGCTCGATTGCGCTGCCGCCGCTGGGCTGCGGTCTCGGCGGATTGGACTGGCACGAGGTGCGGCCCCGCATCGAAGCCGCCTTCGCCGCGCTGCCCGAAGTCGACGTGCATCTGTACTTGCCGGAAGGTGCCCCGGCACCCGCCGAACAGCCCATTGGCACGGCGCGTCCGGCGCTGACGCCGGCGCGGGCGCGGGTGATCGAAGTGCTCGCCACTTACCTCGGCATGGGGTACGAGCTCAGCTTGCTGGAAGTACAGAAGCTGCTGTATTTCCTGCAAGCAGCAGGCGACGATCTCAAGCTCGCCTACGCCAAGCACACGTACGGCCCGTACGCCGACAATCTGCGGCATGTGCTCAAGCGTTTTGAGGGCCACTACACACAAGGACTGGGCGAAGGCAGCGACGCGCCGGACACCGACATCACCCTGCTACCCGGCGCGCAAGAAGCGGCCGAACAGTTTCTCGCCGCAGCCCGTGCCGCCGGACAGGACGATGCGCCCTTGGCGCGCGTGGTCCAACTGATCGAAGGCTATGAATCGCCCTACGGCATGGAGTTGTTGGCGACCGTGCATTGGGTCGCCGCCAACGAAGCCGCGAACGATCTCGACAGTGCGGTCGAACGCATCCATGCCTGGAACGAACGCAAGCGTCGGCAGATGCCACGCGAGCATATCGCGCTGGCGTGGGATCGCCTGCTGGAGTTGGGCTGGATTGCGCCACCGCCCGCCCCGCTGGCCGAGCAGTCGCCGATCACCAGCGAAACCGTGCAGAGCGATGCAGCGCCGGGCAAGTACGACAGCCTGTCGCGCGAGCAGTTAATCCGTCTGTTGCAGCGCCGCGATGCCGAGCGCCAACTGGGGCTGGTGTGGGAACGCGACGAGATCGATGCCGATGCTGCCGTCAACGATGACTTCGTCGCGCTCGAACTCGATGCCGCGCTCAGCCATGGCGATGCGCCCTACGACAACCTGATCATCGAGGGCGACAACTACGATGCCCTGCGCTACCTGCGCATGACCCATGCCGGCAAGGTTCGCTGCATCTACATCGACCCGCCGTACAACACCGGCAACCGCGACTTCGTCTACAACGACCGCTTCGTCGACAAGACCCACCGCTTCCGCCACTCGCTGTGGCTGGAGTTCATGTACCGCCGCCTGACCCTGGCCCGCGACCTGCTGGCCGACGATGGCGTGATCTTTGTCAGCATCGATGACAACGAGATGTTCCGGCTGGGGATGTTGATGGATCGGGTGTTTGGGTCAGACAAATTTGTGGCTCAGTTCATCTGGCGCAAGGTCGATAGCCCGAACGACAACAAGGTCGCTGTGACACCTGACCATGAATATTTGATTTGCTACGCGGCGAGAAATGATGCGCTGCGCCTAGTGCAAATGGAAGCGCCCGATATTGTGGAAGCCTATGGTCAACGCGCGGAAGATGGCCGCCGCTTTCGAGACCGCCTACTAAAGAAGAATGGCGCAAACAGTCTTCGCCGTGATCGGCCGACCATGTTCTTTCCCATCGCGGGACCTGACGGTGTAGAAGTTTTTCCATTGCACGAAAATGGTGAAGAGGCTCGTTGGGCGAAGGGGCGCGATGCCGTAGCCGCGCACATAACAGATGGTACCTTGGTCTGGAAACAACGAGAAAAGCTCGGGGGTCTCGTGTGGGAACCGTACACAAGAGAATATGCTCCCAGCGACCCGACTCGACCTTGGCCGACGATCTGGTCGGATCTGCCAACAATGCGACAAGCGAAAGCTTTTCTACGGGATGTTTTTCAGACCGCAGATCTTTTCAACACGCCAAAACCAGTGGAGCTTATCGAGCGAGTTCTGAGAGTGGTTGGAGACAAAGATTCGGTTGTTCTTGATTTCTTCGCAGGCTCTGGCACCACCGCCCACGCAGTAGCCAAACTCAACGCCGAAGACGGCGGCCAGCGCAAGTTCATCCTGGTCAGCAGTACCGAGGCCACCGACGACCAGCCCGATAAGAACCTGTGCCGCGACGTCTGCGCCGAGCGGGTGCGGCGGGTGATGGCCGGGTACGGCAATGCCAAGGGCGAAGCGGTGCCGGGACTCGGCGGCAATTTCGCCTATCTGCGCGCCCGGCGCCTGCCGCGGCATCGGCTCGCGCGCCGACTGGGCCACGCGGAAATCTGGAACGCCCTGCAATTGCTGCACGACTACCCGCTGCAGCCGGCCCACGGCAGCGCCCTGAAGTTGCGCGATGAGCGCGACAGCGCGCTGGCCTACCTGCCCGAGTGGCGCGCTGCGTCGGTGTCCGAACTGGCCGGCTGGTGCAAACACCATCCCGGAAAAACCTTGGTCGTGTACGCCTGGACCCCGGAGCGCCTGACCGGCCTGCCCGAGCAAGTGGAGTTCCGGCCGATTCCGGAATCATTGCGTCTGCGCTTCGGTGGAGCCCGCGCATGAGCGGCCCCTTGGCCTTGCTGGGTTTCCAGGACACGCTGGTTGAAGGTGTACTCAAGCGCCTGACGACCGCGCGCGAGCTTTACGACGCCTTGTCCGACGCCGGCACTGGCGGCGAGCGCCAGCGGCAGACCGTTGCCAAACACGACGGCGCGGTAGTGCTGTATGCGCCCACCGGTGCCGGCAAGACCCTGATGGCGGCAGAAATCCTGGCGCGCTTCGACCCGACCACGCCGACGCTGTGGTTCTGGTTCTCGCCTTTTGCCGGACTGGTGGAACAGGCGCGCCAAGTGCTGCGTCTGCAAGCACCGGCCTTGCGCCTGCTTGATCTCGACAGCGATCGCAGGCTCGATACCATCAGTGCCGGTGGTGTATTCGTCACCACCTGGCAGTCGGTCGCCACCGCCAACCAGAGCGGCCGTCTGGCGCGCAGTCGCAGCGATTCCGGCCAATCACTGGACGACCTGCTGACGCTGGCTCGTGCCCAGGGCCTGCGCATCGGTTGCGTGGTCGATGAGGCGCATCACGGTTTCCACAAGGCCAAGGAGGCGCGCACTTTCTTCACCGACGTGCTCAAACCCGACTACGCGCTGATGATGACCGCCACCCCGCGCGATGCCGATGCGCTGCAGTTCGAGCGCGACACTGGCTATCGCATCGGCGACCCCGATGACTGGGCCACCGTGGCCCGCCAAGCCGGCGTCGATATCGGCCTGCTCAAGCGCGGAGTCAAGGTGGTGCGCTTCATTGCGCCCGATAACGATGTCGCGGCACTGGTCGATTTCGAACGCAATGCCTTGCAGCAATGCACGCAGATGCATCGGCATATCCAACAGCAGTTGACCGCCCACGGCGTGCCACTGACGCCGCTGATGCTGGTGCAGGTGCCCGATGGCAATCAGGCCATGCAGGACGCCAAAGCCTTGCTGGTGCGGGAATTGGGTTTCGCTGAATCGGCGGTGCGCATCCATACCGCCAAGGAACCCGACCCCGATTTGATCGCGCTGGCCTACGACCCGACGGTCGAAGTGCTGATTTTCAAGATGGCGGTGGCCTTGGGCTTTGATGCACCGCGTGCGTTTACTTTGGCCGCATTGCGCGGCGCACGCGACAAGGATTTTGGCATCCAGGTGATCGGCCGGATCATGCGCGTGCATGCGCAATTGCGCGGACGCCACGAACTGCCGCCGGAACTTCACTACGGCTTTGTGTTTCTGGCCAACGCCGAAGCACAGGAAGGACTGCTTTCGGCCGGCAAAGCGATCGATGCGTTGTCGACACACGCGCCGACGCTGGGGACACAGACCGTGGTGACAGTCATCGGTGCCCGTCATGAAGTGCAGGTACTTAGAAGCGGCGAAACCGCCAGTCTGCTGATTGGCGCGGAGGGCATAGCTCCCGAATTCGGCGGCGCTGAATCAGCCTCGCCGGCGCTGCTGGAGCTGGCTCAGGAAGCCCAGCAATGGGGCCCGGCACTTGGCCTGTTTGCGGACGACTCGCAACCGCCAGCACCCGGGGGCGACACCGCCAGCAGAGGCTTGTCGCAGTTGCTCAGCCGCGATGCCGCACGCCAGTTGAATTACCGTCTGCGCGACGACGTGCCACCCCGCATCGTCAGCGAGTATCTGCCGCCGGTCGAGGGCCGGGTCGAACAGCGGGTGGCCGATCACGTCGATTTCTCCCCCGCCGTGTTGGGCGCCATGCATCAGACCTTGGCCAAGCTGCTGCGGGTCGAGACCGAGTTGTTTACCGGCATCGGTGAAGATCGCGAAAGCTATGTGTTGGCCCAGCTCGATGCCGGGCAAGTGGCGCACAAGGTCGATCGCCAGATCGGCCTGTTCGATGTCGACGCGCGGGCCTTGCTGACGGCGTTGACCGAGCGTTTTTGCGCGCGTTTACCCGATGCGGGTTTCGCCGTGCCCGAAGACGAGGAGTCGCTGGACCGCGCTCTGGATATCGTGCTGGTTCGGCACCCGGAGTTGCTGCGTAATGCATTCAAATTGGCGCGAATGCAGCAGGTCGGCGAGCGCGACATCGAACTTCCTGGCGTGCTGGGCAGCGCCGAAAGCCTCGCCAGCGCCCGCCGCAACGCCTATGGCGTGATGCCCAACAACTTCGACAGCAACGACGAGCGCGACATCGCCGAGCTGCTGGATCGCTGTGACGAGGTGCTGTGGTGGCACCGCAATCCATCGGGAAAGCCGCACAGCCTGGCGCTGTACCGCTGGGACGACGGGGCCGCGTTCCATCCCGATTTCGTAGTCGCCTTCAAAGGGCGCGAATGCGCAGAAAACATCGCCCTGGTCGAGGTTAAAGGTAAGCGCGGCTGGGGCGATCTGACCGATGTCGCCAAAGCCAACGGCCCCGCGCATCCACACTACGGCCGCTGCATTTTTGTCGGGCGAGAGAAAGTCGGCAAGTTCCAACTGCTCAAGCCACAAGGCGAGCGACTGACGCCCTATGCTTTGTTCGATCCCGCACAGTTGCGCTGGGTTGAGAAATAACCAGCAGCGAACCAGGGACACCCACGAAACCGCCAACCCGGCCCACCATCCTTCGCGCGCGGCGGGCGTGGCGTTGGGAACGGTGGGTGTGCTGATTGGGGGTGCCATTGCCGAGCTGGTGCTCGGCGCTCCCAGTCGCCAGCATTCGGTTGACGGGATGGACGGTCGGGCTGGGGTTGGCGTGGCGATGTCGGCTCCGGCGCTGCGCGCCTTGAGCCGACCTACGTCGGCATTGTTTGAGATCGTCGGGTCCGCGCCTGCGGCGCTTGTCCCGACCTACGTTCTTGACCCGACCCACGTTCCTTCCTAAACACCGAACACCGAACACCTAAAACCTAAAACCTAAAACCTAAAACCTAAAACCTAAAACCTAAAACCTAACACCTAACACCTAAAACCTAAAACCTAACACCGCTTTTCTGCTGCATGATGAAGGCATCGGAGAAGCAGGCATCGGCGGGGAGGCCCTGGGCGAGGAAGGC